>DATDMG010000073.1:0-5418 GCA_036518955.1 Kineosporiaceae bacterium | reverse complement strand
AGCCGGCGCTGCACCGCCCGGGCGGCCAGGTCGAGCCGGCCGAGCGCCATCCCGGCGATCACGAAGGGCATCCAGGTGCTGGCCGGGTAGAACCCGTTGAGCAGCAGGCTCAGCAGCCCGTTCCCGCCGAGCCGCTCGAGGGGGTCGTAAGCGTTGATGCGGTCGACGACGTCACCGCTCAACAGAAGGCTCGAGACGCCGAAGGCAGCCTGCGGAGCGACGGCCGCCAGCACGGCCGCGATGATCGCAAGCGTCCGGGCCCTCAGCCGCACCAGGGGCAGGGCCAGCAGGAAGTACACCCCGTAGAAGGCGAGGATCACCGCGATGACACCCGACGCCGTGACGAGGCGTTTCGGCGCTCCCGGGTCGGCTTCGACCTTCTCCCTCAGCCGCCGCACCTGGACGGTGACCATGGAGGTGTCACCGAAGTCCCATTCCCACACCTCGCGCATCAGCCGCTCGCGGCTGAACGCCTCACCGGCGTGCGACACGAGGTGGACCAGCAGGTCGAACTCGCGCCCGGTGAGGCTGAACCGCTCACCGCCGAGAACCGCCACGCGCCCGGGGACGTCGATGCCCAGGGGCGCATCCCAGCAGCCGTGTAGTCGGCCGCCAGATCCGTGCGTTGGTGCGGACGGTGGACCTCGCACCTGGCACGATCGGCGGCATGCAGTCCACGGCGGACGCCGTGGTCGAGCGTTTGACCCGGCTCCGGCAGCATCAGCATGACGGCAAGCGGTCACCGTACAAGCCGTTGCTGGTCCTGCTCGCCCTCGGACAACTCGCATCGACCGGAACCAGCGCCCTGAGCTGGTCGCAGGTTGAGGAACGGCTGGCACGACTTCTCCAAGACTACGGACCACCGTCTCGGACTTCGGCCGCACGAAGCGCCGCATACCCGTTCACACTTCACCGCGCGTACACCCGCCGGCCGACAGGTGTACGACCTCCACGGCCGCGTCCTACGGCCCGCCCGGAACCCAGCTACCGGCCCGCCACCACATCACGTGGCACCGCCATGAGGTCTACAAGGCATGACTCGGGAACGCTTCGTGCGGCAGCACCCGCGTGATCGCCGTCCCGGGACGCCTCAATCGAGGTGGCCAGACCAGCACACGCTCGTCGCTCTTTGGCCGCGCGAACCGACAAGGTGATTACCTCTCTTTCCCGGCAATTTGGAGAACCGTGGCCAGTCCTCGCACCGGGCCTTCCGTGCATGGCAAGATCAATGTTCGAATTTGCAGGGACACTCCGCCGACGTCGTCCCTCGGACTGTCGCCGACCATCAAGGCGTTCTTGCCAGGAACCTTGAGCAATTCCAATGCGCGGGCGTAGATCGCCGGGTCGGGCTTCACCATACCCACCTCGAAGGACAGCACGACACCGTCGAGTAGAGCACTCGCACCGATTCGATCGAGGAGGGGACGAATGTCCAGTCCAATGTTGGACAACACCACAACCCTGACGCCGCGCAACTGCAGTTCTTGAAGTACAGGAAGGGTGTCATCGAAAGGCACCCACTGATCCGGCATGACCTCGTACAGCGCCGCGATCAGATCGGGTGTGATGTCGGGGTACAGCGCGACCGCCCTGCTGAAGACATCCCGATGCCGAGCCCGGCTGAGATCGCGTTCGCTCTTGGGATCTATCGCGTGGGCATGCTGCCAGATCTTGTCAAGGTGCTTACGCAGACCCGCGATACGACTGGCGCTCAGGTTCGGCTCCATGCCTCCGTCCTGAGCCAAGAGGCAAAGAGCGGCGTCGATCCAGCGGGAGGCGTCGCCACCCCCCACCAGGGTGGCGTGGAAGTCGAAAATAACGCCCTTGATCGGCTCGGGAGATGTCTCGATGAGCATGCCGCAGCTTATCCGTCACGCCTTGTACGACGGCTCCCGATCTAGGGACTTGTGCTGGCGGAGCTTCGTTGCCCGGCGGGTGAGCATGGCTGCTGTGGCGCAGCAGGTCGAGCGGCAGGCTGCGTGCTGCAAGGGGAGCTGACCGCCTGGCGGCCAGCGTGATTGCCCCACCCCGGAGCCCCGTCGCAGGAGTAGGGCAACCTCCAGCGCGGCCAGCGGCAGCCCGGTCCAATGCTGGTCGACCACGGCCCAGGCCGACGATGCTCGGCGTGCGCTCAGGTCCCGCCGGATCAGCGCGATCTCCGCCTCGAGTTCCGTATCCACCGCGTCGCCCCACTGCGTAGTCGCGGCCGCGGTCACGAGACCGGCCCGCGGTGTCGCTCGCCACGGTGACACCCGCTTCGAAGGCGGAGCGAACCGAAGGAGATCCGGCGGCGGGGACTTCGCCGGGTAGGGCACTCGCAGAGGGAGCAGTCGGTGCCGGCGCGCAGGTGCGTGTGGACGTCCCGGGGATGGCCACACCGCCCGCAGAGGGAGTTCGGCGCCTAACGACGCTAAGGCCAGATTCGTTCTCACGCCTCGACAGAACGGCGGATACTCACCCGCCACCTGGCGGGAGCGCAGCGCGTGGCGCGCGTCAGTCGAGGACGGGTGCCTGCTGCGCAGCGGGCACGCGGAGGTCGATCGATGCGGAATCGTAGAGGCTGGACAGAGCGAACGTCGAGACCCTTCCACACCTCGCGACGAAGGATCCACATCCCGGACTGCGAGTCACGGAAGCCGTGCCCGAACAGCGCGCGGGCCGCGACGGAAAGCACGTGGTTGCCGACCGCGTGGGACGGTTTCATGGCCCGGCGGTTGGACTTCAGCAGCCGGTCGGTCGTCACGAAGTCCACGCCGCGAGCCTCGAAGTCGGCCAGTAGCGCGGGCAGCAGGTCGAGCGGATAGGTGAGGTCGGCGTCACCCGTGGGCGATCACATGGCCGGAGGCGGCCGAGAAGCCGCCAGCGGCGCACGTTGGTGACCGGTCGCGCTCGTCACGATCGCATCCGCCGCGACAGCGCTGCGCTATCCGGCGTGCGTTCGCCGGCGTGAGGACGTCGGGGGCGGTCGAGCCGCGAAACACGGTCACCGGGCAGGCGACCCGATCATGGCCCACACCAGCATCCGCCGTTCCGCGATGAAATCCCGGGCCCAGCGGGCCGGGCTGGACCACGGCTCCGCGAGCGGCGGCTCCTCCAGAATCAGGTGACGGACGATCCCCGGCCTCGCCGCGGCCCGTCGCGTGGCGGTGAGGGCGCCGGGTCACGTCCAGTCGGAGCCTACAGTTGATCATGTAGGTGTGGTCGTGGTCCCTCCGGTTCCTGCTCCCCGTCGGCGCCCGGCCGCAGCCCCGCCAGGAGGCCACGCAGCTGCTCCAGCGCCTGCGTCCCGGCGTCGGCGGCGGCGCGGGCGTCCGCCGCCCGCCGCTCGGCCAGCTCGGTCCGGGCCCGCTGCTCGGCCAGCTCGGTCCGGGCCCGCTGCTCGGCCAGCGCCAGCCCGAGCTCGCGGACGCGCTCCTCGCGATCGGCGAGCTCGGCCGTCGCGACGGCCCGCTGTTCCTCCGCGCGCTGTGCGGCGGCGTGGGCGTCGTCGGTCTCGCGCCGGGCACGGTCGAGCTCCGCGACCAACCGGTCCCGTTCGGCGGCCAGGTCCGCACGGCTGGTCTCGAGCACCGCCGTGGCGTTGCGTGCCGCCTGACGTTCGGCGTGCGAGCGCTCGACGTCCCGCTCCGCCGCGGCCAGCCGCTCGCGGAGGGCCGCGGCCTCGGCCCGCTCGGCTTCGAGGAGCCGGGTCACCCGGTGCAGCTCGGAGGCGAGCTGTTCCATGGCGTGTTCCGACGCCTGCCGGGCGGCCTCCGACTGTCCCCGGGCCCGCTCATGCGCGGCGACCTGTTCCCACGCCTGGTCGCGCACCCGCTCGGCGTCCCTGCGGTCCGCCGCGGCCTCACGGACCGCCGCGTCCCGGGCCTGAACCGCCTCACGCACCTCGGCCAGCGCGCGACGCCGCGCCTGGTCCGCGTCCTCCGTCCGCCCCTCCGCCGCCGCTGCGGCCTCCCGGGCCTCGGCCACCTCGGCCTCGGCCGCCTCGATCCGGGCGATGGCCCCGGACTGCACCGACTCCAGCCCGGCGACCAGGGCACCGACCGCATCCAAGAGCTCCCGGCCGACGGGCAGGAGCCGCTCGCCCAGGTCCTGCGCCTGAGCGAGGGGCTCGGTCACGGCCGCCAAGCCGGCGGCTCGTCGCTGCCGAGACGCCTGGTCGGCATGAGCCTTGCTGCAGTACCGCGGCCGGCGGCCGGCCCGTCGGCGGCCCCGGTCGTCCAGCGCCCGCTCCGGCAAGGGCAGGTCACAGCTCTCGAGTGCGCAGGTGCCGGTGCCGTCCTCCGGTCCCTCCGGTCCCTCCGGTCCCTCCGGTCCGGGTTCCATCGCCGATCCCCCTCGCTCGATTCCGCGTCTGTAGGTCGAGTAACTATTTCACGTCCGGCCAACGTGAATTATCAGGCGACAGGCCATGCAGTGATAATCCCTGTTATGACGGCATGGTTTTCTGCACTGCTCCCCGGGGACAGCGGCTCCGAGGGGCCGACGACCAGTCCCAGTGACCCCGCGACGGAACGCCGGCCGGAGAGATCCCCGGAGGGAACGCAGAGGTCCCCGGATGGGGCACCGAGGCTCCCCGATCAGTTGCCAGGAGCACTTGACCGGCTGCCGCCCGGTGCCGACCGACGCCGGCTCACCGACGCGGTCGCCGCGTTACCCGCGCTACCCGATCCGGCGGCCGAGCCCGACCCCCGCTACGCCCTGCGAACGCTCACCGTGCTGTGGCTGGAGGCCGACAAGTCCGACCACACCAGGCGCGCCTACTTCGCCGACCTCGCCGGCTGGCTGGGCTGGTGCGAACGCACCGGACTCGATCCGCGCCAGGCGCGGCGCGCGGATCTCGACGCCTGGAAGGCCACGCTCACGGTGTCCGACCCGGACGGCGCGTACCGCCCGGCCGCGGCGACCACCGTGGCACGCCGACTCGCCGCCGTGTCGAGCTGGTACCGCTACCTGGTCTCCAACGAGGTGACGACGCGCAACCCCGTGGACGCCGTCACCCGGCCACGGACGGGCGACCTGCCGCCGCTGCCGGCGCTCGACCTGCCCTCGACCGTCCGGCTGCTCGCGCACGCCGAGCAGCGCGCCCGGCGCAACGCGAGCGAAGCTTCGTGGCGCGACGCGGTCCTGGTGACCATGCTGTTCCATACCGGGCTCCGGGTGAGCGCGGTCGTCGGTGCCGACCTCGCCGACGTCGACCGGGACGGCGCGCACGTGGTGTTGCGCTACCTGAAGAAGGGCGGCACCCGCGACCTGGTGCCGCTGGCGCCGCCGGTCCTGGTGCCGATGCGGGAGTACTTGGCGGTGCGGGCCCGGCGCGCGGCGTCCTCGCCGTCCGCGCTCTCGGAGCCGCTGTTCGTCACCGTCCCTCGGGCCGGACGCGCGGCCGCACCCGGCGAGACACGGCTCACCCAGCGCGAC
>DATDMG010000072.1:0-3269 GCA_036518955.1 Kineosporiaceae bacterium | reverse complement strand
GAGCAACGCGACGCCGAGTGCCGCCTCCGCGAGCGATCCGGCGGCCCCGAGCGCGAAGCGGCGGATCCCCCCGGCGCCCGCGCGTGCCGCCGTCCGGCCCAGCCCGCTCTCGGCGGCCTCGGCCACCGCCGATCCGCGCGGTCCCGCGGCGCCGGGGCGGGCGACGCCGGGCAGCTCCACGGAGCCGGGGCGGGCTGCGCCGCGCGGCCCCGGCGCCTCCGGCGGCGTCGGCTTCTTCGTCGCCGGTTCCGGGACAGCTGCGCGAGGGGCGGTTCCGGTGCCGGGTTCGGCGGGCGTGGCCCGGGCTGCCGACCCGCCGGCACCCTCTGCCTCGGCCGCCGCCGTCCCGCCGGCCCGGGCGGTGTCCCCGCTCGCCGCCGGGCGTGCCAGCGGCCGCTCGGACGGCGGCAGCTCGGACTCGGAGACCGGCGTCGTGCGCTGGACCGGACGCACCGAGTGGGTCACGGCCGGCTGGTCGCCGAGTTCCAGCGTGGAGACGCCCTCGGCCCGGCTGATCGCCGCGCGGCGCTCGTAGACGACGCCCGGCCGGTACTCCACGATCTGCAGGTCCGGGGTGAACACCTTCGTGGACGACGGGGCCACGACGGTGATCTCGCGTCCCTGGGCCCGTGCCTCCAGCAGGAAGAACCGCTCGCAGCTGCTGCACATGTCGCGGTTCACGTAGAACGTCGTGGCCGTCGGCGTCCGCACGATGGCCCGCACCTCGGCGTGGTTCAGGGTCTGCTCGTTGAAGCGGAAGGTCTCGCCCAGCCTCCGGTTGAGCTCCCCCAGGCGCGTCTTGAGCTCCGTGGACGGCACCTGGACCGTGGGCACCTCCCCGCCGTGGACGGCGCCGGTCGTGGTGCGTCGGGTCAGCCCCGGTTCGAGCTCCTCCTCGACAACGGCGTAGGTCTGGCCGGACTCGAACTCGCCGAGCCCGGACCGGCCCAGTCCCTCCCGGAGCCGCTGACGGACGATCCGCTCGGCGTCCGGTCGGGTCCGCCGGCCCTCGGCCATGGCCTGGTTCACCCGGGCCTCGAACTGCTCCCGGGCGGCGGCCGCCCGCTCGACCCGGCTCTGCAGGGCCGGGTTCACCGGCCCCGGTGGGGCGCCGGCAGCGGCGCCGCCCGGCGGCTGCACCACCGCCGTGGTCACGACCGGCTCGCGACGCAGCGTCCACCGGCGGGCCGCGGTGTCGTAGAACGTGCCCTCCAGCTCAGGAAGCGCCGTGCCGGCCTTCGCCGTCCATCGCGGACCCTCGTAGTAGTCGGGGTTGCAGGAGAAGCACACGGTGTAACGGTCCCGGTAGCGCAGTACTCCGGACCGGTCCAGCACGATCTCCCGGTTGCGGAACCAGAGACGTCCGTCGCTCCCGGCAGTCGCGGGGATCTTCGTGCCGTTGACGGTGACGACCCCGTTCTCGACGACGACCTGCGTGCTGCCGGCGCCGAAGGTCAGGCGGTCGAGCTGGACCGCGGGTGCGCCGCCGGGTGCCGCGACCGCCACCGCCTGCCCGGCGCTCGCGCGGGCCCCCGCTGCCGTGGCCTCCTGCTCGAACGGCCCACTGCCGGAGGGACCGCCCGTGGCCGGCCCCGCGGCGCCGCCGGGCACGGGCCGGTGCTGGACGACGTGCGCCAGTTCGTGGCCGACCAGCTCGGTGTCGCCCTGGCCGTTCCCGGGGCCCAGGACGATGTGGTCGCCCACGGCGAAGGCCCGCGCGTGCAGTGCCAGAGCCGCCCGATGCGCGGCCGGGTCCGAGTGCACCCGCACCGCGGAGAGGTCCTGGGAGAAGGCGGCCTCCATCCGGGCACGAAGACCGCCCTCCAGCGGCGTCCCGGTCCCGCTGATGCCGTCCCGGGCGGCCGCGGGCAGGCCGGCCGGCGGCGGCCGCCGCCCCCGGGGAGCCGGTCGCAGCCCGCGTGCCTGCTGGCCCGGGGCGGCCCCATCCCGCTGCGCCAGGTGACGCTCCGGCAGCGGCTCGGGGGCGGGCGGGGGGACGGCGGCTCTGGCGTGTTCGTGCATGGTGAACTCCGGAATCCGCGGGTCCGATGCCACGAGGGTGCCGCGACCGCCGTCACCCGGCCGTCACCGCGACCCACGGGCCGAGGCCGCGAGGAGCGGGTGCCGGGGGCGGCGTCGGGAGCCTTTCCCACGGTGGCGCCGCGGTCGTCCGCGGTGCCACCCGCCGGACGGCAGCATCCAGCACCAGTTCTTGCCCTGGGTGACGGCGCGGTGACGCCCCTGTGACCGCCGACCCGGATGCTGGCCGTGTTCCAGCGTCCGACCGGTGCCGGCGAGGAAGGCGGGAAGCTCATGGTGGGACAGTTCACCTACCCCGGTGTGTACCTGGAGGAGGTCGAGAGCCCGGTCCGCCCCATCGTGGGGGTGAAGACGTCGGTCGCGGCCTTCGTCGGCCTGGCACTCACCGGGCCCACCACGCCGACGACCGTCACGACCTGGTCGGACTTCGAGACCACGTTCGGTGGCCTGTGGAGCGGCAGCGACCTGAGCTACGCCGTCTACCAGTTCTTCCTCAACGGCGGCTCGGAGGCTGTCGTCGTCCGGGTGGGCAAGGACCCCGAGTACAGCCGGCTGGCCCTGGCCAACGGCCCCACGCTCGTGGCCAAGCAGCCCGGCGCGGCCGGCGCCTTCACCGCGACGACCCGCAAGGACACCACCGACAACCCGGCCGGCGACCCGAAGGCGTACACCCTGACGGTGACGTCCGGCTCCGGGACCGCCGCCCGGACCGAGACGTTCCACGGGTCCGTCGACGCCGCCCGGGCCACTCGCCACCTTGATCGGCTGCTGGCGACGTCCGACGTGGTCGGCGTCTCGGGGACGGTCCCTGACACCGTGCCGGACGACGTCCACGACGCCGCCTCGAGCAAGGTCAACGACGTCAGGCTCAGCACGAAGGACGTTCTCGGCGACCCCGCCGCCCACACCGGCATCTACGCGCTGCTCGACGTCGACATCTTCAACCTCCTGGTGATCCCGCCGCAGCTGCCGCCGCCCGCGGGCGGGGCGGCGGACAACCGGGACGACCAGTGGGCGACGGTCGTCGACGCTGCGGCGCTGCTGTGCGAGGACCGCCGCGCCGTCCTGCTGCTCGATCCGCCCTTCGCCTGGGACACCCTCGCCCACGCCGTCACCGGGGCCCGGGCCGCGCTGCCCGTCACCGGGATCACCGGGCGGAACGCCGCCGTCTTCTACCCGGCGGTGACCGTCTCCGACCCGGCCGGCGGCCCGGACCGGGTGGTGGGGCC
>DATDMG010000071.1:0-3032 GCA_036518955.1 Kineosporiaceae bacterium | reverse complement strand
GAGCAGTTGATCGACGGCTCCGACACCTGGAGCGGGCGGCGCCGCGACGAGCTGGTCGGCTCGCTCAAGGCCAAGCCGGGGCTGCGCCGCTACCTGCGCCGCACCCCCGCCGGGCTGTTGCGGGTCGACCACGCCGCCATCCGCCGCGAGCAGCACCTGGACGGCAAGTGGCTGCTACGCACCTCCGACCTCACCCTCACCCCGGACGACCTCGCCGCCGCCTACAAGCAGCTCACCCACATCGAGCGGGGGTGGCGGGACATGAAGGGCGCGCTCGGGCTGCGCCCGGTGTTCCATCACCGCGAGGACCGCATCCGCGCCCACGTCCAGCTGTGCTGGCTGGCGCTGCTACTCATCAGGGTCATCGAGAACGCCGTCGGCGATACCTGGCGCAACACCCGCCACGAACTCGACCGCCTACACCTGGTCACCCTGGCCACCCAGCACGGACGGGTCGCCCAGCGCTCCGCGCTCACCGCCGGGCACAAGACCATCCTCGCCATGCTGGGCCTGCCCGAACCCGGCCGCTACTTCGACTTCACCACCACCAGCGACTGACCGCCCCCACAGCGACCCGCCGCCGCGTGTAGTAACACGACCCCGACCGGCCAAATCCGGCGTTTCCGCTGCTCACTGCCCAGATTCGGCATGATCATGTGCCCATCATCTGCGGAAGTCCGGACACGGCTCAGGCAAGTCCCTGGGGTGTCCGGGTGCAGTGTTTGCTGGGCTGCTTCGGGTTCGGTGGCGCCGTCGGCAGTGTTCGTGGACAAGGCGTCGTTCGGTTTCGTCCGTGGTGCTGCCCGTGACGGCGACGGCGTTCATGGTGATCGCCTTGCGGGTGGCGGCCGCCCATTGCTCCCATTCTTCGGGGCTGCGCGGTGGGTGGTCGGCGTGCAGCAGCAGGCCTTGGCAGATCGGGCAGCGGCCGTTCTGCTTGCGCAGGAGCCGGGTCCGCTGGTGGCCGATCGGCGGGATGTCGTCGCGGGTCTTGCGGCGGCGTCGGGCCCAGTACTGGGTCAGGTCCGGGTCGTCGGGGGACGCCCGTCCTTTCACCAGGTCGTGTCGGACGATTTTCGTCCAGGCGAATTGGGTGAGGTAGGCGCCGGATTCCCGGTCGCCGAACACCCATCGGTCTTGCCTGGTCGGGTGGAACCGGCCGTAGTACCGGGTGATGATCCGGTGCCGCGACCGGTGGTTGTGGCGAAAGAGCGCCCACTTGTAGGTCAGCATCCACACGTAGTGATCCAAGGACTGGAACGTCTCGGTGGACACCACACCCCGGTAGTAGGCGGCCCATCCCCGCACGATCGGGTTGAGCGTGCGGATCACCGCCGAGGCGTTGGCCCCGCGCAGGGCCCTCATCTCGGCAGCGAGCCGGTTCCGGACGCGCTTGACAGCCGCCTTGCTGGGTTTGATCAGCAGTTTCGGTCCGTAGCGGCGGATGGTGAACCCCAGGAAGTCCAGGCCCTCGTCGAGGCCGACCACGCGGGTCTTGTCCTCGTTGAAGGCCAGTCCTCGGGCCGCCAGCCACGGCGTCAACCGGGTCTTGACCTGTTCGGCCTGCTCCCGGCTGTCGCACAACGCCACGAAATCGTCTGCGTATCTCACCAGCACCGGCGTGCCCGAGACCGTGGCCTCGGCCTGCCGGTAGGGGTCCCACCGATAGATGGTCCCCGCGGCGGCCTCCATCCCGTGCAGACAGATGTTGAAGATCAGGGGGCTGATCACCCCGCCCTGAGGCGTTCCCTCCTCGGTCGGGGCGAACCCGTCCTTGCCGATCACTCCCGCTTTCAGCCATCCGGCCACCGCTTCCCTGGCGGGGAAGGTGCCGAGCTGGTTGAGGAGGTGGGCGTGGTCGGCGTGGTCGAACGCCGCTTTCAGGTCCGCATCCAGCGCCCACCGGCGCTGGGTGCGGCGGCCCGCCACGGTCCAGAAGATCGCGGCGATGGCGTCCTGGCAGGAACGGCCGGGCCGGAAGCCGTAGGAACGCGGTTCGAACCGCGCCTCCCATTCCGGCTCCAGCGCGTTGACCGCCACGGCTTGCAGCGCCCGGTCGGCGATCACAGGGATGCCGAGCGGCCTGAGCTTCGTGGTCGATCCTGCTTTCGGGATGAACACCCGCTTGACCGGTCGGGCTGTCCAGGTTCGGGAACGCCGCTGTGCCCAGTCGGCCAAATCCGCCTTCTGGGAGGCAAGCAACGCCACCTTGCCGTCGACACCCGCGGTCGTGCGGCCAGCGTTGATCTCCGCGACCCGACGCACGCTCACCAGCGCGTTCGCCCGGGAGCGGAGCATCAACTTCTGCAGGTTGCGGACCCGTTTCAGATCCCCGTCCCGCGACGCCGCGAAGATCCGTTGCCGTAGTCGCCGTACGTCCTGCTCGGCCCGTTCCCAGTCGATCTCATACCAATCGATCGGCGGGTCGGTCGAGATGCCGTCCTCCGGTCCGTTCACCAGGCCCGCCTCGGCCGCAACGGTCGCAGACGTGGTCATGGTGTCCAACTTGCCCTTCGGTTCGCGGCGATGCCGGTCATCAGCTTCTTCGCAGACTCACCCGACCCACGTGGGCGCCCTTTCGGGCCCGGGCAGCGGCCCGGTATCCGGCCGGTTCCTCCACGACCTGCGGCAAGGAGGCGCCGCACCATCGGCCGTGGTGTTCCCGTCGCCTTTCGGCGCACCGGCATTCGCTTCTTGGGTCATCCTTGTCCCGCCGGGGAATTGAGCCTTCCTCACGGTCGGCCGACCAGTGCACCGCCGGGTGCCCGGACCCCGACGGGGTTTCCACGTTCCACACGCCTGAGCAACGACCGGGTGGGGTGCCCTCTCGACCCCGGGGACAGCGGTGCCCGACACGACCGCTTCCGAATCCGCGGCCGCCGCCTACCGTCTCTCAACGGCACAGTCCCTGCACCCCGGTACTGCTTCCATCAACCCGGGGCTCAACCTAACGAGGCATCATCGAGGGTTCACTCACGTTCACCCGTCCGGTCTTCCCCTCGCCTGTGGCCCCCGGATGGATCGAGAGCCCT
>DATDMG010000070.1:0-2259 GCA_036518955.1 Kineosporiaceae bacterium | reverse complement strand
ATCGCCAAGTCGGCCGTGCACAAGCACCTGGTGCTGCTGCGGTCCGCCGAGCTGGTCCGGTTGAGCATGGGCACCGATCGCCGGTACGTGCTGCGGGCCGCGCCGGACCTGAACGCCCTCGTCGCGGCCGCGATCGAGCAGGGGCCGGACCCGCACCGGTGACGACGAGCGGGCCCCCCGCGCCTACCCGCGTGCGGCCGGGGGACCTGCGCCGGCTGCGGGCGGGCCAGACCGTGAGCATGTTCGGCGACGAGGTCACCGCCGTCGCCCTGCCCACCGTCGCCCTGCTGACCCTGCACGCCACCCCCCTGCAGTTCGGCCTGTTGACGGCCGCCACCTACCTGCCCTACCCGCTGCTGGGCCTGCAGGTCGGGGCCTGGGTCGACCGGATGCGCCGGCGGCGGGTGATGGTGATGGCGGATGTCGTGCGGTTCACCGCGATCGCCTCGATCCCCCTCGCGGCGTTCGCCGGAGCCCTGACCATCACGCACCTGTTCGTGGTCGGGCTGGTGGTCGGGACCGCGTCGCTGTACTTCAACGCCGCCTACCAGGCATACCTGCCGAGCATCGTGGACGCCGACCAGATCACCATCGCGAACGTCAAGCTGTCGGTGAGCGAGACCGGGGCGCAGGTGGGCGGCCCTCCGCTGGCGGGCCTGCTCATCGGCGCCCTCGGCGCCGCGGGCGCGCTGGCCGTCGACGCCGCCTCGTTCCTGGTCTCGGTGGCGAGCCTGAGGTTCATCCGCCGTGCCGAGCCCGGCCCGGCGCGCGACCGGGAACGGCGAACCAGCCCGGCCCCGCCGCGCCGAGTACGACGCCGGCCGCGTCGCCAGCGGGGCGCGCTGCGACGGGAGATCCGTGAGGGGCTGCAGGTCGTCTTCACCGACCCGCTCATCCGCGGGCTCACCCTCACCTCGGCGCTGTCCAACCTCGGCCGGGGGATGTGCCTGGAGCTGTTCCTGCTGTTCGCCTACGACGGTCTGCGGCTCACCCCCGGCACGGCGAGTCTGGTCCTGGCGGTGGGAAACCTCGGGTCGCTGGCCGGGTCGCTGACCAGTGGACGCGTGACCGCCGCGCTCGGCCTCGGACCCGCGCTGCGGATCGGCAGCCTGCTCAAGGGACTGCCGTGGGTGCTCGCACCGCTCACGCTGCTGGCCCCGCCGGTGCCGGTGAGCATGGCGATGATCCTGGTCTCCAGCTACTTCGTGCCGATCTCCAATGTCACCACCGTCAGCATCCGGCAGAGCCTGGTCTCCCGAGAGCTGCAGGGGCGCGTGGCCTCCACCACCCGGACGGTGACCCGGACCATGGTGCCGCTGTCCGCCGTCCTGGGCGGGGTGCTGGCGAACGTGTCCACGGCCGCGCTCGGCCAGCGGGCCGGGCTGGCCGTCGTCCTGGCCGTCGGCGGACTGCTGTGGACGAGCGCCACGGTCCTGCTGCCGCGCCGCCGGTTGGAGCGCCTGCGCACGCTGTCGGACGTGCACCGCGCCGAGCCCACCGTGCCCGCGGCGCCGGCGCTGCCGTCGCCCCGCGGGGACGGGACACGACAGCCCCTCGAGGACGGGACGCGACAGCCCCGTCGGGACCGGACACGGCTGGGCCGAGGCGCGCCGCCGCGCCGGGCCGGCGCCGACACGCGTCCTGCCGAGGACCCGAAGCCCTCCCCCTACCTCAACCCCTGGCCGGACACGAGACCCTCACCGTACGCGCAACCTGCCACACCCTCGCCGTAGTGATGAGCCAGGGCCGGGGAGCAGGCAAGGGCCGATCCCGTCCATCGGGAAACCATGACCAAAACGCCCCGTTCAGTGACCCAGGGGCCACCACTGTCGCCACCGGTGAAAGATCCAGCTGACCAGGCCATTCACGACTTCGCAATGACCCTGGTGTTGCGACGACCGCTGGAATCCGGCTTGCCATTCTCATGTGCCCCACCATCGCCGGGCCGCCCGCATGCATGGGGAAGGGTGAAATGGAAGGTCGCTCCCTGGTTCTCGTGCCCTTCGGCCCAGACGCGCCCGCCATGGCGCTCGACGATCCGTTGGACGATGGCCAGACCGATCCCCGTACCCTCGAACTGACTGGCGGAGTGGAACCGCTGAAAGACCCGAACAGTTCTTCCGCGAAGCACATGTCGAAGCCGACCCCATTGTCGGTCACACTGTAGATCTGCTCGTTCCCCTCCACCACGCATGACACCCCGATGTTCGTCACCGGTCGGCCGGCGGAGAATTTGATGGCATTGCCCACGAGGTTGGC
>DATDMG010000069.1:0-15683 GCA_036518955.1 Kineosporiaceae bacterium | reverse complement strand
GGGAACGCGCCGAGGACCTGACCGCCACGCCCGGCTCCTTCCACGGATGTCCGGACAAGTGTATCGGTTGCCGTCGTACTCCGAGCCTGCCGACCCTGGGCAGCGGCCCGGCCATGGCGCGCCCATCCGCAGACGGCGACTACCTGCGGGGTTCTGCGGGCCGGCCAGCTCCCGATCAGGGGCGGCATCCCACCAGATCGTGGCCAGTTGCCGGGGCGTGTCGGGGAGGCGAGCCATGACCTCGGCGATCTCCGGGTCCCGATCGGGGGTGAGGCACAGGCGGATGCGCATGTACTCCACCTGCTGCTCCGGCGTGATCTTGGACGGGACGCGCGCCGTCGAGGGCTCGTCCCACTCCAGGATCTCGGCGGCGAACCCCTGCTCGCGGACGACGGCGAGAGCGTCCTGGGCGGTGGGGTGCTCGGGGCGTTCCAGGTTCCAGAAATGCCGCCACAGCGGGGCCATCCCGCTCAAGGGGTGACGCCGGGGCAGTTCCAGGACGATGCGGCGGCGCGCGTGGGCGTCGAGGGCCGTGACGAACGCGGCGAGGTCGGCGACGTTGTAGGCGACGTGATGGCACACCACGACGTCCGCCACCGGGGCGTCATCGGCGACCTGGGGCCAGTCGCCGATAACCTCCTGATGGCTCAGGCCGCGGCGCTCGGCATGGCTCAGGCCGCGGCGCTCGGCGGCGGCCGGGAAGGCGTCGAGCATGCCTGGCTGGTGGTCGACGCCGATCACCAGCGATGCCTGCGGGGCGACGGCGAAAGCCGCCCGGCCGCCGCCGCAGCCGACGTCCAGGACGCTGCCACCGCTGCTCAGCCCTTCTGGGGCCCTGGCGTGGGACGGGGTGTCCGCAGCGGTGGCATCGCCGGCCTCGAACAGGGCCACCGGGTGGATCCATGGGGACTGGGCCGGGAGGCCGCTCCGAAGCTGCTGGGGGCTGCGGCGGGCAGCGTGCTGGCGCAGTGGCGGGGCCTGACGGTGGGGCAGCGGCGGCTGCTGGTGTCCTGCGGTGAGGATGCGGGGATGGCCGCGGTGTACAACGTGCCGCTGGGCGGGGCGCTGATCACGGCCGAGCTGCTGTACGGCAGCCTGGCGCTGCCGGCGATCCTGCCCGCACTGGCCTGCGCGGGATCGCGACCGGGATCGCCTGGGTATCCCTGCCGATCAGCCCTACCCGTACCAATGTGCCCGCCTACCCGGTGCACGTCGCGCACGTGGTGTTCGCCGTCGTGGCCGGGCCTGTGATCGGCCTGGTCGCCGTCGGGTTCATCCGCCTGATCGGCCTGGTCTCCCACTACCAGGTGAGGGGCCGCTGGGCCATGATCGCTCCAGCCGCCGCGTTCGGGCTACGCGGCGTCCTGGCGATCTGGTTCCCGCAACTGCTCGGCAACGGACAGGACATGGCCCAGGACGCGTTCGTCTCTGCGGCCGGATACTCGCTGGCCACCGCCGCCGCCCTGACACTGCTCAAGCCCCTGGCAACGGCGCTGTGCCTGGGCAGCGGGCCACGGGGGGCTGTTCACCCCGACCCTGGCCACCGGCGCTCTCCTCGGGGCCGTCCTGGGCACCGGCTGGTCACACGTCTGGCCAGAGGCGCCGATCGGCAGCTACGCGCTGATCGGCGCCGCGGCCATGATCGGTGCGGCGATGCAGACGCCGCTGGCCGGCCTTGTCCTGGTCATCGAGCTGACCCACACCGCGGACACGCTGATCGTGCCGATGGTGATCGCCACCATGCTGGCCACCGCGGTTGCACGCTACCTGGACGGGTACTCGATCTACTGCTCCCGCCTCCCGGCCCAGTCCCCACTCAGCTCATGACCGCCGAGCGCCCCGCCCTCCGTATCGGTTCCGCACCAGGTTCCGACCCTCCGGGACGCCCTCGGACAGGGATCGACAGAGCTGGTCGGCCATAGTGAGCCTGGCGGAGGGCGGCAACGGGACGGAGTCCCTGTTCCGCGCCTGGCTGGAACGGTGCCTGGCGTGGTGAGAGTGATGGGAAGCGATGCCCGGCCCGGGTTCTCCGGCCAAGGAGCCCGGGCCGGGCGCCGGCTCGTCAGGCTGCCATGGACTGCGGCGTGACGAGGTCGAAGCCGGCTTGCGCCGCGCCGGTGAAGTCGTCGTCGATGAGGACGACGCGCCGACCTGAGGCGGCCAGCAGGGACGCGGCGATGGCGGCGCGGTAGCCGGTCTGGAGTGCACCCACACCTCGCCGTCGGGAACGTCGGTCAGCCGGTGGGGCAGGTCGCGGAGCGGGATGTGGCCGGTGCCGAGGATGTGCCCGTCGCGCCATTCGGGGTCGCGGCGCACGTCCAGGATTGTCACGTCGTCGCCTTCGCGGGTCAGCGCAGCGGCGAGGTCGGTGAAGGCGGCGCGGTGCAGCGTGGCGAGCGCGGCGTCGCCGGCCCAGCGCGCGGGGGTGCCGGTGGCGGCGGCTGCGGGGCGGTCGATACCGATCCGGACCCAGTCTCGCTGTGCCGCGCTGTCCTGGTCGGGGGTCTCGCCGAGCAGGGTGAGCGGGGTGTCCCAGGGGATCGGCCAGCCCAGGTAGGTGGCGCAGGATCCGTCGAGGCCGACGTTGAGGGTGCCGGCCAGGTGCCCGGCGGTGAAAGCCGTGCGGGAGCGCAGATCCACGACCCGCTCGCCCGCCTCGACGCGGCGCCGCAGCTCGGCAGAGTCAGCCCGATGCGGCAGGGACAGGTCCAGAGGCCTGGGCGGGGGCGGCCAGGTTTCTGGGGGCCATCTGGGCGTAGTAGGCGGGGTAGGCGTCCAGTCCGGCCAGCAGCTCGGCCAGGTACGTCTGCTCGTCCTGCGTGAGGGCGGGGTTGACCTGCTTCTCCCGGCCGATGGTGGACGAGGTGCCGCTGGTCTGGGTGGCCGAGCAGAAGCTGCCGAACCCGGGGGTGGGGAAGATCTGGACGTCGTCGGGCAGCTTGGTGGCCAACCTGCGCCGGGAGGCGTACTGGGCCCGGGCCACGGGCTCGGTGTGGTCCGGGCCGAGCAGGTTCGGACGGCCGGAGGAGCCGTAGAGCATCGACCCGTCGGTGAAGACGGCGACCGGGCTTGCGTCGGCCAGCAGCACGTAGGACAGGTGGGTGTAGGTGTGTCCCGGGGTGGCCAGGGCCCGGATGGTCAGGGTCGGGGTGACCTGAGGTTGGTGGCAGTCCGCGATGGGGGTGTGGTCGACGGTCAGGCGGTCGGCGGCATTGACGTGGTGGTGGCGCCCGGTGGCGTGGGCGAGGGCGTGGCCGCCGGTGACGTAGTCGTTGTGGACGTGGGTCTCCAGCACGTGGGTGACGGTGACCCCGAGCCGGGCGGTCAGGTCCAGGGCGCGGTCGATGTCCCGTTGCGGGTCCACGACCACGGCGGTGGTGCCGTCGTGGACCAGGTAGGACCGGGTCCCCGAGCGACGGGGTCTCGAGGGTAAGGATCTCGAACTTGGTGAGGTGCTCTCTTGTGTCGATGGCCGTGCCGATGGCGCGTGGCGGCAGGGGGCTCTGGTGCCGGGATGCTGCTCTTGGACGGTGCCGGCGGCCGGTGGCCAAAGGTCAGGTGATGGTGGCGTGGAAGCCATGGATGACGGGGGGAGGCCCTGGGCGATCCAGCCGCTGGTGCCTCCGGTGACCGAGACGGCGTCGACGCCACGGTTGCGCAACCAGCCGGCGACGGTCTTGCTGCGGATGCCCCGGGTGCACACGATGTAGACCGGCTCGTCGTGAGGCAGCTCCTGTTGGCGCGCCAGGACCTGGGCCAGGGGCTTCAGATGAGTGCCGGGATGTGGCTGTCGACGTACTCCTGGGGCTCGCTGACGTCCACGACGAAGGCCAGTGGATCGCGGCCACAGGGGTTCATACGATCCCTGGTATGAAGTCTGCTGGCCGACGTGCACGTCGTGGTTCTCGCTGGAGCTGAGCTGTCGGGCGCGGCTATGTGCTCGGCGAGCTGGTCACCGGAAGGTGACCATCAGGACCACCAGCCCCGCGGTCATGGTGACCAGCACACCGGCCTCGGCCAGGATCCGATCCCGCAGCACCTCACCCACCTCCGACACGTACCGTAGCGAGGAGCGCGCTGCGTAGTGACAGGTCGGGTGGCAAGCCACAGTGAGCGTGTCGTGGCGCGGGCGCAGTGGATGGGGACGCCGGTGTCGCGACCGCGGCGGTGTGATCCAGGGCTGAAGGGAGTGGAGCGGACCCCGGATCGCTGGAGGGCCGTGCTGGCGCGCACGAGCCCTCACTCCCTGACAAACACGATCGACCAACCGGAGGGGGCCTTGACGGCCCTGCTCCGGAGCACTCAGCGGGTGTGGGCGTTCGTCCTGTGCGGGCGGCGTGAGTCGGCGGTGGTCGGTGCGGCAGGCAGGTCGACGGTGACCCGGGTGCCGGTCCGACCGTCGGAGGTGACCTGGACGCTGCCACCGTGGGCCTCGACGAGCGACTTGACGATCGCCATGCCCAGGCCGGACCCCCCGCCTGTGCCGGAACGCCAGAACCGGGTGAAGACGTGCGGGAGGTCGGTCGGGGGGATTCCGGGGCCGGTGTCGGTCACGGTCAGGCGGGCGGTGCCGTCGGGGGTGTGTTCGGCGGTGACCGTGACGGTGTCGCCCTCCCTGCAGTGGCGGGTGCAGTTCTGCAGGAGGTTGCCGATGACCTGGTGCAGCCGGCCAGGATCGGCGTGTGCCGGGACCGGTTCGTCCAGGTGTGTCACGAGGGCAAGCCCGGCGGCGCGCAGGGGCGCTTGGTGGGCATCGACGGCCGCGCGGGCGAGCTGGGCGAGGTCGAGGTGTTCGGGGCGGAGGGTGAGGCGGGCGGCGTCGGCGGAGGACAGGTCGGCCAGGTCGGTGACCGCGCGGCCCAGGCGCAAGGACTGGTCGTGCAGCAGGGCCAGGGCGGCGGTGTCGGGCGGGGCCAGGCCGTCCCTGAGCTCCTCCAGTCCGGCTTGGAGGGCGGCCAACGGGGTGCGAAGTTCGTGGGCGACATCGGCGGCTATCTGGCGGCGGGCCCGCTCGCTGACCTGGACGCGGGCGGCGGCCTCGTCGAACGCCGCCGCGAGCGTGCCGAGCTCGTCCGGGCTGTGCAGGTGGGTGCGGGCGTCACGGTCCCCGGCGGCGAAGGCGCGGGCGGTGGCGGTCAGGACGGCCAGGGGTCGGGTGAGCGTGCGGGTGAGCCACCAGGCGGCCGCCAGGGCCAGCGCCAGCGCGACGGCGGCCGCGGCCCACACCCACCGCCAGGCGACCGGTCGCCCGGCGCCGGACGTGCTGGCCGGGAAGACGAGCGTGACCGAACCGACGGTCGCCCCGTCCACGGCCACGGCCCTCACGATCGGTATCCCGTTCCCGGTACCGGGCCCGCCACCGTTGCCCATCCTGCCCATCCCGCTGACCGGCCCACCCCTCTGGCCCGGGCCGTCGGTTCCGTTCATGCCGTTCATCCGGCCCAGTCCGGTGGTGGACAGCACCAGGGCTCCAGCGGCGTCGCGCACCAGGAGGCGGGCACCGGCGCCGCTGGCGACCGAGACGATGTCGGCGAGCTGGGCGGGGTCCCAGCCTCCGACGCGGCGGTAGGCGTCGGCCGCGGTGCCGGCCGCGCGGGAGGTGGTGGCGTCGCGATCGGCCTGCTCCTGGGCCGACAGTCCGGCGGACGTGCCGGCGAGGGCGCCCGCGGTGACCAGCGCGACGGCGGTGACGGTGACGGCCACGAACGCCAGGAGCAGCCTGGCCCGCAGCGATCGCCCCCGGCGCAGCCCCGATCCGTCACGTGTCACGGCGCAGTCCGAGCCGGTAACCGACGCCCGTCACGGTCTCGATGACGGCCGCGCTGTCGGGACCGAGCTTGTGGCGCAGGTTCTTGACATGGGAGTCCATGCTGCGTTCGTAGCCGGCGAACTCGTAGCCCCGTCCCCGGTTGACCAGCTCGTACCGGGAGAAGGGGCGTCCGGGCACCGAGGCAAGGGTGACCAGCACGCCCCATTCGCTGGGGGTGAGGACCAGGTCGCGGCCGTCGAGGCTCGCCTGCTGCAGGGTCGGGTCGATGACCAGACGACCGCCGCCGTAGCTGTCGCGGCCGTCTCCTCGGGTCGAGGGGGAGGTGCGGGCGAGGACGGCGCCGACGCGCAGGGTGAGTTCGGTGGGGCTGAACGGTTTGGTCACGTAGTCGTCGGCGCCCAGGCTCAGGCCGCGGATCCGGTCCTCGACGTCGCTGCGGGCGGTCAGCACGATCACCGGCGTGGTGCATCCGGTGCGGGCCTCGCGCAGGACCTCGAGTCCGTCGACGTCGGGCAGCCCCAGGTCCAGGACGATCAGGTCGGGTGACGCGCCGGTCAGGAGCCTCAGGCCCTCCACGCCGGAACCGGTGGACAGCACGGCGTGCCCGGCGCGTTCCAGGTAGCGACGGACGAGCTCGCGCAGGTCCCGGTCGTCCTCCACGACCAGCACGGTGCCCATGACGACCATCATCGGCCGCAGCCGACGCCTCGGACGGGGACGCAAGCCCCACCGGCAAGATCTCCACATCGTCTCCATACGACCACCACGGCCGATCCTCGGGTGCGGCGCAGGCTGTCGGTCACAGCACCCGAACAGCCCCCCGGCCCGCAGTCCAGAGGCCGGGCCAACTCCCGGAGGGCACCATGCGTCGCCCCGTGATCGTCGCCACCACCGCCGGAGCCGCCCTCGCGGCGGGCCTGATCGCCGGCCCCGCTCTAGCCACCGACTTCCACCGCTGGTACCCCGGCCCCACTCGCCCAACCGAGCCCGCCGCAAGAGCGGCGTAGCGCCCTCCCACGGTTTGCCCGTCTCCACCTCCTACCCGCCGAGCTGACCGATGTCGATCGCAGCTTCGTCCTCGACCTGCTCCCGGGTAGCAACCTCCACGGTCGAGGCGCCGGGAGGCGCCGTCCTGTGGCGGTTCGCCAGCCTCTGGGCGAACGTGAAGATCTTGGACGCAACCGCGTAGCCAGGGGAGTCAACCGCACATGAGACGATCGCTCCCGAAAGGATCTGCCTCCAATCAGTCAAGCCCAGAATGGCATTCGACACGCCGTTGGAGATGGCTCCGGCAAGACAGCCGGCCACGACGCTCACCTTGGGGTCGTCGGGCTGATAGCCGTTCAGCGCCGCAGCTATCTGCACCCCCGACAGAACACCGACGTACGCGACATTGGCGGCGAACGACGCGAGGCCGGTCTTGACGTAGGTCCACACGCCCCCCCTGGTCTGAGTGCAGAGACCGCTACCGGAGATGGTCTTCCTGAATACCAGCGACGTCAGTTCCCCCTGCGGGGACTCGGAGATTACTTCGCCGAGCTGGGCGCTGACGGCAACCGCCTTGAAATTCTCCACCCACCCTTTCGAGGCCGTATATCTGTATTCATTCCACAGTTTACAGACGCCGTTATCATAACTCATTCCTGAGTTGGTACCGACAATTGTCGGCGTTTCTGTCGCCCTTGCCCACGGTATGCCGCTCGCCACGAGCAGGCCAACCAGGCCGAGGAGAGCCATCAAGAGAAGAAAGCCGCGCCCGGGCTTGCCCCGGGAGGTGGACGACACGTGCCATCGCGAGGAGTCCCACGGGGTGGTGGCGCTCACTTCCGCCCCCTATCCCTGGTAGTCCCAGTAGGGCCCGAGGTCGATCAGTCTGGGCTTTGCGGCTTCAGGTGTCGTTGGACTCTGCCACTCGAACACATACACATGATCGACGGTCATCACCCGGCAAGGATCCGCATTGGTGAGCATTAGACTATCCAGACGATCCAGACTGTGCGCCTTCCCCCACTCCTCGCAGGTTTGCTTGCGAATACTTCCCGTGGCGATATCGCTGCCATGGGGTAAGTAGCTGGGGAACCTGTTGCCGTCGAGCCCCGGGCAGGCGCCGTCCTTCTTGTAGTTGATCCCGACCGAGTACCGGGTGAGAGCGCCGTCAAGCCCCTCCTGGACGTACTGCTTGTAGCTGTACACGCAGATCCGCCGACCGGACTCCGCATGGGCCTGTGGCGTCACGATCCCAGCGGTGGCGATCCCTGCCGCCACCAACGCAGCGGCTGCGGCGATAGGGGATCGAATCCGTCGTTTCGGCGCGGCATTGTTCCTTCGCATCTTCAGCTCCATTCGCGTGAGCGCATCGAGTCGTGGAATCAAGGTCTACTCGAAGTTCGAGTAATGGCCGAGATCGCGATACGCCTCATGGAGAGCGCGGTGCCACGTGAAGGGCCCCTGCATCACGGCGTAGAGATGGTCGTCGAGCATGAGATTGCAGGAGTCGACCGAATCGTCTCCTGCCGAAGGCAGCTGCATCAACCTGTCCCAGTCCTCGCAGCGCTCCTTAGGGGCAGGCTGCGGGTAGTACACATTGGCGTTGGGGCTCCACTCCGCTATCTCCTTCGGCAGGGCGACCCGCTGATAGTCGATATATGGGCACCTGCCGTCCTTCTTGTAATCAAGGACGAGCGCCACCTTGCGGCCTTCGGGATTGCCGACGACTTGCGGGCTGGTGTAGGTGCATATGCGGCGTCCCGACTGGGCATGGGCCGGCGATGTCACGGACCCCAGCGTCCCGGCGGCGACAAGGAGAGCGCCTATTGAAATCAGCACTGGGATCACTTTCCCGCGTACGCCGAGGTGGACTCCGGAGCGTTTCTTCACGTTCGTTCAACCTCCATTGACGAGCTGCCGCTGCTGTGGAAACAGTGGAAACGTCGGACGACCGGCTCGCGGCTCTGGACCTGCAGAGATGATCGATAGGACAGAGCCGCCGACGTTGTGGATGGGGGCCCGTAGGCCCCTCACGTGAGCCATCCCCAGATCTCCGCTGATGGGGGTCGGCATAACTCTCGGGGTGGATCCCCTGCTGTCGCTGTTAGTGCCGCAGGATTCTCGCCGAGAGTGTTCCTGTGGAAGGGAATCCGCGCTGGCTTGCCTCAGCTGAGTGGGGGCCCGCCTGTTACCGCCCGGTACTGCTGCGGCCCTTCCGACCTGATCGTCGGAAGCGCAGCTGTATTACACGGAAGGCGAGCGAGATAGCGACCATGCCAGCCCATACGATGCGCCTCGCCAAGATCCGGAGTTCATGTCCGCACCTCAGGTTCGGCGATGAGCGATTCACTTCCTGCCCAAGACGTTAGTGGACCAAAGTAGTGCAAAACAACGCGGCCGTGTGTCTCGATTCAGACATGTCGGAGTAATCCTTCATTCATGCACGGTGAGTGGTGTTTGGTGGCAGGCGGTAGTGGCCGGTCGCCGGTGAGCGGCCACGTCCGGGGCCAGGGTGACGCGCAAAGTCGTTTGTGCAGGTGAGGATGGGAGTGGCGGGTTGGGGTTGGTGGGTGCGAGGTCATGCTGGCGTGGCGGGGTGGTTCGGTCTTCGGTGGGGTCGCATGGGGGATGTGACTACTTTGAGTAGTTGGACGCGGGGAGGGGGGTTCGTCGTTCGTCGGGTGAAGCCATGCCCAGGTTGGTGACTATGTGTCACTGACGTGGTGGAAGTCCCGGGTTGGGTGCCCGTCGGCGTGGCGGGTTGATCAAGCAACGGAGCCCCCGGTAGGACAAGGGGATTTGCGAAGATCAACCTGTTCTGGCCGGAGGCTCCGTTGCGTTCGCAGTCTGTCATCTCCGCGCGGTCGGTTCCCAGTGGGCGGGACGGTGCGGATGACCGGGTGGATGAGGATGCCGGTTCGCCGGGATCGCTGCCGGCGGCGGGGTCGCCGGTAGAGCTGTTGGCGGTGTTGGCCGAAGCTGCGGCGGCGTGCGGGGCGCAGGCGGGGTTGCCGGGGCTGCTGGAGCGTTTCGCCAGGATGCCCGATCCGCGGGATCCGCGCGGGCGTCGTCATTCGCTGCCGGCGATCCTGGGGTTGTGCACGGCGGCGGTGCTGGCCGGGCAGGTCGGGTTGGAGGACATCACGGCGTGGGTGGCGGCGGCGCCGCAGCAGGTGCTGTCTGCGATGGGCTGCCGCCGCAACGCGCTCGGAGTGTGCGTGGCGCCGCACCCGGACACGATCGAGCGGGTGCTGGCCGCACTGGCCGCTCAGGACCTGGCCGACCAGGCCGGGGCGCACCTGCTGGCCGGCCACCTACGCCGCCACGACGACACGACAGACCCACCCCGTGACACCGACCGGGACACCGACCCGAGTGATGGCCGGGACGCTTTGTGGCGTAACGCGTCCGGCCCGCTGCCCAGGCCGGCCGCCGCGGTCGACGGCAAGGCCGTCCGGGGCGCGGTGGGCGTGGACGGGCTGATCCCGTACCTGCTGGCGGTGGCCACCCACATCGACACGGTGGTGATCGCCGAACGGGCGATCGGCCCGAAGTCCAACGAGGTCCCCTCCTTCGCGCCGCTGCTGCGTGGCCTGGCCGAGCATGCCGACATCACCGGATGGGTGTTCACGATGGACGCCGGGCACACCGTCCGCGCCCATGCCCGGCTGGTGGTGGGAGAACTGCACGCGCACTACGTGATGATCGCCAAGCAGAACACCCCGAAGGTGTTCGCGGTCCTGGACGCCCAGCCCTGGGACACCACCCCGATCGCCCACGAGATCATCCAGACCCGGCACGGCCGGTGGGAGAAACGCACCATCCGGGTCCTGCCCGCCCCGCCAGAACTGGACTTCCCGCACGCCGCGCAGGTGTTCCTGATCGAGCGGACCACCGTACGAACCGTCTACAAGCGGGACAAGAACTCCAAGAAGATCAAGAAGACGAAGGTCCGGCACGCCGTCGCCGCCCTCGGGATGACCAGCCTGACCGCGGCCCAGGCCACCGGTGAGCACCTGGCCGGCTACGTCCGCGGCCAGTGGGCCATCGAAAACAAGATCCATTGGGTCCGGGACGTAACATTCCGTGAAGACGCCTCCCGGGTCCGGACCGGCTCCCGCCCACGCATCATGACCACTCTACGCAACCTCGCCATCGGAATCATCCGCCAGGCCGGCCACACCCGGATCGCCCCCACCATCCGCCGCATCCGCCACGACCCACTCAAGATCCTCACCCTCATGGGCCTACCCACCACCAGCCAAACCATCACCTGAACAGCGGCGACGACTTTGCGCGCCGCCCTGCGTCCGGGGCCTAGGAGACCGCTGAATAGGGCGTGTCGTAAATCAGATGCTTTGTCGTGATCTGAGAGAATAGTCTCATGCAGGGTCGCGAGGTCATGGACCGCACTTTCCTGGACGCCGCCAGTGTCGTCGGGCACCTGGTCGATCCGGGCAGCATGTTCGCATTTCTGGCCGAGCACCGGGGCCGGCTGTTCCCGGACGAGATGTTCGCTGATCTGTTCCCGTCCGGTCAGGGCGCGGAGTCGATCCCGGCGTCGGTGATGGCCTCGGTGATGACGTTGCAGACCCTGCACGACACGTCGGACCGGGAGACCGCGGAGGCGGTCCGATGTGATCTGCGGTGGAAGGTGGCCTGCGGGCTGGCGGTGGACGATGCGGGGTTCCACCCCTCGACCCTGGTGTACTGGCGGCGTCGGCTGGCCAAGACGGATCGGCCGCATCGGATCAACGACGCGGTCAAGGCGGTGATCACGCAGACCGGGGTGCTGCGGGGCCGGCGGCGCCGGGCGATCGACTCCACGATCCTGGCCGACGCGGTGGCCACCCAGGACACCATCACCCAGTTGATCGCCGCGGTGCGTCGGGTGGCCCGGACCGTGCCCGGCGCCAGCGACCTGGTCGCGTCCGTGTGCACCGGCCACGACTACAGTCGGCCGGGCAAACCCAAGATTGACTGGGAGGACCCGCAGGCCAAGGACGACCTGGTCTCGGCGCTGGTCAACGACGCCCTCGCGCTGGTGAAGGCGTTGGCGGACAACGACATCACTCCGGAAGCATCCGAGGCGGTGGGGTTGCTGGCCCTGGTCGCCGGGCAGGACGTGGAACCGGCCGAGGGGTCGGACGGCACCGACGGCCGGTGGAAGATCGCCCACCGGGTGGCCGAGGAACGGGTGATCTCCACCGTGGACCCCGAGACCCGCCACACCCGCAAGTCGCCCGAGGCCCGCCGGGACGGCTACCGCGCCCACCTGGTCGCCGAACCCGGCACCGGGCTGATCACCGACGAGGAACTCACCCAGGCCGCCGGACCCGACAACTCCGACGCCGCGATCGCCGAAACCTTCCTGACCAACGACATCCAGGCCAACCCGGCGACCGAGACCGAGTCCACCGACGCCGAGCCCACCGACGCCGAGCCCGCCGATGGTGAGGCGGCCGATGGTGAGGTGGACCAACCGGCGACCGGCCCCACCCCGACCGCAGAGCCGACCGGGTTCCCGGCAGTGCAGGAGCAGACGGTTGGTGACCCTGAGCTGCGCGAACGGGTGCGGTCGTGGTTCGCCGACTCCGCGTACGGCACCGGGGACCTGCGGGCGGCGATCGGCGCGGCCGGGCACCGGGCCGTGATCAAACCGAAGCCGTTGCAGGTCGCGGTCACCGGCGGGTTCACCGTCGACGACTTCATCGTCGACGAGGCCGCCGGCACGGTCACCTGCCCCAACCAACTGGTCCGCCCGATCAGCCCAGGGCGGGTGGCCACCTTCGGGGTGGCCTGCCGGTCCTGCCCGCTGGCCGCACGGTGCACCACGTCCAAGACCGGCCGGAAGATCGTCCTGCACGAACGCGACGCCGAACTGCGGGCCGCCCGCCGTACCTGGGTCGCCGACCCCGACCTGCGCGCCGAGTACGCCCGACACCGGCCCAACGTCGAACGCGCCGTCGCCCAGGTCGCCACCCGCGGCGGCCGTCGACTGAAACTGCGCTACCGCGGCACGATCAAGAACAACGCCTGGCTCAAGCGCCGCACCGCCGCCCTCAACCTGCGCAACCTGATCGGCCGCGGCCTGACCCACCGGGAGGGAACCTGGACACTGGCCCCGGCCTGAACCCCGGGAACGGCCCCCAGGAACCCCAGCCGAAGCGAGACCGCCGCCGGCGCCGACCCCGGCGGTCATCGCCGGGCAGGGATACCCGCATCCACGACAGCCCCACGGCCACGGGCCTTCGGGCCCCGGCAGACCCGATCCGACGGCCACCCCAGCAACCCGTTCAATTCAGCGGTCTCCTAGGCGTAGACGTCGTCCCAGGTGACCAGCCTGACGGCGATCAGGGCGACGGCGATGGCGAACCCGGCGAGGACGGCGCTCGGCGCCGCGAGCGCGGCGGCGCCCTTGCCGCGCACCAGCAGGTCGAGCATCCCGTCGTTCATCCAGCGCAGCGGGAGGGCCTTGGAGGCCGCTTGCAGCCACGTCGGGGCGGCGGAGATGTCGAAGAACGTCCCGGACAGGAACGCCATCGGCAGCACGAGGAAGTTCGCTATCGCCTGGGCGGCCTCGTCGGTGCGGGCGATGGCGGCGACGAGCAGGCCGATCGATAGGAAGGCCAGCGTCCCGAGCAGAAGCAGGGGCACCGCCAGGTACCAGTGCCCGGTGAGCCGCAGCCCGAAGGGCGGGGTGAGCGCCAGCCCGACGAAGACGACCGCCTGGACGAGGGCCACTACCAGGCTCACCCCCATCCGCGCGCCGATCACCGTCCAGACCGGCACGGGCGACAGCCGCAGCCGGCGCAGCAGCTGGGTGCGCCGCCAGGTGACCAGGGTGAGGGCGGCCCCGAAGACCGCTGAGGTGGCCACCCCCCAGGTCAGGATTCACGGGCGTGATGTACTGTACAGCCTTCAGCGAGGTGTCCTCCACCTGTGCGGACGACAGGACGTAGGCGGGCGGCTGGCCGGCCGCGGCGAAATTCGCGGCGCCGACCACCGCGCCGACGATCCCGTTCAGGGTCGCGGTCTTCACCCGGTCGGACGCCGCGAACCGAAGGGTCACCGCGGTGCCGTTCTCGATCAGCGCCCCTGGGACATCCCCGGACCGGACGGCGGCCAGCGCCGCCGCCTCATCTGGGAAGGTCTTCACCGTGAGCGCTTCGGCCGGCAGGTGCTCCACGATGGGGCCGTGGCCCACCACGCCGAGGGTGGTCTTCGACGTCCCGGCGCTGTTGAAGATGAGACCGAAGACCTCCAGGAACATCAGCGCGAAGAAGGTGAAGAACAGGGCGGTCCGGTCGCGGAAGAACCCGCGCAGCATGGCCCGGGCCAGCGTGATCAGCTGGATCCGGGCGGAAGCGACCGAGGCGGTGGCGGGCGGGGTGACCACGAGGGCCTGCCGCGTCGTGCTCATGCGCGGTACTCCCGTCCCGTGAGCTGGAGGAACACGTCCTCGAGGGTGGCGGTCCGGACGCTGACGCCGTCCAGCTGGCCGACGTCGGCCAGCGCGGTGAGCAGCCGCGCCGGTTCCGCGGTGGTGGTGATCACTACCTCGTCGCCGTCCAGGGCCACCGGCCCGGCACCGGGCAGCGTCCGCGCGGTGGCGACGTCGAGCACCCGACCCGCGCCGGGGCGTTCAGCCCGCGCACCAGTGCGGCCGGGGTGTCCAGCGCGAGGATGCGGCCAGCGTCCATGATCGCGACGCGGTCGCAGAGGGCCTCCGCCTCGTCAAGGTAGTGCGTGGTGTGGACGACGGTAGCGCCACGCCCGGCGATGGCGCGCAACACGTCCCACAAGCTGCGCCGCGCCTGCGGGTCGAGTGCCGCCGTGGGCTCGTCCAGAAAGACGATCTCCGGGTCGTGCATCAGCGCGCAGGCGATGGATAGCCGCTGCTCGTACGTGGCCGCCAAGGCCGGGTCGGCGAAGCGTTGTCCGGCAAGCCATTTCTCGTGCTTGAGCGTCCAGGCCTGCCCGTCTCGCCAGATCCGGTCATGGCGCAGCAGGAACTTGCTCAACCGGTGCCGGGTCCTGGTCCGGTCCGCCACCATGTCGGCCCGGGCCCGGCACAGGTCCCGCACCGCCTCCTCCGCCTCGCTCGGCACCCGGATCGCGACCAGGTCCCCGGCCCGGTGCAGCTGGGCCAGCCGGTGGCAGTCCCGCCGGTCTTCTCCGAACTAAAGATGATCAAGAAGTGGTAGGGTGTCCGGCCGCGTGCAGGATCGGGGTCCAGCGATGCCTACTGTAGGGGGATGACGGGCAGGAGCCGAGGCGGGTCCCAGGGCGCCGGTGACGGTGGTCCGGAGCCGGTGGCGGGGTCCGCGTTCTTCCGGTCTGGGGATGATCGGGTGGCTCAGAGGGCGGCTGAGCGTGAGGAGCATGCCCGGGTGGTCGTGGAGCGCACTGGTGATCCCCGCTACGTTCAGCGGCGCCGCGGCGTCGACCGTGATCGTGTGGTCTGGGACCCGCACAGCGAGGCGGGGCGGCTCTTGACTGAGCATCTTGCTGGGCTGCGTGAGGCGTTCCGGGTGGCGTTCGGGCGTGAGCCTGGTCCGGAGGATCCGGTGTCCTTTGACCTGGAGGCGGACGACCCGCGCCGGCTGGGACCTGGCGAGAGCGCTGAGCTGTGGTCGGGGTTGGCCCGTCGGTTGGCTGAGCGGGGGGAGGATCCCGCCTACGCGCTGGGGGCCGAGGACGTCGGCTACCTGGTGACCGACCGGAACCGGCACCTGTTCACCGCTGTGGAGGTCGAGGTGTTCCTGGACGCGGTCGAGAGCCACCAGACCCCGATGCCCAGCGGCACCGAGGGCCTGGAATGGGAGGGGATCGGGGAGGTCCCGGACCCGTACGCGGTCGCTGCGAATGACCTGCGGTTGCCCCGGATCGTGGCGGAGGTGGCCGATCGGCTCCGTGACGTCAT
>DATDMG010000068.1:0-28871 GCA_036518955.1 Kineosporiaceae bacterium | reverse complement strand
CTCGGCGGTCGGCCTGGCGGCGGTGGTGGGCCGCGTCCCGATGTCGCCCCCTGTCGCCCTGGGGCCGGCGGGCCCGGGCGTCGGGGAGGGCACCCGGGCAACCGGCGTCGTCCTGGGGCAGCAGCCGGCAGGCCTGCTGGTTCGTGGACTGGACCAGGCGTGCGGCGGGCTCAGCCCGCCGGTCGTCCTGGTGCCGAACGGCGGCGTCCGGTTCGACCCCGCGACGCACGACCTGGCGGTGGACGTCCTGGTCGACGTCCTGCCAGGCCGGGTGCGGTTCCTCAGCGTCGGGGTGGCCCGGACGGCGGTGGGATCCACCCTGGTGCCACGCTGGACGTCGGACCCCGTGCTCGTCCCGGACCGAACCGGCCAGGCCCGTACCACGCTCTACTTCCGGACGGACGCCGCCGGCCCGGACTGTCCACGGCGGCCGGCCGACCTGCCGCTGCTGGCGGTGGTCCTGCACGTGGCCGGCAGCGGCGGGGAACGCGTGCTGCCGCACTCGGTGGCGCTCGCGTTCGCCACCGAGCCGTCCGGGCGTACCTGGAACTGCACCTCGTCAGCGTGACCCCGACCGGGGCGGGCAGCCGGTACCGGATCAGCCGCCGGTACCGGATCCCTGGTCCGCCGGCCGGGCCTGGTCCGCCGGCCGCCGGTCGGCGTCCCTCGGTTCGGGATCGTCCGGGCCGAGGTCGGCCTTGAGAGCCTCCCGCTGGCCCTGCGGCACGGGCTCGCCCACCGTGGTGTCGCGAACCGTCTGCTTCTCCGACTCCGCGTTGATCTCGGCCCCGAGCAGGACGGCGCACAGGCTCAGCCAGATCCACAGCAGCAGCACGACCACGCCGGCCAGGCTCCCGTAGGTCTTGTCGTAGCTGGCGAACCGGTCGACGTACACCGAGAAACCGACCGAGAGGGCGATCCAGACCACGGTGGCGACGGCGGCCCCGACGGAGACCCAGCGCAGCCGGGGCGAGTCCCGGTCGGGAGCCACCCGGTAGATGAGCGCCAGGGAGACGCCCAGGATGACGAGCACCACCAGCCACCGCGCCGCCTCCAGCCCGATCCGTACCGTCGTCGGAGGGCGCAGTGCGTTCTCGACGGCCGGGAACACCGCGACCAGCGCGGCGGTCAGCGTGAACACCGCGATGGCCCCGACGGTGAGCCCGACGGCGAGCACCTTGCGCTTGACCCAACTGCGGGTCTCGACCTCGTCGTAGGCGTCGTTGACCGCCTGGACCAGGTTTCCGACCCCGCCGGAGGCGCTCCACAGCGCCAGCAGCAGCGAGACGACGAGGCCGACCCCGAGCTTCTTGTGGTTCTCGGAGACGAGGTTGTGCAGCTCATTGCTCAGCAGATCCTGGGCTGACCCGGGCAGGACACCGGTCATCGAGTTCACCTGCCGCTCCACCTGGCTGGGGTCGACGACCAGCCCGTAGAGGAGGATCGCCGCGATGAGCGCGGGTACCAGGGAGAGGAACGCCTTGAACGCCACCCCGGCCGCGATCAGGCTCATCTGGTCGGCGTTGAACTCCCCGAGGCCGCGGCGCACCACCTGCCACCATCCTCGCGGGGGGATGCGCCCGGGGCGTTCCGCATACGCGCCTGGATGACGTTCCTCCAGCGAGTCCTGACGTTCCTCCAGCGCGTCCTGGGGGCGCCGAGCCGGCGGCCCCGCGCCCTGCCCTTCGACCGTCATCGCCCGTCCTCGCCTGTCGCCCGTCCTCGCCTGCTGCTCGACCGTGATCCTCTCGAGGGTCATCGCCGATGCCTCGGTGCCCGAGGGGATCTGTTGCCTTCACCGCGAGCGTGCACCCACCGCCGGCGAGCGCAAACCGACCTTCCGCACCCCAGCAGCCGTGCCAGCAGCCGTGCGAGGGGCGACCTGCTGCAGGTCGCCCGGGCCTCCTGACCGACAGACGCAGAGTCAACTGCTGTGAGCGCCCTGTCCCCGGAGGAACCGCGACACGCCGGGCATCGGCTACCTGCCGTGAAAACCTGGCCGCTTGGTGCACAGTGGACAGCGCCATGATCTCCGGTCGGTCGTCCCTCGGCTTCGCCGGCGCGCTGGGCGCGCCGGCGCTGTTGGTCGCCGTCCTGGGCGGCTGCAGCTCGACGTCTCCGGCGGCACACGCGACGACGACGTCGACCTGGTCGGTCGGCACGCCGGCCGGACCGATGTCCGGGACGGGCGGCGGCGCGCGTGCGTCGGCCTCGGCCGGGTCGTCGTCATCCCCGGCGGCCGCCGGGTCCACCGGTCTCGCCAGCGGCCTCCCCACCGGAGACGCGGCGCAGCCGGGGGAGGCGGCGTCCCGCGACGGCGTCCCGTCGTCGATCGCGGCCCTGCCGTCCGCCGCCCGGGTCCGGCAGGTGCCGCGTGGTCCGGGCCGGGTCACCTGGGTGACCGCGGCGGACGGGGTCTGGCTCGTCTCCCGGCCGCAGGGCGCTCCCCCCGCCTACGCCGAGGTGCTCCACCTGGACGCCGCCGGCCGGATCCTGCGGGCCTACCCGTTCCCAGGGGTGGCCCCGCAGTGGCTCGTCCTCAGCCCCCGGGCGGTCTACTGCGGCCGCCACGGGGAGTCCGGGGCGCCGGACGCGATGGTCTGCCGCATCGACCGCGCCAGCGGCGAGGTCCGGGTGCGCGTCAGCGCGGACCGGGCGCCGGACACCGTCGTCACCCAGCGTGACGTCGCCTCGCTGCCAGGCGTCTGGACGGTCGACAACCGCACCTTCACGGTGGATCTCGGACAGTCGCCCGTGCTCGGCACCGAACTCACGTTCCGGTCCCGTGGTGGGGAGCTGCGGCTGGACCCGGACACGCTGGCCGTGCTCGGCAGCTGACGGCGGGGACCGCCCCGGCGGATGCCGTCCCCGGGATACCGAAGGCTGCCCGGGAGGCTGCACCGCGACCGTCGGTCTGACGGCCCGCGCTCACCGGAATCGGCTCGAGACGAGGCCACCGCGGTCGCTGTTGCCCCTCTCCTCGGGCCTAGGCTGGGCGAGCCGGGGTCGGGGACAAGCCCGCGAGGCGTACCCCTCTACCGGGGCGGGCGGTCCCTCGCCCGCATCGCCGAGCGACACCATGTCGACCCCTACACCGTCTGAGCCGCCCTCCTGAACCACGGAGTTGCGATCCGAGACACCCACGGCCGCGACCGGTAGGAGGCACGACGCGCGACGTCAGGCCGACCCTTGGCGGGCATGACCACGCGGCGCCGTCGCCGCCCTCGCCGTATGCCACAGATTGTCACTAGATATGGACAGACTGTGCCCTTTCCGATTGGATCGGCCCTGCACGGTCCCCGTGAGGGTCGAGCAGCGGGGGCGGGAGGCCACGCGTGACCACGAAGCACGTCCCCGGCGACATGTCGCCAGTCCGGCTGCCCGGCGGCATCGAGGGTCGCGACGGTGCTGCGGCCCCGCGGGTGTCGATGCCTGGACTGGTCCTGGCGCTGAGCCTCGTGGCGTTCTGTTACCTCCTCACGGTGGCGCTGTCCCCCAAGCCCTTGTACGGAGCCCAGCCGACGCTCGGGATCAGCCTGAACGCCGGAGTCATCTCGGCCCTGTCCGTCCTGCCCTCACGCCGCCACCTCCCCGCGTTCTTCCTGGCCGTCGTCGCGCTCAGCGTGGTTGTCTTGCGCTCCCACGACGCGCGCACGTTCCGGCTCGCACTCGCCTTCGCGGCCGCCAATCTGGCGGCCGTATGGTTCTTCCGAGCGCTGGTGGTGCGTTTCGCGGACGGCGGCCGGCGACCTGACACCCGGCGGCATCTGCTCGCGCTGTTCGGCTGCGGCGCGACCGGGGTCGCCGCCAACGCCGCCGTCGTATGGGCCCTGACCCGGGTGGCCTCGTCCGCAGGGTGGGTACCCGCGTCGCTGGTGCCCTCGACCGGGTTCCTGCTCGGAGTCCGCCCCGCGGCCATGCTCGACGGGACCGTCACGATCATGCCGCTGATCCTTGTGCTGGCGCAACGCCGCCCCCGTTCGTGGCCGTGGCGGTCCTGGCTGGAGATCGCCGCGTGGCTGGTCATCCTGATCGTGGTGTGCGGCGCTCACCTGGAGTTCAGCGGTTCGATCCCGGTCGGTCCGTTGCTGCTGATGGTGTCCTTCGCCGGGCTGGTGTTCGCCGTCCTGCGGCTGGGCACCCTGGCTGCCGCCGTCCTCAGTCCGGCGTTCGGCGTGCTGGCGGCGGTGGTGCTGCTCGCCACGGCGCCACCGGACGGCGCCCGGCTCGGGACCACGTTGACGATGCTCCTGCTGAGCCAGGTGGCCGGGTTCGTCGCCGCGCTGCTCGCGTGGGCCACCTCGACCGTGGTGACCGAACGCGGCGAAGCCCTCCGGCTGGCCCAGGCCGAGGCCGCGGCACAGGCCGCGCTGACGTCCCTGCAAACCGCCCTGCTCCCACCCGTGGTCACGTCCGGCCCGGGGGTGCAGGTCGCGGCGCGGTACCGCGCCGCGGACGCCAGCAACCAGATCGGAGGCGACTGGTACGACACCATCACACTGCCGTCCGGGGGGATGGCGCTGGTGATCGGGGATGTCGAGGGTCACGACCTGACCGCAGCCTCGGTGATGGGACTCGTCCGTGGAGCGGTCCGGTGCTACGCCCTCGAAGGGCAGCCGCCCTCGATGGTCCTGGACCGGGTGAGCACCTTCCTGGTCAGCGCCGGCATCGACCGGCTGGTGACGATGGCCTACGCCGAACTCGCCCCGCAGGGCACGTTCGCAACGATCGCGTTAGGTGGTCATCCCCCGCCCTTGCTCGTCCCCCAGGACGGGGAGGCGCGTCTCCTGCAGGTCCGGGCGGGGCCGTTGCTGGGCGTGGAAGGGCTGGGCCAGTGGCCCGAGCAGACCATCCGCCTGCCGCACGAGGCCGCCCTCGTCCTCTACACCGACGGACTGACGGACTTCCCGGGAGCCGGCCGTGACCCGCAGGACCGGCTCGTCCGGGTGGCGACCGGTGCGGGGGACGCGGCGGTCGACGTCCTCGCGACCGCCCTGGTCTCGAACGCTCCCAGCTACGACGACGCCGCGGTGCTGGCCGCGCGGATCACCCGCCGCAGCGCGGGCGCCGTCCAGCGGACCTTCCCAGCACAGCCAGCCAGCGCCGGGATCGCCCGCACCTGGCTCGAGGACGTGCTGGGCCTCTGGCAAGCCCCGCAGCCGGGGACGAACCAGGCCGACGAGGTCGTCGAAGCCGCTCGGCTCCTGCTCACCGAGCTGATCGCCAACGCGGTCAGGCACGGCGACGGCGCGATCCGGGTTCGTCTGCTCCTGCCCGAGCAACGGCTGCGCGTCGAGGTGGAGGACGCCAGCGAACGGATGCCGGTGATGCGCATTCCCGAGCCGGACGCGGACGCGGCCGGGGGTCGCGGTCTGCTGCTGGTGGACACCCTGGCCGATGGCTGGGGCGTGCGTGTGGACGAACACGCCAAGGTGGTCTGGTTCGAACTGCACCTCGCAGGCCCGTCCTCCCCCACGGCCATGGGGCAGACGGCGGCCTGGTGGACGACGCCGACCTGGCCGCCATGACGCCGAGGGGCGATCAGCAACCACGGTTGAGGGGAGCACCTCCGCGCAATGGGCCAGGTAGTGCGGAAGGCGGGACTCGAACCCGCACGCCCGAAGGCACAGGAACCTAAATCCTGCGTGGCTGCCAGTTACACCACTCCCGCGCCGCGGCCGCAGCCACCAGCAGCAGCAGCTTAGTCCGGAACGCCAGGGGAGCCCAGGTCAGATTCCGAGCGCCGTGCGCAGTGAGGCCACGTGGCCGGTCGCCTTGACGTTGTACCGGGCGAGGCGCACCACGCCGTCCGGGTCGACGACGACCGTCGAGCGGATCACGCCGACGACGACCCGCCCGTACAGCGACTTCTCGCCCCAGGCGCCCCAGGGCTCGAGCACGCCGTGGTCGGGATCGGACAGGAGCGGGAAGGTCAGCCCGTCCCGCTCGACGAACTTCGCCAGCTTGGCGGGCTTGTCCGGCGAGATGCCCAGGACGGCGTAGCCGGCGGCCTGCAGCGCCTGCAGGCTGTCCCGGAAGTCGCACGCCTGCTTGGTGCACCCCGGGGTCATCGCCGCCGGGTAGAAGTAGACGATCACGTGCCGCCCCCGGTAGTCGTGCAGCGAGACCGTCGAGCCGTCGGCTGCGGTCAGGGTGAAGTCGGGGGCTGGCTGACCGGGCTGGAGCTGGGGCACGGCGTCGTCCTTCCGCGGTTCGGGCACCTCGGGAGCGGGTGCATGACGATCGACACTCTAGGTGCGCCTCCCCTGACGACGGCGCGGCGCCTGCCCAGTAGCTTTGGACCGCAGGAGGTGAGGCTGATGAGCCTGGACGACGGCATCCCGAGGGCCGGCAGCGGCGGTGCCGCGACGCCGATGCCCAAGGACCCGGCCGCGATCGAGGCCCTGATCGAGCGGCGCCGGGCCGATCTTGCGACGACCATCGACGAGCTCGTGGTGCGGGCCCACCCCCGGGAGATCGCCCGCCGGTCGGTCGCCGACGTGCGGGGCCGGCTGGCCTCGTTCGCGTTCACCGCGGAGGGTCAGTTGCGGGCCGAGCGGATGGCCGCCGTCACCGCAGCCGGCGTCGTCCTGATCGGGCTGCTGCTGACGCTGCGCCGTCGGCGCGGGTGACCCGGGTCGACGCCGTCCGGCGCGATGACGCCTACCGTGCACGATGCCCCAGGTCCGGCAGGGTAACGTTCGCTGCGTGAGTGCATCGACCGCGTCGAGCAATGCGCCAGCCGGTGCGTCGTCCGCACCCCTAGGTCCGTTGGCCCAGCCCGCCGGGCGCCTGCCGATCCGGATGCTGCACGACCGCGTCCTGGTGTCGACGGACAACGAGGCGGGGGAGAGGCGTTCGAGCGCCGGAATCGTGATCCCGGCGACCGCGGCGGTCGGCAAGCGCCTCGCCTGGGCCACGGTCGTCGCGGCGGGTCCGAGCGTCCGACAGGTGCAGATCGACGACCGTGTCCTGTACGACCCGGAGGATCGGGCCGAGGTGGAGTTGCAGAGCACGCAGTACGTGCTCCTGCGGGAACGTGACATCCACGCCGTCGCCGCCCCCCGCGTCGAGGACGGTCGTACCGGCCTCTACCTCTAGGGCTCGCCATGGGCCGCCGCGGGCCGGTGCACGCTGTCGACGCGCCCGGGCCGGAGCCTGCCGAGATGCTCCGCGCCGTCCCGATCCTGGCGCGCGACCCGCTCGCCTACCTGGAGCGTGTGGTCGCCCGGTACGGCGACCTGGTGGCGTTCCCGATGCCGCGGCGTCCGGTGCTGCTGGTCAACGACCCGGCCGGGGCCCGCCGCGTGCTCCAGGACGCCCCGGGCAACTACCTCAAGCGCACCGTGCAGTATGCGGCGCTGGCCGAGGTCACCGGACAGGGGCTGCTGGTCAGTGACGGCGACGTCTGGCGCGCGCACCGACGCCTGGTCCGGCCCGCGTTCCACCGGGAGGTGTCGGCCCGCTGCGCGGCCCAGGCGGTCCGGGCCGGTGATGAGCTCCGCCGGGCCTGGGACGCCGCCGGCCCCGCCCGCCCGCTGGACGCCGACGCCGCGGTCATGCGCGGGATGCTCCGGTTGGTCGGGCGCACCCTGCTGGCGTCCGATCTCGACGTCGAGGCGGCCAGGATCGTCGCGGCCGTGGACGACGCGCTGAGGTTGCTGGTGCACCGGGCTCGGTCGCCGGTCCCCGCGGGGTGGCCGACGCCGTCCCGGTGGCGGCTGCGGCGGGCCGTCCGGGTGCTCGACGCGACCTGCGCGGCCCTGGTCGCCTCGCGGCGGACGGCGGCGCCCCCGGAACGTGCCCCGGACCTGCTCGGCCTGCTCCTGGCTGCCGCGGACGCCGCGGAGCTGACCGCCGACGAGGTTCGGGACGAGCTGGTCACGATGGTCATCGCCGGTTACGAGACCGTGGCCTCGGCCCTGGTCTGGACGCTCGGGCTGCTCGCCGACCACCCGCCGGTCCAGCGGGAGCTCGCCGCGGAGCTCTCCACCGTGCTCGGCGGGCGGCATCCCACGGCAGCCGACCTGGGCGCGCTCCGGCTGACCCGCGCGGTCGTCGACGAATCCCTGCGGTTGTACCCCCCGGCCTGGGTGATCACCCGGGTCGCGGCGGGGCCCGACGAACTGGTCGGCGTCCGGATCCCGGCCCGCACGCTGGTGATCCTCAGCCCGTGGTTGCTGCACCGCCGGGCAGCCGACTGGCCCGAGCCCACCCGCTTCGATCCCCGCCGGTTCGTGGCCGCGGCCGGCGCCGGCGGCACCGACCGCCGCGACCCGGCCCCGGCGGCCGTTCGCTCGGCCGCGCCGTGCGCGACCTATCTGCCGTTCGGGCTCGGCCCGCGGCTCTGCATCGGCCGGGACCTGGCGCTGGTGGAAGCCGTGCTCGTGCTGGCGACCCTGCTGCGCGACCGCTGGGTCGCCCGGCCGCCGGGCGCCCTGCCGCCCCGGCCGAAAGCCCTGGTCACCCTCCGTCCCCGGGGCGGTCAGCCGCTCCTCCTCACCCGCGACCAGCAGTGATCATGCACATCTGGCGGTGGTCATGCACCTCGGCGGGCATGGCGCCGTTGATCGGCGACGGCTCTGGTGACCCGCGACGTCCGCCCAGGGCCCCTTGACCTCGTGCGGGTCGCGCATGATCAGAGCCCTCGTGAATGATCACGGCGGACGGGGTCGAGGACCTTCAGGATCCGCTTCTCCGAGACCGGGTAGGCGGTGCGGAGCTGTTGGGCGAAGAAGCTCACCCGGAGCTCCTCGAGCATCCACCGTACGTCCGCCACCTCCGGCGGCACCGGCCGGCCGGAGGGGAGCGTGGCGAGCCGCGCGTCGTACTCGGCCTGGACGGCGGCCACCCGGGCCATCCGGTCGGCATCCCGCACGGGATGGTCGGGCAGCACCTCCATCCGGTGCCGTGCCGCCTGCAGGTACCGGACGAGGTCCGGCAGCCGGCGGCGCCCGGACGCCGTGACGAAGCCCGGGTAGACCAGTCCGGCGAGCTGGTCCCGGACGTCGGTGAGTGCGGGCAGCAGAGTCAGGCTGGAGGTCGACCGCAGCCCCCGGTCCAGTGCGGCGGCCTCGGTGAGGATGCGCGCGACGAGGCGGACCACGTCGGTCACCTCGGCCTCCGAGCGACTCCGCACGGTGTCGCGCAACGCCAGGTAGGCCGCCTCGTCCCAGGGCGGGCCGCCGCCGTCCGCGACCAGGGCGTCGACCGCGCACGCCAGGCAGTCGTCGAAGAGGGCGCCGGCGCTGCCGTGGGGAGCGGCCGCGAGCGCGAGCTTGGTCGGGGTGTCGAGACGACCGAGGACGGCGCGCGCCGGCGACGTCAGCTCCAGCAGCAGCAGGCGCCGGACCCCGCGCGGCATCGCCGTGGCCTGCTCCGCGGCGGACGCCAGCACTCTCAGGCCGACCGTCGCGCCCTCGTCGACCAGGGCCGGGAAGCCCTGCACCGTCTGCCCGACGGCCGACCCCTCCAGCGCCGTCCGGGTCACCGTGGCGGGGATCGAGCCGTGCGGCAGGTCGGCGGGCCAGCCGGTCAGCCCGGTGCGCTCGACGCCGGGAGCCACCGACGACGCGACCGCGGCCCGGATCCGCGGGGCGAGGCCGCGCTTCAGGCCGTCCAGGTCCTTGCCCTCGCCGACGACGTTGCCACGCTCGTCGACGACCCGGAAGGTCATGCGCAGGTGGGGCGGCAGCCGGTCGAGATCCCAGCTGTCCCGGGGGATCGGCGTACCGGCGTGGGCGCCCAGCTGCCTCTCCAGCGCCGGCAGCAGCCCCTCGCCCCGGTCGTGCGCGGCGGCGAGCGCGGGCAGCACGGCCCGGGCGTGGTCGGGCGCCGGGACGAGCGTGCGCCGGATCTGCTTGGGCAGCGAGCGGATCAGCGCCGTGACGAGCTCCTCGCGAAGCCCTGGCACGAGCCACTCGAAGCCGTCCGGCGACAACCGGTTCAGCACCGGTAGCGGGACCGTCACGCCGACGCCGTCGGTCGGGGAGCCGGGCTCGAACGTGTAGGTCAGCCGCAGGTCCAGGTCGCCGGCACGCCACCGGTCGGGGAAGTCGCGGGCGTAGTCGAGGTCCTGGCCGTCGGCCAGGAGCAGGTCGGGGGTGAAGGTGAGCAGCTCGGGCTCGGCCCGGCGGGCCTGCTTCCACCAGGCGTCGAAGTGCCGGCCGGAGACGACGTCGTCCGGGATCCGCCGGTCGTAGAAGGCGAACAGGGTCTCGTCGTCCACCTTCAGGTCGCGGCGGCGGGTGCGGTTCTCCAGGTCGTCGACGTCGTCCAGCAGGGCTCGGTTGGCGTGGAAGAAGCGGTGCCGTGTCTCCCAGTCCCCCTCGACCAGCGCGTGCCGGACGAACAGCTCCCGGGACAGCGCGGGGTCGATCCGGCCGTACTGCACCGTCCGCCCCACGACCAGCGGGATCCCGTAGAGGGTGACCCGCTCGGATGCCACCACGGCGGCCCGGTTGCGCGACCAGTGCGGTTCGGCGTAGGTGCGTTTCACCAGGTGACCGGCCAACCGCTCGACCCACTCCGGCTCGACCCGCGCCACCACCCGGCCCCACAGCCGGGACGTCTCCACCAGTTCGGCCGCCATCACCCAGCGCGGCGGCCGCCTGGCCAGCGCCGATCCCGGCCAGATCTGGAACTTCGCCCCCCGGGCGCCCAGGTACTCCGCCCCCCGCCCGTCGCCCTGCAACAACCCGAGGTGGGACAACAGGCCGGCGAGCAGGCTGGCGTGCAGGCGCTGGACGGCGGCGGGGTCCGCGCGGTCCATCGGCTCGGCGGCGAGGGTGACGCCGAGCGGTTTCGCGAGCTGGCGCAGCTGCCCGACGAGGTCCTGCCACTCCCGGATGCGCAGGTAGTTGAGGAATTCCCGCTTGCACATCCGGCGGAATGCGCCGGAGGACAGCTCGCGCTGCTGCTGGCGCAGGTGGTCCCAGAGATTGAGGTGGGCGAGGAAGTCGGAGCGTGGGTCGGCGAACCGGCGGTGCTTCTCGTCCGCTGCCTGTTGGTGTTCGGCGGGCCGCTCCCGCACGTCCTGGATCGACAGCGCGGCCGCGACGATCATCACCTCGCGGGTGCACCCGTTGCGGTCCGCCTCCAGGATCATCCGGCCGAGCCGGGGGTCGACCGGTAGCTGCGCGAGCGACCGGCCGAGGGCGGTGAGCCGCCGCGCCGGCTCCGCCGGGGCCGGGTCGAGCGCGCCGAGCTCGGCCAGGAGGTCCAGGCCGTCCTTGACGGCGCGCCGGTCGGGTGGGTCGATGAACGGGAACGCGCCTATGTCGCCCAGGCCCAGCGCGGTCATCTGCAGGATGACCGAGGCGAGGTTGGTCCGGAGGATCTCGGGGTCGGTGAAGCGCGGCCGGCCGGCGACGTCCTCCTCGCGGTAGAGCCGGATGCAGACGCCCGCCTCCAGCCGCCCGCAGCGACCGGCGCGTTGGTTCGCGGAGGCCTGCGAGATCGGTTCGATGGGCAGCCGCTGCACCTTGAGCCGAGTGCTGTACCGGGAGATCCGCGCCGTCCCCGGGTCGATCACGTACCGGATCCCGGGTACGGTCAGCGACGTCTCGGCGACATTCGTGGCCAGGACGACGCGGCGCCCGGCGTGCGGCTCGAAGACGCGGTGCTGCTCGGCCGCGGAGAGCCGGGCGTACAGCGGGAGGATCTCGGTGTGCGGTGGCTCGGAGCGGGCCAGGGCATCGGCGGCGTCCCGGATCTCGCGCTCACCGGAGAGGAACACCAGGACGTCGCCCGGGCCTTCCGCCGCCAGCTCCTGCACCGCCTCGCAGATCGCCTGGACCTGGTCACGGACCACCGGCTCGCCGTCCGCCGGGTCGTCGTCCTCGTCGCCGGCGGGATCGGGCTCCTCGATGAGGGGCCGGTAGCGGATCTCCACCGGATAGGTGCGCCCGGAGACCTCGACGACCGGTGCCCCGCCGAAGTGGGCCGCGAACCGCTCGGGATCGATGGTGGCCGAGGTGATGATCAGCCCCAGGTCGGGGCGGCGCGGCAGCAGCTGGTGCAGGTACCCGAGCAGGAAGTCGATGTTGAGGCTGCGCTCGTGCGCCTCGTCCACGATGATCGTGTCGTACGCCGTCAGCAACCGGTCCCGTTGGATCTCGGCGAGCAGGATGCCGTCCGTCATGACCTTGATCGCGGTCTGGTCGGACACCCGGTCGGTGAACCGCACCTGGTACCCGACGAGGCCGCCGAGCGGCACGCCGAGTTCCTCCGCGATCCGCTCGGCGACGCTCCGGGCCGCGATCCGGCGCGGCTGGGTGTGCCCGATCATGCCGCGCGCGCCGCGGCCCAGCTCCAGGCAGATCTTGGGGAGCTGCGTGGTCTTGCCGGACCCGGTCTCACCAGCGACGATCACCACCTGGTGATCCCGGATCGCGGCGGCCAGGTCGTCGCGCCGGCCGCTGACCGGCAGTTCGTCCGGGTAGCGGATCGGCGGGACGGCGGCGCGCCGGGCCTCGACGCGGGCACGTGCGGTGTCCAGGTCGGTGGCGATCCGCTCCAGGGTGCGCTCCGCCCGGGCCGGGTCTCGTACGGACCGCACGCCGTCCAGGCGGCGGCGCAACCGGTGCTCGTCCCGCACCGTGAGATCCATGCGCAGATCGGCCAGCCGGGCCCGGAGCGTGCCGGCGGATACGGTGCTGGCCGGGATACCCATGACCTCGCCAGGATACGGTGCGGCTGCGACCAGCCGCCCCCCGATTGTCGGCCGGTCGGGCCACCGCCAGCCAGGCCTGCGATCGCATGATCACGGCCGCCCGCATGATCATGGCTGGGCGAGTGGGTCAGGGGAGGCCGACGGCTCCCAGGACGGCGGGGGCCAGGCCGGCGCGGCGTCCGCCGGAGCCCAGTTGCTCCGGCAGGCTGAGCGGCGAGTCGGCCGGGACCACCACGACCGGGCAGGTGCAGTGCCGCAGGCAGGCGTCTGCGACGGAGCCGACCACCCGTCCCGCCGCACCGGTCGTCCCGCGGGAGCCGAGGACCAGCAGGACGCCGTCCTCGGACCGGTCGATCAGCGCGCTCGCCGCGTCACCCTCCACCAGTTCGGCGGTGAGCTGCGGCAGCGGCCCGGGGAAGCGGGCCAGTACGGCGCGGATCAGGGCCTCCTGGTTCTGCCGTGCCTGGCGGGCGATGCTCACCCCGCCGCGTGCGGCGGCGGCCGCCGACCGGCCCCAGGCCCAGGCCGTCACCACCCGCACCGGGGCCTGCCGGTCCAGTGCCTCGCGGAGGGCCCAGATCAGGGCCCGAGCTGCCCCCTGCGACCCGTCGACCCCTACCACGACGGGCCCAGGGGCCGGCCTGATGCCCTCATGCATGCCTCGTGCCACCCCCGCACCTCCGTTCTGGCGGAACCTCGGCCACGCCGGAGGCGCCTACCTCGCTGTACCAAGGCTCGCCCCGGCGGGAGCGATCGGCGCCGGGCCGTTCGGCCCGCGCCCACCCAAGGCGTGACCTTCGTCACCATCCAGGCTCTGGCTCTCGCCTCGGAATCTGTTCGACGACCTCGGGGCTGGAACACTGCCGTCAGCACGAGATCAGGAGGATGAGCCTGATGGGTGGGACAGCAGGCACGGGCGCCCGACGATTGCCGACATCGCCCGGCTCGCCGGCGTCTCGAAGGGGGCGGTGTCCTACGCCCTGAACAACCGGCCGGGCGTCTCGGAGGCGACCCGCGCCCGGGTGCGGCGGATCGCCGACGAGCTCGGCTGGGTCCCCAGCGGCCCGGGTCGCCGGGCCCGAGCAGATGCGCCACGCGGCCGCGCGGACCCAGGCCTTTCACCGGAGGGCGCAGGTGCTCGGCGTGACGGAGCGCTGGGTCGTGCGCACCGACTTCTCCGACGAGCTCGGCGCCGCGGCCACCCGCACCCTGCTCGCGTCGACGCCGCGGCCCACGGCCGTCGTCGACGACAACGACGTGATGGCGGTCGCCGGCCTCGGCGTCGCCACCGAGCTGGGCATGGCGGTGCCTACCGACGTGTCCCTGCTGGCCTGTGACGACTCCCCGCTGGGCCGGATCACCCATCCGCCGCTGTCCGCGATGTCCCGGGACGTCGCCGGTTCGGCGCGCAGGCCGGGCGCCTGCTGCTCGCCGTGGTCGACGGACAGCGGGTGGGCTCCGTGAACGGCGACCGGGCGGAACTCGCGGCCCGGTCGTCGACCGGGCCCGCACCCCGCTGCCGCCGGTCGCGACGCCGGCGACCCGGGCCCGGCGCCCCGCGGCGGACACGCCCGCTCCGATTCGCCTTCAGCTGCCCGGTCCGGTGCCGACAAGGGACGCGTGACCCAGGCCCCCCGGCAACCCCAGGGCTCACCCCTGCGGGCCGTCACGGGCCTCGTCGCGGGCCTCACCCTGGCGTCCGCCGCCGTCGTCGTCCGGGTGGCCCTGGCCGACCGGGTGCGCGGAGCGATCCTCGGCATGGCCCTCGCCGGCGTGGTGGCTCTGGTGTCCGGCGCCGGGATCGTCGGCTGCTCGATACGTCGCCGGCGGTACGGCGGCGCCGGGGAGAAGGCGCGTGTCCTGATCGGGGTGGCGGTGGTGATCTGGGGCGTCGGCCAGTTCCTGCTGTCGCTCCAGGTGACCTCGACCGGCCAACGCACCTTCGGAGTGGGGGACATCGTCAGCTCGAGCTCGACGCCCGTGCTGGTGCTCGCCGTCGTCACCCTGCCCCGCCGGTCCAGGACGTCGAGGCCGGCGCTGCGCCTGTCCCTGGACGCGCTGATCGTGACCATGTCGGTGACCCTCGCGCTGTGGTGGGCGGTGCTGCAACCGGCACTTCCCGATCCCGCTCACCCGAGTGGCCAGGCGGCGTCCGGTGCCGTGATGGCCATGTTCGACGTCGGGTGCGCGGCGCTGACGCTGATGGTCTGGGCGCGGGACCGCCGCCAGGGGGCGGCGTTCGCGGCGATCGCGCTGGTGATCCAGGCGATCGCGGACATCTGCTCGCTCCCGGCCGTGATCAGCGATCGCCCCCTGCCCTGGGTGTCGGGAGTGCTGTGGTGCGTGGCCTGGCCGCTGCTCGCGGCGGGGGTGTCCGGCTACGCGACGTCATCTCCCGCACACGACAGCCTCCTCGAGGACCTCGGCGAGTCCCGGGCAACCATGATCGCTACTGTGGTGTCGCTGCTGCTGCTGTCCGGCGCGACGGCGTTCGTCCCGCACCGCGGATCCTGGGTCGGGCTGGCCCTGGCGTTCGCCGCCGTGCTGCTGCTGGTCGTCCGGGAGATCGTGAACACGCTCATCCGCAACCGGATGGTCCGCTGGATCGCCGACGAGGCTCTCCGGGACGTCCTCACCGGGTTGCCCAACCGCAGCGGGTTGACCGCCCGGATCCGGGCGGTCGACCTGAGCCGTCCCTGGGTCCTGCTGACCCTCGACCTGGACGGCTTCAAGGAGGTGAACGACCTGCTCGGACCGGAGGGCGGCGACGATCTGATCGTCGCGGTCGCGGCCGGGCTGCAGGAACTGTGCCGACCTCCGTGCGTCCTGGCGCGGATGGGGGGTGACGAGTTCGCCGTCCTGGCGCCGGGCAGCGTCGAGGACGGCGAGCGGCTCGCCGTCCTGCTCGGGGCGGCGGTCGGCGAGGTGGCCGCCGCGCGTCCGGGCGCCATCTGCCTGACGGCCGGGGTCGGGGTCGGCCGGGTGCACCGGGACGGCGCCCACCGCACCGGAGTCGCGGTCCCCGGGACGGACCGCGACCCGGCCTCCGCCGACGATCACCACGGCCGGCTCGGCGCGCTGGTGGAGTCCGCCGCGGCGCTACGGGCGGCGAAGGAGGTCGGGCGGGGCCGGATCGCGCTCTACCCGGGAGCGGTCGAGCGGGCCCGCGAGCGCCGGTTGCGGGTCGAGCGCCGGTTGCGGACGGCCGTCGCGTCCGGCGGTCTGCAGATGCATGCCCAGCCGCTGATCGATCTCGCCAGCGGCCGGGTCGTCGGCTTCGAGAGCCTGGTGCGCTGGGTGGACGAGGTCCTCGGCCAGGTGTCACCGGCCGAGTTCGTGCCGGTCGCCGAGCAGACCGGGCTGGTCGCCGCGCTCGGCGAGTTCGCGCTGCGGGAGACCCTGCTGCAGGCGCGCGTCGGCGGCGTGGTCGGGACGCCGGTCCACCTCGGCGTGAATGTCTCGCCGATCCAGCTGCGGGACCCGGCCTTCGTCCCGATGGTCCTCGACCTGATCGCCCAGTCGGGGGTGCACCCCGAGCGGCTCATGCTGGAGGTCACCGAGGCGGTCCTGGTGGCCGGGGACGACCCGGCGTTCCGCGCGCTCGCCGCCCTGTCGGGTGCGGGGATCCCGCTCGCCATCGACGACTTCGGGACCGGCTACTCCGCTCTCGGATACCTGCGACGCATCCCGGTGGACGTCCTCAAGGTGGACCGCTCGTGGGTGGTGGCGGCGGTGGCCGACCAGCGGACCCGGGACATCGTGGCCGGTGTCGTCACGCTCGCGCACCGGCTGGGGGCCCGGGTGGTGATGGAGGGCGTCGAGGACGACGCCACCGCCCAGATGTGCCGGGACGTCCGTGCCGACGTCGGGCAGGGATGGCTCTTCGGGCGCCCCAGGCCGTGGCCGGTCGCCGCGGCCGAGCTCCTGGCGGAGCCGTTGCGGTACCCCCCGGCCCCGCGACCCTCCGGGGACGTCGCGGTGGAGTCAGCCGCGCTCCGTGAGCCCGGGGGAAGTGCATGATCACTGGGGTGGGGCCGGGCGGTGGCGGTGGTCGGCGGTCCACGCCAGCAGGTCCGGTAGCGGCCACGTCGTCACCACGGACGCCGGATCGACACCGGCGGCCTCGGCCCGGGCGCAGCCGAGCTGCTGCCAGTCGAGCTGCCCGGGGGCGTGCGCGTCGGTGTCGAGCGCGAACAGGCACCCGGCCTCGACGGCGAGGCGCAGCAACCGGATCGGCGGGTCGAGCCGCTCCGGGCGGGAGTTGATCTCGACGGCGACGCCGCGCTCCGCGCACGCGGCGAACACCCGCTCGGCGTCGAAGGCGGATTCCGGCCGCGCCTTCCCGCTGCGGGTGCGCCCGGTGAGCCGGTCGTTCGCGAACCGGCGCTCGATGACGTACCGGCCGGTACAGTGCCCGAGGACGTCGGTGTGCGGGTTCTCGATCGCGGCCAGCATCCGGCGGGTCATCGCGTCGGCGGGCATCCGCAGCTCGGAGTGGACGCTCGCCACCACGACGTCGAGACCGCCGAGCAGCTCGTCGGACTGGTCCAGCTCGCCGTCGGTGAGGATGTCGACCTCGATCCCGGTCAGCAGCCGGAAGCTGTCGGCCATCGCCTCGTTGACGCCCGCGACGACGTCCAGCTGCTGGCGCAGGCGCTGCGCCGACAGCCCGTTCGCCACCGTGAGCCGGGGGGAGTGGTCGGTCACGGCGGCGTACGCGTGGCCGAGGTCCCGGGCGGTGCGGGCCATCTCGCCGATCGGCGAGCCGCCGTCCGACCAGTCGGAGTGGGTGTGCAGGTCGCCGCGCAGCAGCGCGCGGAGCCCGGCGCCGGCCTCGGCGAGCGGCGCGGCGGCGTCCGCCTCCAGGGCCGCCAGGTAGTCCGGGACCAGGCCCGCGACGGACTGCTCCACCACGGCCGCCGTGCGCTCACCGATGCCCTTGATGTCACGCAGGCCGCGGGTGGTGGCCAGCAGGGTCACGTCGTCCGGGGGGAGTGCCGCGAGCGCGGCCGCCGCGGTGCGGAAGGCCCGGACCCGGTAGCTGGACTCCAGGGTCCGCTCCAGCAGGAAGGCGATCCGCCGCAGGTCCGCCACCGGGTCGCGGGGCTGGGCCCGGGCGGGGGCCGGCGGCTCCGGCGACCCGACGCGCTCCGGTCCCGCGGGTTCGGCACCAGTCACGGGGCCAGCCTGCCGCATCCGCCACGGGCGTGCACCCGTCGCCCGCCGGGGCGGACGGCGCGGCCGCTCAGTCCGTGCAGGGCGAGGCGCCGGCGGCGGCGTCGTCGGCGCCGGTGAGCCAGGGCGCGGTCGGGCGCGGGTCGGGCACCGGGACCCACCGGCCGTTCCGGACCGCGTAGTCCCACCGTTCGCCGTCCGTCACGAGCCGGGCGACCGCGGTGATCAGCCGGTCCACGTCGTCCGCCGACGAACCCAACCCCAGGCTGGCCCGGAGCGCGCCGTCGCGGTGCCCGAGCCGGGCCAGCAGCGGGTGCGCGCAGAACCGGCCGTCCCGGACGCCGATGCCGTGCTCCGCGGACAGGTACGCCGCCACCCGCCCGCTGTCGTGCCCGTCGACCACGAAGGCGACCACGCCGATCCGCTCGGTGCTGTCCGGCCAGATCTGCAGCAGCCGGACGTCGGGCAGCGCGCGCAGGCCACGGATCAACCGCTCCCGGAGCGCGCCCTCGTGGGCCTGGACGGCCCCGGCGGGCAGCGCGGCGATCGTGCGGCAGGCGGCGGCCAGGGCCGCGGCCCCGAGCACGTTGGGTGTGCCGGCCTCGTGCCGATGCGGCGCGGGGGCCCACTCGGTGTGCTCGGCGCGGACCTCCCGCACCGCGCCGCCTCCGGCGAGGTACGGTGACGCGGCGTCCAGCCAGTCCCGTCGTCCCACCAGGGCACCGGCGCCGAACGGCGCGTAGAGCTTGTGGCCGGACAGCGCGAGGTAGTCGACGCCGAGGGCGGAGACGTCGATCCGCCGGTGCGGCGCGAGCTGCGCGGCGTCCACCGCGATCCGGGCGCCGTGCGCGTGCGCCAGCGCGGCGATCCTGGCCAGCGGGAGGATCTCACCGGTCACGTTGCTGGACCCGGTGACCGCGACGAGCGCCGCGGGCTTCTCGCGCAGGGCGTCCGCGAGCCGCTCGACGGTTCCGGCGAGGGTGTGCGACACCGGGACGCAGCGGTGCGTGCGCGCCTGCCAGGGCAGCAGGTTGGCGTGGTGCTCGACGTCCAGGAAGATCACGTCACCGGAACCTTCGGGGACGGCGCCGGCCAGCAGGTTGAGCGCGTCCGTGGTGTTGCGGGTGAACACCACGACGTCGTCGGCGCGGGCACCGAGGAAGTCGGCGACGCAGCTGCGGGCCGACTCGTACAGCCGGGTGGTCACCTGGGAGGCGAACCCCGCGCCGCGGTGCACGCTGGAGTAGTACGGCAAGGCCTGGGCCAGGTGCTCGGCCACGGCGGTGAGCGCGGGGGCGCTGGCGGCGTAGTCGAGGTTGGCGTACCGGATCGATCCACCGTCCACCAGCGGGGCCGGCAGGTCGGAGCCGACGACGGGCAGCAGCGGGGCGAGCGCGTCGCGGTCGGCGACGTCCGACGAGTGGCCCGGGTCGGGCGCGTCCGCCGGGGCGGCGTGGGCGCAGGTCGGGGCGAGCAGAGTGGTCACAGCGTTCCTCCGGCGTCCAAGGACCCGGTAGATCTGATGGGTCCGCGCTTGCCGTGCCCGGGCGGGCACGGCCAGGTCTTCACCCGGAGCACCCCACCGCGGAGGAGGGTTGCCGGCCAGCAAGCCGGGGCTTGATGCTGGCGCTCATCACCTGGCGTCAGGCTACGGGCGGTCACCGGAGGCGCTCAAGGCCCGTTCGGGGTGTTCTCGTATCGCGAGACGGCCCGTCCCGCGAGCCGGACCGGCGTGCGGGGGATACTGGGCCGGTGAACGCGCCGTCCGACCCGCCTGATCCGGCGACGCGCCCGGCCGGACCCGTCGACCCGGGCGGTGGCCCCGAGCCCGCCGTCACCGTCGAGGTCGAGCGCACGTTCGAGCCCGGCCCGGCGTTCCGGCTGCCCGACCTGGCGGGCGTGCCCGGGGTGGCCGCGGTGTCCGGGCCGGTGGTGCACGCCTTGGAGGCCACCTACTTCGACACCGCTGACCTGCGCCTGGCCACCCACCGGATCACCCTCCGCCGGCGTACCGGCGGCGACGACGCCGGGTGGCACCTGAAGCGTCCGCGCCGGGACGGCGAGCGGGACGAGCTGCGGGTGCCGCTCGGGGAGTCCGAGACCGTCGTCCCCGGCGCTGTCCGCGGGCCGGTGGAGGGGCTCCTGCGGCACGCGGACCTGCGGCCCGTCGTCCGGCTGAGCACCACCCGCACGGTGCGCACCCTGCGTGACGACCGGGGCGCGGTCCTGGCCGAGGTGGCGGACGACGACGTGCGCGCGACCCGGCTCGGCGACGGTGGCGCGCAGGAGAGGGTCTCCCGCTGGCGGGAGCTGGAGGTGGAGCTGGTGGACGGCGACCGCGAGCTGCTCGCGGAGGTGTCCCGGCGCCTGGTGGTGGCCGGTGCGCCGCTGAGCGCCAGCACCTCCAAGTTCGCCCGCGCCCTGGGGCGTCAGCTCGGCACGTGATCAGGACTGGGCGCGCGCCTGCAGGGCGTCGTCCAGGCGGTCGAAGAACACCGCCTGCGCCACCACCACCCGGTCCCGCGCCGCCGGCAGGGTGAACCAGGCGACCCGGTCGAGTTCCGGGTACGACTGCCGGCGCCCGGAGCCGGGCGGCCACTCCAGCTCGAAGGTGTTGCTCCGGGCGGCCCCGGGGTCGAGCGCGCCCTCCACGGCCCACGCCACGACGAGCTTGCCGTTCGACTGCAGCACGGTGCCCAGCGGGATCAGCTCACCGTCGGGGACCGGGTGACCGATCTCCTCGGCGTACTCGCGGCGGGCCGCCTCCAGCGGGTCCTCCTCGTCGGTGTAGCCGCCCTTGGGGATCGTCCAGGCACCGGCGTCCCGGCGGCGCCAGAAGGGGCCGCCCATGTGCCCGAGCAGCACCTCCGGGACGCCGGCGCGCAGTCGGAACAGGACGATCCCGGCACTGCGCCGTAGTGGTTTGCCGGCGCCGCTCACCGCGGCCTGGTGCGCCTCCTCGTCGTGCAGGGGAAGTTCCGGAGCGCTCACCGCTCACCGTCGTCGTCGTACGGCACCTCGTGGAGTTGCTCGGCCAGGTCTGCCTCCGAGGCGGTGGTCAGGTCGAGATCGATCACGCGGGGCGCCGCGGCCGGTGCCTCCGGGTCGGGTGCCTCGTCGACGAGGTCCCGGGCCTGCTCGCTGGCGTCGGCGGGGTCTGCCTCGAGCGGGACCTGCCAGCCGGCGTCCTCGGCGCCGCTCTCGGCCCCCCCTGTGGTCTGCCCTCTGGTCTGCACGGTGCGCTCCCTCCGGGATGGTCGGATACCACCCTGCCCTCCGGCGGCGCCGGTTTCCACCTCGACTCGCTCACGACGGTCATCGCCGGGTGATGGTGACGCAGAGTCACCATCGGCACCGCTGGTGGGCGCGGGCCGACGACCCCGACTGCCGTAGCCAGGGCTGACATACTTCGCCCGTGGAGGAGGTGCCCGGGTACCGGATCGGGCGGCGTATCGGCCGCGGCGGCTTCGCCGTCGTCCACGAGGCCGAACAGCTCAGCCTCGGCCGCGCGGTCGCCTTGAAGATGTTGATGCCGGAGCTGGCCGACGAGCACGACCTGCGCCGGTTCGCCCGGGAGCGGATGCTGCTCAGCGAGCTGTCGCGACACCGGCACGTCGTCGACGTGATCGACGCCGGGACGACGACCGGCGGCCGGCCGTTCATCGTGATGCGCCTCTACCGCCGAGGCTCGCTCGCCCAGGCCTTGGCCGACGGCGGCCCGCTGTCGCCGGCGACGGTCGTCGACGTGGTGACCAAGGTTGCCGGCGCGCTGCAGGCCGCCCACAACCTCGGGGTGATCCACCGCGACGTCAAGCCGGAGAACGTGCTCATCGCGGACGACGGTGAGCCCGCCTTGGCGGACTTCGGGATCTCCGTGCTGGTCGGGCCGGAGGGGACCACGGGCAACCTGTTCACGATGGCCCACGCCGCCCCGGAGGTGCTCGAGCGCGGCGAGTACGGCGTCGCGTCCGACGTCTACGCCCTGGCCTCGACCGCGTACACGCTGCTCGCCGGCCGGGTGCCGTTCACCCGGGCGAACCAGTTCGCGCTGATGCGCGCCATCGTGGAGACCCCGGTCCCGCCGCTCGGCCTGCCGGAGGTTCCGCCGGCGCTGGAGGCCGCCGTCGTCCGCGGGATGGCGAAACGGCCCGGCGACCGCTACCCGAACGTGATCGCTCTCGCCGACGCCCTGCGTGCCGCCCTCGGGACCTGGGCCACGACGCTCGGGACGGCGGTGCCGCTGCCGTCGGTGCCCGCGACGGTGGGATCGGGGCCGGCGGTCGGGGCCGGTCGGGCCGGGGAGCACCGCACCGCGTTCGCCGTGGCGCCGCCCACCGCGGTGCCGCCCACCGCCCTGCCGGCGGGTCCCGCGCCGCCGGGTACCGCGCCGCGGAGTACCGCGCCGCCGGCGGCCCGGCCGCCGGCTGCCCGGCGAGGGGGCGCTGCCAGGGCGCCGGGCCGGCGGGAGGCGGCCCCGGCGGGCGGACGCCGGCGGATCTGGACCGTCGGGGTGGCCACCGCAGCGGCGGTGGCCGGGCTCCTCGGCAGCACCTACGCGCTCGGCCTGCCGCCCGGCTCGCTGCTCACGCCGCGGGGCCCGGGCGGTGCCACCGTGTTCCTCGCCGCGGACTTCTCCGGCCAGGACCTGCCACCGGGCGGCAACGTCACCGACCTGGCCATCCAGCTGTACCTGGACCGGGTGCACCACACGGCCGGCGGCCACCGGGTCGAGATGCGCCCGTACGACATCGCCTCCCCCCAGCACACCCGCTGGGACAGCGCGGCGTGCGAGGCCGCCGCCCGACGGCACGTCGGCGCCAGGGACGAGATCGCCGTCATCGGCCCGTACAACTCCGGCTGCGCGAAGATCGCCGTCCCGATCCTGGGGCAGGACGCCGCCACCGCGATCATCGCCGTCTCCAACGGGAGCACCGACCCGGGCCTGACCCGGCCGTGGGACGTCGGCGAGCCGGACAAGTACTACCCGGCCAAGGTCCGCACGTTCGCCCGCGTGGTCACCACGGACGACGTCCAGGGGCGGGCCGCCGCCGACTTCGCCGCCACCGACCTGGGCGTCTCGACGGTGTTCATCCTGGACGACGGCGGCGTGTACGGCCGCAACGTGGCCCGCTCGTTCGCCGAGGCGGTGAAGGACAAGGGCGTTCAGGTCGTGGGCACGGCGCGCTGGGACAGGGGTGCCGAGAACTACACGGACCTGTTCGCCAGGGTGAAGCGGTCCGGGGCCGGAGCGGTCTTCCTGGCCGGTGCGGTGAGCTCGAACGGGCTGCGTCTGGTGCAGGACAAGGTCGCCGTCCTCGGGGACAACCAGCACGTCCGGTTGCTGGCCGCGGACGGCTTCACCGGTGAGCCCCGGCTCGCCGAGCTGCCCGAGGCGCAGGGTATGTACGTCACCTTCCCGGGACTGTCGCCGGAGTCGGTCCGCCGCCGCGGCGGCGCCGGCAGCGAGTTCCTCGACGCGTACCAGGCGGCCAACGGTGCCGACCCACGGGATCCCTACGCGCTGTACGCGGTCGCCGCCGTCCAGGTCGTGCTCCAAGCGGTCGCCCAGTCGGACGGCACCCGGGCCGGGGTCCGCCGCGCGATCTTCTCCGCCCCGGGCGTGACCGTTCCGCAGGCGCGGTCGGTCCTCGGCCGCGACATCAGTATCGACCCGGCCACCGGCGACGTCTCGATCAAAGACGTCACGGTCGAGGTGATCAAGCGCTACGAGGAGACGTTCGAGACCGTCGAGTCCATCACCTGACGCCCCCCGCACCTTACCCCGTGATCACCTGTGGTGGGTGGGTGGGCTGGTTCCAGGTGGGTCTGCACGGCGACGCCCGGGAGTTCCTGGGCGATGGCCGCCTCCACCTCGTCGGCGAGGTCGTGCGCCCGGTGCACGGTCCACTCGCCGGGTACCAGGAGGGTCAGGGACACGAATCGCTGCTGCCCGGACTGTCGGGTGCGGATGTCGCTCACCGCGATCTGCCCGTCGTGGTAACCGGCGAGGACGGCCCGCAGCCGGGCGTCGTCCTCGGGTGACAGCGCCACGTCCAGCAGCGCCACCGTCGACTGCGCGATCAACCGGAAGCCCGTCACCAGGATGTTCAGGCCCATCGCGGCGGCGACCAGGGGGTCGAGCCGCTGCCACCCGGTGATGGCCACCAGGAGCACCCCGAGGACGACGCCGGCGGAGGTCCAGACGTCCGTCATCAGGTGCTTGCCGTCGGCGATCAGGGTGGCCGAACGGTGTGCGCGCCCGGCCCGCAGGAGGATCACCGCGGTGACGCCGTTGAGCGCCGACCCGAGCGTGGAGATGGCGAGCCCGAGGCCCGCGCTCTCGATCGGTGCCGGGTGGAGGAAGCGTTCCACCGCTGTGACCAGGATCGCCGACGCGGCGACGAAGATCATCAGTCCTTCGAACCCGGCGGAGAAGTACTCGGCCTTGCCGTGTCCGTAGTGGTGGTTGTCGTCGGCGGGCCGGCAGGCCACCTTCAGGGCGATCAGTGCGACGATCGCTGCGGCCAGGTTGACGAGGGACTCGGTGGCGTCCGAGAGCAGCCCGACCGACCCGGTGACCAGATAGGCGGTCGTCTTGATCAGGATGGTGAGGATCGCCACGCCGATCGACAGCCAGGCGTACCGGGTGAGCTGCGGCGGAGTGCCCTCCCGCTCCGTGCCGACTTGGGGGAGCAGCGTGCTGTTCATGACCTCAGTCTGCCCGCTGCCGGCTCGTGGGCGGACTCGGTGAGGGCCTCGCCCAGGGCCTCGAGTTCGGTCTCCCGGACGCCGCCGTGGCGCGCCAGCCACTCCCGCGGGCTGCCGAACCGGGCCCGGACCTCGTCGAGGAAGCGCTGCATGTACTCGGGGGCGGTCAGGTGGGCTTCGTCGGGCAGGTTGTCGATCACCGTGCTGTAGCCGGCCAGGGCCCGCAGCCGCTCGACCACGCGCGCCACGCCGTCCGCGCCGACGGCGTACTCGGCCGCGATGTCGCCGTCGGCGACCCCCGCCACCGACAGCGCGAACGCGATCACCACCCCGGTGCGGTCCTTGCCCGCCGCACAGTGCACCAGGGCGGGCAGGGCGCCCGGTTCGGCCAGGGCCCGGACGGCGCCGGCCACCGCCTCCGGGGAGACCTCGAGGTAGCCGAGGTAGTGCGCGGCGATCGGCTCGGCATGGTGGGCGATCGGGACGTCGGTGCGGCTCACCAACCGGTCGGGCCGGGGAACCAGCGGGAACAGCAGGTGCCGCACCGGCCGATCCGCGAGCGGCCCGCGGCCCTCCCGCTCGGCCTCGCCCCGGCGGCGCAGGTCGATCTCGGTGCGCAGGTCGAGCCGGTCGACCAGGAGGTCGGCGTCCTCGGGCGCGAGGAACTGCGGGCTCTCGCTGCGGTACAGCACGCCGTGACGGACCCGCCGGGCGTGCCCGGCCACCAGCCCGCCGACGTCCCGGAAGTTCACCATGCCCCTCGGCACCGGGATGCTCATGGCACCTCCGTTTCGCCTCCGTCGTCTCCGCCGGTCTGCGTGCCCACGGTAGCGAGCGGGGCCGGCGGTCTCGACGGACCTCGGTCGCCGCTCGTGCCGATCCCTCACGCAGGTCGGCGCCGAGGTCCCTAGCCTGGTCCCATGCCGAAGCGTGACCGGGCGATTCCGCACGCGCCGCCGTGCCAGGCCGGGCCTGCCGGGGTGGAGCACGTCGTCCCCACGGTACCGGCCTCGGCCGGTGCCCTGATCCGCGACCGTCGGGGGCGCCTGCTCCTGCTGAAGCCGACGTACAAGTCCGGCTGGACGCTCCCGGGCGGTGAGATGGAGGACACCGGGGAGTCGCCCTGGCAGGCGTGCCGTCGCGAGGTCCGGGAGGAGTGCGGGCTCCAGGTGCCCGGGGGCCGGCTGGTGTGCGTCGACTTCCGGCCGGGACGGCCGGGACGGCCGGGACGGCGGGGACGCCGGGGCGGCGTCCGGTTCCTGTTCGACTGCGGCGCCCTGGACGACGCCGCCCTCGCCGGGATCAGGGTCCAACCCGGCGAGATCTCCGAACACCGGTTCGCCGAGCTCCCGGCCGCCCTGGAGCTGCTCCGCAAGCCGGTCCGCCGCCGTGTGGCCGAGACGCTGGCCGCCCCGGGCTTCGTGTACCTCGAGGACGGTCGCCGGGTGGACGGCGTGGGCTGACGCGGCCGGGGAACCGGGCGGGCGAGGTGCGCACCCCCGCGGGAGGATGCGCCATGGTGGCCGTGCGCCGAGTCGCGTGTGTCGGCCGGCGGCGGGCGGCTATGGTCGGCGACGATCGCCGTGCGGCGGCCCGACCGGTGCCGTCGGCGGCCGACCCGACGAGCGAGGAGGAGCAGTGGTGCTCGACCGACCCCAGGCCCCCGACCCCTACGAGCTGCTGCCGAGAGTGGGTGGCTTCACCGTCACCAGCAGCGACATCGCGGATGGCCAGCCGCTGGGGCAGGAGTTCGTCGCCGGTGGCGGCAACACCTCGCCGCAGCTGAGCTGGAGCGGGTTCCCCACCGAGACGCGCGGCTTCGTGGTGACGACGTTCGACCCCGACGCGCCCACCCCCAGCGGGTTCTGGCACTGGCTGGTGCTGGGCCTGGACGCCGGGACGACGTCCTTGCCGCGTGGGGCGGGCGCCGAAGGCGCCGCGGCGCTGCCGGCCGGGGCGTTCATGCTCCGGAACGACGCCGGCCAGAAGTCGTACCTGGGGGCTGCCCCACCGGCCGGGGACATGGTGCACCGGTACTACTTCGTCGTCCATGCGATCGACACCGAGAAGCTGGACGTCGACGAGAACGCCACGCCGGCCGTGGCGTCGTTCCACCTGGCGTTCCACACCCTGGCCAGGGCGATCGTCACGCCCACGTACCAGCAGTCCTGACGCGACCGGTCCGCCGCCGCTCCCGGCGGCCGGGACACGATCCGAACATGTGTCCCGACCCGGATGCGACGGCGGGCCCGCACCGGGCATCCTGTCGGAGTGCCGCCCGCGCCCGCACCGCTCCTGCTCGTCATCGACGGGGACAGTTTGCTGCACCGCGCGCACCACGCGATGGCCGGCAGCGAGCAGCGCGATGCGGAAGGTCGCCCGGCGTGGGCGCTGCGTGGCCTGGTGGGCTTCATCGCCACGGCAGCGGCGCGGCTCACGCCGGACGGCCTGATCGTGGGCTTCGACTGCCGGGAGCACTCGGTCCGCCGGGCCGAGCACCCGGAGTACAAGGCACACCGCGCCGACAAACACCCGGACCTGCAGGCCCAGCTCGAGGCGGCGCCGGAGCTGCTCGCCGAGGCCGGGATCACCGTCGTCGTCCGGCCCGGGTACGAGGCGGACGACGTGCTGGCCTCCGCCGCCGCGCTGGCTCGTCGCAGCCGGTGGCGGTCGACCCTGGTCACCAGCGACCGGGACTCGTTCGCGCTGCTGGACGAGACGACGTCGGTGCTGCGGGTGCTGAACGGCGGCCTTGACGCCTCCCCGGTCCTGACGCCGGCCACCCTGGAGGCGGTGTGCGGCGTCCCGCCCGATCGCTACCGCGACCTGGCGGCCCTGCGCGGCGACACCTCGGACAACCTGCCCGGCGTGCCGGGGATCGGCGGCAAGACGGCGGCCCGGTTGCTGTGCGCGTTCGGCAGCGTGGAGGGGGTCTACGCCGCCCTGGACGGCGGTCGTGCGGCTGAGGTGGTCGAGGTCGTGGGGGAGCTGCTCGCCGGGCGTCTGGCCGAGCCGTCGTCCCGGCAGACGGTGGAGCGCAACCGGCGGCTGATGGCCATGCGCGACGACCTGCGGATGCCGAGCGTGCGCCGGGCGTCGCTGCCGCTGGACCCCGCCCGGATGCGGGCCGCGCTGGGCGCGCGGGGCATCGGGCTGGGCCCCTCCCTCTGGGCGCTCGTCGGGGAGCCTCCGCCGGCCTGGCTGCAGGCCGGCTACGACCGGGCGCCGAGCTACCTGCCACGCGTCGACCCCCCGCACGTGACGGCGCTCACCCTCCTGCCCGCTCCGGGCTCCGGTTCGGCCTCCCAGGAGGCGACGGCTCCGGGCGGCCCGGCGGGTGTGCCCGCCCGAGGGCCTGCGGGCCGGTCTCCGGGGCGGCCCGCGGCGCCCCGACGGCGACGCCAGCCCGTCGTCGTCCCCGAGTCGCAGCTGGCCCTGTTCTGAGCCGGGCTTCCTGCCGAGAATCGCTCACCGCACCCACGAGACGTGGGACGACGTCCGGAATGATTGCTGAAAGCAACCACCAATCAGAAGGTCGGGCGTCGCCCGTCCCCGCACAGTTCGGCACGCTGGCGACACCGGCCCGGGGGATTGCGGCGTCCGCTTCCGCAGCTGTCGCGGGCGCCGGACCACTTCTGACCTTTCCGTGAACTTGGCGCGTAACCGAACCCGGCCGTCCCCGTAATCCGCGGTACGGCTGGACCCCGGAGGGGGGGCCGGCGCCGAGGAGGGAGCAGAAAGATGGGACGTAGCCCAGCTGGGCCGGACGGGCGGCGGAGGATCGTCTCGCGACGGACGTTGGCGTTGGGGGCTGCGGGCCTCGTAACGATCGCCACGGCTGGAGTCGCTGAGGCGCAATCTCACGGAGCCTTGGGGGGAGGACGCTCCACGGGGCAGTATTCGTTCGGCCACAACTCGTTCGGCTTCTACCAGGGTGGCTGGGGTGGATGGTCCACCAGCACCGGCTGGCACGGGCACGGCCCGGCCCATACCTTCGGAACCTGGAACGGCTTCACGATGACCGTGCCGGGAACGCTCATCCCGCCGGTCGGGTGGAAGGCGATGCGGGCCACGGCCATCGCCCAGGGCGTGCTGAACTTCGTCTGCGTCAATGGTGCCTTCGTGCAGACCAGCCCGGCGCAGAGGCTGTCCAACCTGGTCGGTCAGGCCACCGGGATCCACTTCGCCGCGACCCCGGTCGCGATGGCTGCCGCGGCCAACCCGATGGCCGCGAACACCGTTGCGGCGGCGGCTGCCGCTGCTGCGGCGGCGGCGAACCCGGCCGCTGCGGCCGCTGCGGCCGCGAACGCGGCCG
>DATDMG010000067.1:0-14675 GCA_036518955.1 Kineosporiaceae bacterium | reverse complement strand
CCCAGCGGGAACCTGGCCGGGCGGTGAATTGGACGACCGAGAGCGAGGCGAGATGTCGACGGGGTACGCGTGGGGCGCGGTGCGGCCGCCGGACTACGCTCCGTCATACCCGCCCGACCCCTGTGTCCCACCACCGTGGTGGCGGGACGCCGTGGCGACCGGTACCTGGGGGAGCATCCTGGTGACGCTGGCCCTCTGGGTCGGCCACCGGGGCCTGCAGGATCTCGGGGCGGCCGCGTCGGGTCTGACCAGCCTCGGCCGACTGGCCGGGCTGCTGTCCGCGGACCTGCTCCTGATCCAGGTGTTGCTGATGGCCCGGATCCCGCTGGTGGAGCGGTCCTACGGCCAGGACGTCCTCGCCCGCCGCCACCGCTGGGTCGGTTTCGCCTCGTTCCACCTGCTGCTGGCGCATCTCGTGCTGATCACGCTGGGGTACGCCGGCGGCCGCGTCAACCCGATCCGCGAGTTCGTCGACCTGGTGCTGAACGATCCGGGCATGCTGCTGGCGCTCGCCGCCACCGCGCTCCTCACCCTGGTCGTCGTCACCAGCATTCGGCGCGCGCGGGCCCGGCTGCGCTACGAGTCCTGGCACCTGCTGCACCTCTACGCCTACCTGGGGGTCGGGCTCGCCGTCCCGCACGAGATCTGGACCGGCACCGAGTTCACCGGATCCCGGATCGCATCCCTCTATTGGTGGTCCCTCTGGGGCGCCGCGGCCGCAGCCGTCCTGATCTGGCGGCTGGGTGTGCCGGTGGTCCGGTCGCTGCGGCACGGCCTGCGCGTCGAGGCCGTCGTCCCCGAGTCGCCCGGTGTGGTGTCGGTGTACCTGGCCGGGCGCGACCTCGACCGGTTGCCGGTGAACGCCGGCCAGTTCTTCACCTGGCGGTTCCTCACCGGCGCCGGGTGGACGCGCGGCAACCCGTACTCACTGTCGGCGGCCCCGCGGCCGGACCGACTCCGGATCACCGTCAAGGACCTCGGCGACGGCTCGCGCCGGCTGGCGGACCTCCGCCCCGGTACCCGGGTCCTGTTCGAGGGACCGTACGGCCGCCTGCACGCGGGCACCCGGACCAGGCAGCGCGTCACCCTGATGGCGTCGGGTATCGGCATCACGCCGCTGCGCGCCCTGATGGAGCAGCTCCGGCATCGGCCGGGGGAGCTGACCCTGATCTTCCGGGCATCGTCCGACTCCGACCTGATCCTCCGTGACGAGATCGACCGGCTCGCCGCGTCGAGGGGGGCACGGGTGTTCTACGTGGTCGGACGGCGGATCCCCGGCCGTGCCACCTGGCTGCCCGCCACCGCGGCACACCTGTCCGACAGCCAGGCGCTGCTGCAGCTCGTCCCGGACATCGCGCACCACGACGTCTACATCTGCGGGGCCGAGGCCTGGATGGACGCCGCGCGGGCGGCAGCCCTCGACGCCCAGGTGCCGCCGGAGCACGTCCACCTCGAGCGTTTCAGCTGGTGACCGGGGCCGCCGGCCACCACTCACCGGAGAAAGGACACGCCCCGTGCGTCGTATCGCCATCGCCGTGATGAGCACGATCAGCGGGCTCGTGCTGCTCTTCAGCTACCACACCAGCCTGGGCCCGCAGGGCCCGGCGAGTGGCCCGGCCGCGGGAGGTCCAGGTGCCCCGCCGGGTGCCGCCGGCGACGGGGGCGGCGCGACCGCGCAGGACGACACCGGCGGATCGGCCGGCCAGGACCCCGGCGGATCGGCCGCCCCCACCCCCACCGGCACCCAGGACCAGCAGAACACCGGCGGCAGCTCCGGCACGTTCACCGGCGACGAGGTGGCGACCCGGTGGGGACCGGTCCAGGTCCGCGTCGTGATCCGGAGCGGGAAGATCACCCAAGCTCAGGCCGTCGAGTACCCGACCGGCAACCACCGCGACCAGCAGATCAACTCTTGGGCGATCCCGCAGTTGGAGGACGCCACCGTCCGGGCCAACAGCGCCCAGATCGACTCCGTGGGCGGGGCTACGGTGACCAGTCAGGGCTACATCGCCTCGCTGCAGTCCGCCCTGGACAAGGCCCACGCATGAGCCGGGAGACCCCGTGACCGACCCCGCCGGTCTGCCGTTCGTGACAGCCGCTCCCGACGACGTCGAGGCGGCTCCGGAGCAGCCCCGGCGCGCCTGGGTGGAGCACGTGATGGGGATGCCGGTGAGCTTCCACGTGCGCGGCCCGCTGGCCCGCGACCAGTCGGACGGCGCCGGCGGCGCGGTGGGTGCGGCGGTCCGGCGGGGCATCGCCGACCTGCACCGCACCGACGAGATCTTCAGCACCTATCGGGCCGACAGCCAGATCAGCCGGTTGCGCCGGGGCGAGCTGACCGCCGACCACTGCGACCCGTGGGTGCGCGAGGTGATAGCCCTGTGCGGCGAGGCCCGGGAACGCACCGGCGGATGGTTCGACGCAGATCTGCCGGACTCCGCCGGCGTGCGCCGCTTCGACCCGACCGGGCTGGTGAAGGGGTGGGCGATCGAGCGGGTGACCCGGGAGCTCGCGGATGCGCTGGCCGACCACGACGTCCTGGTCAACGCCGGCGGAGACCTGGCCGTCCGGTGCCGGCGGACGGACACCCCGGACTGGCGGCTCGGCATCGAGGACCCCTTCGACCGCACCCAGCTGCTGGCCACCGTTCCCTTGCGCAGCGGCGGGATGGCGACGTCCGGGACGGCGGCCCGGGGGGCGCACATCCTCGACCCCCACACCGGCCGGCGACTGGACCGCGCCGGGTCGATCACCGTGATCGGACCCGACCTGTTGTGGGTCGACGTCCATGCCACGGCCGCGTTCGCGATGGGCGCCGAGTGCGTGGACTACCTGGCCGCCCTGGAGGGACACCTGTCGTTCGTGGTCCACCCCGACGGGACGACGGCCACGATCACCGGCACCTGACCCAGCGCACGTCCTCGCCGTGAACCCCCAGCGGGCATGACGGCCCGCAACGTTCGAGCGACGCCAAAGGTTTCCGATGCGCTGGGCGCATTCTCTCAGGGAGCTCTCAGGGTTCGCTCCCAAACTGGGAGCGTGGCCGACAAGACCCCTGAGGCGAAGCTCCTGGTCGTCGATGACGAACCGAGTATCCGCGAGTTGCTCACCGCCAGTCTGAAATTCGCCGGGTTCGAGGTGACCGCGGCCTCGGACGGCGCCGAAGCGCTTCGGCAGGCGGAGGTGACACGGCCCGACCTGATCGTGCTCGACGTCATGCTCCCGGACATGGACGGTTTCACCGTGACCCGCAAGCTGCGCGAGCGGGGTCGGGAGATGCCCGTGCTCTTCCTCACCGCGCGGGACGAGACCAGCGACAAGGTGACCGGACTCACGGTCGGCGGCGACGACTACGTCACCAAGCCCTTCAGCCTGGAGGAGGTCGTGGCCAGGATCCGCGCCGTGCTGCGCCGGGCCGGGCACGGCAGCCAGCCCGAGTCGGGCCGGATGGTGTTCCACGACCTCGAGCTCGACGAGGACTCCCACGAGGTACGCCGGGCCGGCAAGCTCGTGGAGCTCTCCCCCACCGAGTTCAAGCTTCTGCGCTACCTGATGCTCAACCCGAACCGGGTGCTGTCGAAGGCGCAGATCCTCGACCACGTGTGGGCGTACGACTTCAACGGCGAGGCCGGCATCGTCGAGTCGTACATCTCCTACCTGCGACGGAAGATCGACGCCATGGACCCCCCGCTGATCCACACCCGCCGGGGAGTGGGGTACGTCCTCCGTCTGCCGCCCGAAGGATGATGAGCAGTGACCGACCCCAGCGATGACGTGGTGACCCGGGCCCCGGCGCCACAGCCGGACGTCCTCGACACCTCGCCGCAGGGGGGTCAACGGGCTCGCGGCGTCGCGTCCTTCTTCTCGGCCACCGAACGACAGGTGATTCCTCGGCAACGCCTGGAGCGATTGTCGCTGCGCACGCGGCTCCTCGCCATCCTCGTCACCGGCCTGCTCACGGCGCTGGTCGTGACGGGCTACGGCGTCCAGTTCATCCTGGCGCGCTACCTGATCGGGCAGATCGACGGCGAGCTGCTCGACAACTACAACCATTTCGTCAATGATCCGCATTTCGCCGGCGGCCTGCTGAACGAGGGCGGACCACCCACCGCCTTCGCCACGCACGTGTCGGTGGACCGGCACCCGGAACTGGATATCGGGCGGAGCGGCCGGCCGGGGGTCGTCGCACCGACGTTCCCGGAACTGTCACCCGAGCAGGCCGGGCAGATCGCCGGGCATGTCTACGTCATCACAGCCCCGGACGGTCGGTCCTGGCGGGCCGTGAGCTTCCCGCAGACCTTGATCGACCGCCAGACCCGTGCCGAGTACAACGCGGCGGTCACCCTGGCCCTGCCGTCGCAGGGAGCGTTGGACGCGATCAACGAACTGCGGCTGAGCATGACCGCTGTCGGGATCGGCGTCATCGCCCTGGGTGCAGGCGTCGGATGGCTCGCCGTCCGACGGTCCTTCCGGCCGCTCATCGAGGTCGAGGAGACCGCCGCGGCGATCGCCACGGGTGACCTGTCGCGACGGGTCCCCGAGTACCCGGCCAGCACCGAGGTGGGCAGCCTGACCCACTCCCTGAACAGCATGCTCACCCAGATCGAGTCCGCCTTCCGGGCACGGGAGGCCAGCGAGGCGCGCACCCGACGCTTCGCCGCGGACGCCTCGCACGAGCTCCGGACCCCGCTGGTCTCGATCCGGGGGTTCGCCGAGTTGTACCGGCAGGGCGCCGTCCCGGCGGAGGACGTGCCGCGCACGATGAAGCGCATCGAGGACGAGGCCAAGCGGATGGGCAGCCTGGTGGAGGACCTTCTCCTGCTCGCCCGCCTCGACGAACAGCGGCCCGGCCGGCACGACCCGGTGGATCTGATGGTGCTCGGTGGCGACGCCGTCCACGACGCCCGCGGCCTCGACGCCGACCGCACCGTGCGGCTGGTCGGTCCGGACGGCGGCAGCCCGCGGCGGGCCGTGGTCACCGGCGACGAGGACCGCCTGCGGCAGGTGGTCGCGAACCTGGTGGCCAACGCCGTCCGGCACACCCCGGCAGGCTCACCGATCGAGGTGGCGGTCGGCACCGACGGTGACCACGCCGTGCTCGAGGTACGCGACCACGGGCAGGGGCTGGCCCCGGAACAGGCGCAGAAGGTGTTCGAGCGCTTCTACCGCGTCGACGCCTCCCGGCAACGCACCAGCGGCGGCGGGTCGGGGCTCGGGCTCTCCATCGTGGCTGCCGTGGTCGCCTCGCACGCAGGGCGGGTCGAGGTGGCGCCCACCCCGGGCGGCGGAGCCACGTTCCGGGTCGTCCTTCCTGCTCGGCCGGCGGACACCGAGGAGGCCACGAACGGGGCGGACCCCCGGCCGGTACAGGCCGGGCAGCCGAGGCAGAACGGGCCGGCGACGGCCGCGACGGCTCGGTGAGCCTGCTCACTCTGGCGCCGTCCGGGCCTCTCGACCCGTCGTCCCTGACCGGACCTGAGGGAGGATGTAACCGTTGCCGGGCAGCAGAGGCGATCCCCCGGGTGCCCGGCAGCATCCGCGCCGACCCGGCGCGGGTCCCGCCGCCGGCCCGACGCAGCGCCAGCGGGTAGAACCTCGTCACCCCGACCAGGAGTGAGGGTCATGCCCAGCACCGACAGCAACACCAGCCCCACCCCCACCGGCTCCGGCGGGCAGGCGCGCCGCGCCCGCTACGCCGCGTGGGCCCACCTGCTCGACTCGATCCTGCCCGCCCCGGACGAGAACCGGCTGGTGCCGGTGGCCGAGGTGGGCCGCGCATCCCTGCCGTTCGTCGAGGAGAGCCTCGCGGACGTCGGGCTGCGCGCCGTGGTCAGCGAGAGCCGCACGGCGACCGGCGTCTCGCGCTTCCGCGTCCTCGTTCCGGCGCGGGACGCGGACCTCGCCGAGGAGATCGTGGCGGGCTTCTGAGCCGGCCGCGGGCGGCAGGCGGCCGCCGTCCCCCCGGCTGTCGCCGGGCAGGGCGTCAGACAGTGGAGCCGGTCACCCACAGTGACCGGCCCTCGTCACTTTGGGTGCCGTTCACACCGTGGCCGCGGGGGCGTCACCCAGGTCGGGCCATGATCCGGTATTCGGATGACCTCGCGTTGTGATGAGGATCTCGATCTGGTCATCGTGAAATACAGCCGATACGTGATGGCTCCACCATGGAGGGAGCCTCGTCCACCCATCCCCACAGGAGACTTCGCGTGAGCCACGGCACCGACCGACCCAGCGACGCCGACCCGCGGGACATCACCGCGAGGAGCGTCGCGAACCCGCGCCGCACGCGCGTCGATGCAGAAGGCCGCCCGCTCCCCTCCGTGCAGCGGGCGCCGGGGGACTGACCTAGGCTGGTGGCGTCGGCCGGAGACCCCGACCGGCGCTTCCAGGTAACTTCCAGATAGGGCCAAGGGTCCCTCCAGGACGCCACGATCTACTGACATCACCACACACGAAAGGTGCATGGCGATGTCGCAGAGTGCGGACCCTCGTCCCGATACGTGGCATGCTCCGGGGGCTGTGTCAATGGCCGATCAGCATGAGCACAACGACGGCGACGGCGCGCCGAGCGGTGCTTCCCTCCCTACCACACAGGCGTCGCCGAAGGCACCTCCCGCCGCTCCGCCACCCCCCGGCTGGGGTGCCGCATCCGGCTCGCCGGGCTACGGGAGCGGGCCGTACCAGCCAGTGGGTTACGGGCCACCACCCGGCTGGGACCAGACCCAGCCGATCAGTGGGGCGCCCGCTCCGGACCAGGGCGGCGCCAGCACCCACCCGTTCGGCGCTCCCGTTCAGGGTCAGCCCGGCCAGGACCCGCCGGCCGGCCCGTTCCGGGCGCCGGGCGTCGCCGGCCACGAACGTCGGCGGCCAGGCTGGGCCGGAGTCGTCGGCGTCGGCGCGGCTGCCGCCGTCCTCTCCAGCCTGCTGACGGCAGGGCTGGTCCACTACCAGGACGGCGGGAACACCGGTGCAGTGCTGCCGGCGGCCGCCGGTTCCAGCCCCGGAACCCAGAGCGCCCCCCTGGTGACGAGCACGGCCAAACAGCCCGACTGGGTCGCCGTCGCCAACGCGGTCGAGCCGAGCGTGGTCGCCGTCCAGGTCGAGTTCGGGAACGGCGGGGGCGAGGGCTCGGGTGTGATCCTCGACAGCTCCGGCCGGATCCTCACCAACAACCACGTGGTGGCCGAGGGCAACGGGACGCCGAGCATCACGGTGGTCCTCTCCGACGGCCGGGCGTACCCGGCCTCGATCGTCGGGACCGACCCGTCGACCGATCTTGCCGTGATCAAGATCAACACTTCGGTGCCCGGGCTGAAGCAGGCAACGCTGGGCGACTCGTCCGCGGTCAGGACCGGTGACCCGGTGATGGCGGTCGGCAACCCGCTCGGCCTGTCCGACACGGTGACCACCGGTATCGTCAGCGCCCTCAACCGGCCGGTCAGCGCCGGGAATCCCGGAGGGGGCGGCCGGAACTTCTTCGGCCAGCCGAGCGGCGGCGAGCCCGTCGTCACCAATGCCATCCAGACCGACGCCGCGATCAACCCCGGCAACAGCGGCGGCGCCCTGGTGGACACCGGCGCCCGAGTCATCGGCATCACCTCCTCCATCGCCTCCCTGTCGCAGGGCGGCGGTCAGTCGGGCAACATCGGCCTGGGCTTCGCGATCCCGATCAACGAGGCCAAGCTGGTGGCCGACCAGATCATCAAGACCGGCAAGGTCCAGCACGCCTACCTCGGGGTCAGCCTGCAGGACAACGCGGTGGACCTGGGCGGCGCCCAGCGCGAGGCGGCGATCGTTCGTGACGTCAGTGGCGGCAGCCCCGCGGCACAGGCGGGCCTGAAGGCCGGTGACGCGATCATCGCGATCAACGGGCAGCGCATCGACAGCAGCAACTCGCTCGTCGGCAGCATCCGCGCCATCAGCCCGGGCAGCCAGGTGACGCTCACGATCGTCCGCAACGGCAGCCAGCGGAACGTGTCGGTCACGCTGGCCACCCGCGCGAACGGCTGACCCGGCAGGCAGGCATACGGCACCGGCGATTCCTGCCGGCGGAACCCGCCGCGATCCCGAACCCCGACGGGATCGCGGCGGCCGTATTTTGGCCGGGTGCCGTCGGACCTGCTCGCCGCCTTCGTCCGGGCCGTGGGGACCGAGGGCTCGGCGCCGCACGCCGAACGCGCCGGCTCCGACCTCCTCACCCGCTGGGCGGAGCCGCATCGCCACTACCACACGCTCACCCATCTCGCCGGGATGCTGGACGCCCTCACCACGCTCCTCGCCGGACCGGGCCTGGTCGTCGCTGACCGGGGTGCGGTCGACCTGGCGGCGTGGTTCCACGACGCGATCTACACCGGCCGCGCCGGTGACGACGAAGAGGCCAGCGCCGTCCTTGCCGAGCACGTCCTGGCGGGTCTCGGGCAGCCTCCGGAGCGCGTCGCGGAGGTGGCCCGGCTGGTCCGGCTCACCGCCCGCCACGATCCTCCGGACGGCGACGCCGCCGGTGAGGTGGTGTGCGATGCGGACCTCGCGATCCTGGCTGCCCCGCCGGAGCGGTACGAGAAGTACACGCAGGCGGTACGGCGGGAGTACGCGCACGTGCCGGACGCCGCCTTCCGGGCCGGCCGGGCCGCCGTCCTGCGCCGGCTGCTGGCCACCGGACCACTCTTCCGCACCGAGCCCGCCCGGCGCGCCTGGCAGGAGCAGGCAGAGGCCAACATGATCGCGGAGCTGGCCCGATTGGAGATCACACCCCCTGCCGGCTGAGCCACGCCTCGAGCCCGACGCGGTAGCGCTGCGGATCGACGTTCCAGCCGCGGGTGTGATCGGCTCCGGGGATGTCGAGGAACGTGACCAGGTCTGGCCGGGCCTGGGCCAGGGCGTGGCTCGGACCGTCCGGCACGTAGCCGTCCGCGTCGCTGTGTACCAGCAGGACCGGGCGGCGCAGCTCCCCCGCCCGGGCCACCCAGTCGAAGCGGTCGAGGCCGGTGCCGAGCCGGGCGCCCACCAGCCACTCCGCCACCGCCGTCACCGGATCGGGAAGTCCGCGGAGCCGGGCCTGATGCGTCAACGTGTCGCGCCAGTCGAGGACCGGGGAATCCAGGACGAGCCCCCGCACGTGGTCCCGCAGGGCCGAGCGGTCGGCGAACTGCAGGCTCACCGCCCCACCCATCGACCAGCCGAACAGGACGACGTCCCGGGCGCCATGGGCAAGGGCGTAACGCATCGCCGGTTCGAGGTCGCGCCACTCGGTGTCCCCCAGATGGTCCTGGCCGTCCGGACTCCGTGGCGCGCCGGCGTCGTTGCGGTAGGAGGGGACCAGCACCGGCAGCCCTCGGGCGTGCAGCAGCGCCAGGTACCGGAGCGATTCGCGCCGGCTCCCGTCGTGTCCGTGCACGAAGACGGCCCAGGACCCGCTCCCGCGCTCCGCCGGCAGGTACCAGGTGGGCAGGGCGCCGAGCTCCCCCGGCAGGCTGAGGTCCTGGTAGGCCAGCCCGAGTGCGGTGCGTGGATCGCCCGGGTAGTCGTACGGGTCCACGCTGACCGCCAACCCGGTCGTGGGCCGGCCGACCAGTGCCGTGAAGGCCCGGGTCACCGAGGTCGACGTGCGGCCGAGGATCGCGCCGACCTGGCCGTACCCGCCGTCCCACTCCAGGCCTGCCGGTTCGGGGCGACGACTGTCGAGGGTGTTCGACAGCTCCACGGCGGCCCCGTCGGCGGAGACGCCCCGCACCGTGATGGTGTAGTCCGGCTGGTGGCTCCCGATCGCGAGCGCCACCCCGGAGAAGTACCACCCGATCGCTCCCACGGCGATCACGCCGAGCACCAGTAGGGTGACGACGACGCCCACGATCCAGCGGACGAGCCGGGAACGGGGGCGACGTTCCCCGCCGGCGCTGCTGCTGCGATGCATCCCGTCAGGGTGAGCGATGCCAGGCCCGGCGCGCTATCCCCTCCCTGGTTACCGCTGTTCCGCGACGCCGCCGGCGTGGGTGGCGGGGTCGCCGGCGGGCGGCAGACTGCCGAGCAGGGCAACGAGCGCCGGGGCCGCCCTGCTGACCTCGGCGGCGGTCACCCATCGGGCGGGCGGCCGCGGGAGGAACCCACCGACCGGACCGACGACGGCCCGCAGCACGAGTTCGACCTCGGGCCCGGCCGCACCCGAGGTCGGGAGCGGCTGCCGGCGCAGGTAACCGACCTGCTGCCAGGTGCCGAGCCGGGCTCTGCCGGCGCGGTGCGCCGGGGCGTCGCGTGCCGCGGTGAGCGGGGCGGTCAGGGCGGCCGCGACCTCGGTCCAGAGCGTCTGCCGGGCAGCCGGACGGCGGGTGAGATCCGCCCGCGGCGGAGCCCAGCCGGGGCCGTGCGGCACGGCGAGGACGTCGTCCGGCCCGGTGACCAGGGCCCAGAGGGCGACGACGGGCCGGGTGGGAGGGAGGGTGGAGATCAGGACGTCGATCCGTGCCTCCCCGCCGTCGACGTGGCTCGCCACGACGAGTTCCCCACGGCGTTTGGGACGCCGGAGCCCCGCGCGCCGCAACCGGTCCAGCAACTCCCGCCCGGAGACCGGTCGCGCGCCGGCCGCCACCAACCCGACGTACCGCTCCTCCGGGACGTCGTAGTGATCGCCCTCGAAGCCGCGCGCCGGGATCCCGGCCGCCCGGGCGAACCGGTGGAGTTCCTCGAACGACACGTCGCTGACCAGGTGCGACCAGAAACGCCCGTGGGCGGGCCACAGCGGCGGGTCGATCAGGATGGCCATCGTCGTCATTGTGGCAGCTGGGACGGCAGGCGCCCAGCCTTCATATCTGTCGGTCGACAGGATGAGCTGTGGACGAGGGTGGGGATCCCGCCCCCCTGTGGACGACCGCGGTACCGGTCGCCAGGATCGTGCGAATCTGCTCATGGCGCGAGGGATGCGCGGCGCGGATCCCGGGCGAAGGCCGCCGGCGCCGGAGGAGGGGTGACCATGAGCCGTTACGAGGTCGACAGCGCACAGGTGGCCCGGGCAGGCGTCGCCGTTCAGGCGTCCGCGGAGCAGATCGCCGCCCAGGTCGACGGGATGATGCGCCACCTCGTGGCACTGCAGGGGAGTTGGCGGGGGCAGGCTGCGACGTCCTTCCAGAGCGTGATCACCGACTGGCGCGGCACGCAGGAGCGCGTCAGGCACAGCCTCGACGAGATCCAGAAGGCGCTGACCATCGCCGGTCAGCAGTACGCACAGGCCGAGGAGTCGGCGGCGCGCATGTTCGCCCGGTGAACGCGCCGGTAGCCAGTGCCGGCGCGGCGGCGCCGGCAGCCAGTGCCGGCAGCCAGTGTCGGCGCAACGGTCGTCCCGTCAGCCCGGCGACCTCTCACGTCACGCCTCGACCGCACGCAGATCCGTCAGGGCGACGTCAGGGTCAGGGGTGGACCACACCATGACGAGCCGCGCACGACCCTCGCCGTCCCGCTCCTGAACCCAGCGGGCAATCGGGCGCAACGGCGGGGCCACCTGCTCGGCAACGTCCCATCTGATCGCCATGTCGCCACCTTCAGTTCATCTAGTGTTCACCTCTCATTAGGGTAGCAGTCATTGTGCGAAAATCAGATCGACCTTGCTCGGGGCCCGCGTCTACGCTCGCCGGTTGTGCCTGACGACCCTGAACGACCCGACCCGGTCCTGACGGCCGAGCAGCGCTACCTCGAGAACGCCAGGGCCCAGCTCGCCAGGATGCGCCGGAACACCCTGTCGCTGGAGGCGCACGGGGGCAACCCGGTGTCCACGGAGTACCTGAAGGCGACGCTCTGGCGGCGAGCACAGTCCTTGATCGACGACCCTTCGACGTCCCTCTTCTTCGGGCGCACCGACCACGACACCGGCGAGCGCTGGTACATCGGCCGCCGGCACGTGGCCGATGAGCAGGGCAACCCCGTCGTGGTCGACTGGCGGGCGGAGATCTCGCGGTCCTTCTACCGGGCGAGCCGCACCGACCCCCAAGGGGTTGTCCAGCGCCGGCGGTTCGGCATCGACGGGGGCGCGATCAGCGCCTACGAAGACGAACTGCTCACGCCGGGCGAACCCGTCGGCTCCGGTCGGAGCGCCATTCTGGCCCGGGAGATCGAGCGCCCGCGGGTCGGGCCGATGCGCGACATCGTGGCCACGATCCAGCCCGAGCAGGACGAGATCGTCCGGGCCGATGTCCTGACCAGCGTGTGCGTGCAGGGGGCACCCGGCACCGGCAAGACCGCTGTGGGTCTGCACCGGGCCGCCTGGCTCCTCTACGCGCACCGCGAGCGGCTCGGCCGGGCAGGCGTCCTGGTCATCGGGCCCAACCGGTCGTTCCTCGAGCATGTGGGAGCGGTGCTGCCGAGCCTGGGTGAGGCCGACGTCCGGCACACCACGATCGAGCAGCTGACGGCCTCGGTCCAGATCCGCGGCAGCGATGAGCCGCGCCTCGCGGTCCTCAAGGGCGATGCCCGGATGGCGGAGGTGTTGCGCCGGGCGGTGTGGTCCGCACCGGCTGTGCGCAGCGAGCCCTTGGTGCTGCCCCGGGGCGTGCGGCGCTGGCGTCTGCCCGCCCAGCAGTGCGAGGAGATCGTCTCGGAGTTGCGCTCCCGAGGGGTCCGCTATGCCGCGGCGCGCGAGATGCTGCCCCAGCGGCTCGCGCACGCGCTGCTGGTGCAGATGGAGGCTGCCGGCGACTCCCCCGACGACCGCGTCCAGGACGCCGTGGCACGCAGCCGAGAGGTGCGGCGGTACGTCGAGATGGTCTGGCCAGCGCTCGATCCCAAGGTCGTGCTGTTCCGGCTGTTGTCCGACCCGGCCCTGCTGGCGACGTGCGCGGACGGGATCCTGACCGAGCCCGAGCAGGAGCTGCTGCGGTGGGCGACTCCACCGCGCACGCCGGGGGCGGCCCGGTGGAGCGCGGCTGACGCCGTCCTGCTGGACGAACTGGCGGACCTGCTGCGCCGCACCCCGAGCCTGGGGCACGTCGTCCTCGACGAGGCACAAGACCTGTCGCCGATGCAGCTGCGGGCGGTGGGGCGGCGTTGCTCCACCGGTTCCGCGACGGTCCTCGGCGACATCGCGCAGGGAACCACGCCCTGGGCGACGCCGTCGTGGCAGGAGTCCCTGCGGCACCTCGGCCTCCAGGGCGCGCACATCGAGGAACTCGACCGCGGGTTCCGGGTGCCCACGGCGGTCATCGATTTCGCCGCCAGGCTGCTGCCCCGGATCGCGCCGGGGCTGCGCCCACCGTCCTCGGTCCGGGACGACCCGGGGTCATTGGAGTTGACGCACGTTCCACCCGCCCGGCTGTGGGCCGAGGCGGTGGAGGCCGTCCTGCGGGCGTGCCGGTTCGAGGGGTCCGTAGGGGTGATCGTTGCTGACCAGGAGATGCGCCACCTGCACCGGCTCCTCGACTCCGCCGCGGTCGTCCACGGCCAGCTCGGCGACGCCGTCCCGGCTGCCGGCGGACGCGTCGAAGCCAGCCCGGAGGGCGCGGCGGTGGAACCGGCACGGGTGTCGCTCGTCCCGGCGACGATCGCCAAGGGCCTGGAGTACGACCATGTCGTGGTCGTCGAACCGGCGACGATCGCGGACGCCGAACCGGACGAACGAACCGGCCTCCGCCGGCTCTACGTGATCCTCACCCGAGCCGTCTCCCGGTTGACGGTGGTGCACTCGCGACCGCTCCCGGCCGAGCTGACCGATCCGCCGACCACCCCTCGATCCGGCCCGACCGGTGCGGGCCGGCCGACGGAGCGAGAGGTCCCGAGCCAGCCGGATCTCCCGCTCACCGCCGCCGGTACCGGCACCGGGCCAGCAACCAGGTGACGACGCCGGTGACCAGCACCGCCAGGACCGTGGATCCGTACTGCCGGGCGAGCACCGGGAGCACCACCGCGTTGAGGTCGAGCTCGTCGCTCGTCGACGACCGGTCGGCAAGCACGCGAGGGGGCTGCGCCGACACGGCAACCGGCCGTGGCGCCCCGGGCCGGCTCCCGACGGGCTCGGAAGGTGGAGTCCCGATCGTCTGAGGGGGCGCACCGGCCACAGCCCCGTCAGTCACCGGTCCGTCAGTCACCGGTCCGTCAGCCGGCGCCGCGGTGGAGGGCGCCGCGGTGGAGGGCGCCGCGACTGCTGCGGGGGCAGCTTCGTCGGCGCCGGGCTCGCCGGCCAGCCTGCGGCCCAGCGCGGTCGCGAACTGGTCGATGAGGCGGCTCCCCACGTCCTGCATGACGCCGCGGCCGAACTGGGCCGGTCGGCCGGTCACCTTCAGCTGGGTGGCCACCACGACCCGGGTCGCGCCCTCGCCTTCGGGCTGCAACTGCGCCACCACGGTCGCACCGGCGGTGCCGTTGCCGCGCTTGTCGCTGCCGTGCGCCTCGATGACGGCGCGGTGCGCGACGTCGTCCCGCTCCACGAACCGTCCCTTGCCGGCGTACTGCAGGGACACCGGACCCAGCTTCACCTTCACCAGCCCGCTGAACTCGTCACCGTGGGAACCGGTGAGCGTGGCCCCCGGGAAGCAGGGGGCGACGACCTCGAGGTCGAGCAGGGTCGCCCAGGCCTTGTCGACGTCGGCCGGGACCGTGAACGAATGCTGCAGCTCCACGCCATGCCTCTCTCAGCAGATCGAGAGGGGCCGAGACGTCGTTCCGGCCGGATCCACGGCTCCGAACGACGTCTCGGCCCC
>DATDMG010000066.1:0-28774 GCA_036518955.1 Kineosporiaceae bacterium | reverse complement strand
GGACCGCGCGCTGGACCGGCCTGGAGGATCGGCTCGCCGAGGCCGTGCGGAAGCAGGCGGAGGCGGAGGCGGAGGTGGCGCGGCTGCGGGCCCGCGCCGAGACGGTCGCCGCGGTGAACGAGGCCGAGCTGGGCCGGCTCGAGCGGGGGGCGGTGGCTGCTCTGGAGTCCACACTGGCCGTCCACCGGGAGCGCCTGGCCGTGGTGGAGGACCGACTGCGCCGCGCCCAGGATGCGGCGCGGGAGCAGGCCCAACTCCTGGAGGAGGAGCGATCCCGCACCCGGCAGTTGCAGGCGGCCCTGGCCCGGCGGCGCGGCGATCCGCCGGCGCCGACGTCGCTCGGGGCTGCCACCAGTGCGGGTGCAGGGGCTCCTGAGGCGGGGGCCGCCGACGTGTCGGAGGCTGCCGGGAGCGCTGCCGAGGGCGTGCCCGGGGGGAGGGCGGCCGGCACCGGAACGCCTCCCGGCGGGACGCCTGCCGGGATGGGTGGCACCGATCGTGACCGCGGGGAGGCGGGGGACCTGCCCAGTGGCCGCCCCGGCCGGGCCAGGTCGGACCAGGGTGCGGACGCCGGATCCCGCTGATCGAGGACGCGGCCGGCGGGCTGACCCGCGTGCCGGCCGGCGACACGCCGCCGCCTCGCGAAGGATGCTGCGGAACGTAATTGTCAATCACGTAGAGTATGGTTTCTGAACGGTGGCGTCGGATTGTCCGACCGGAAACACAGGTTTCACAGTCGACTGAGTTCCGTCACGCGCCCGTAACCGAGTGTGCGCAGTGTCGAAACAGGTCACCGGGAACTTTGCGGTCGAGCGGCGACCCCAGCGGTGTGGCGCCGAAGTCTATCTGGCCTGGTCACCGGGGCGGGACGGGCCCGCCACCGGCCATAATTCCCTGAGGGGTGCGGATGGTAAGCACCGTGGCATTCCTGAGCTTTGCTGCCAAACCGGACACGGGAGACACCGCCTGGGTGCTCGCCAGCGCGGCCCTCGTGCTGCTCATGACCCCAGGACTGGCGTTCTTCTACGGCGGCATGGTTCGTGGCAAGAACGTCCTGAACATGCTGATGATGAACTTCATCACCATGGGTCTCGTCGGCGTCCTCTGGGTCATCGTGGGGTACACGCTCGCCTTCGGCGACGGCGGCGCGCTGGTCGGCGACCTGAACCACTGGAAGCTCAACAACACCAGCGGACTGAGCGGCACCATCCCGGTGCTGGCCTTCGTGATGTTCCAGGCCATGTTCGCCATCATCACGCCGGCGCTGTTCACCGGCTCGATCGCGGACCGGATCAAGTTCGGCCCGTTCCTGGCCATCATCACGGTCTGGTCCCTGCTGGTGTACTCGCCGATCGCGCACTGGGTCTGGTCGCCCAACGGGTGGCTCTTCAAACTCGGCGCGGAGGACTTCGCGGGCGGCACCGTCGTCCACGCGAACGCCGGTGCGGCGGGCCTCGCCCTGGCGATCGTCCTCGGCAAGCGCAAGGGCTGGCCGAGGGAGCCGATGCGGCCGCACAACCTGCCGTTCGTCCTGCTCGGCGCCGGCCTGCTGTGGTTCGGCTGGTTCGGCTTCAACGCCGGTTCGGCCCTCGGCGCCGGCCGCACGGCCGCCCTCGCCTTCACCACGACGAGCACGGCGACGTCCGCGGCCATGCTGGGCTGGGTGCTCGTGGAGAAGATCCGGGACGGGCACCCGACGACCCTGGGCGCCGCCTCCGGTGCCGTCGCCGGGCTGGTCGCCATCACCCCCGCCTGCGCCTTCGTCACGCCGTTCGGCTCGATCTTCCTGGGCCTGCTGGCGGGTGGCGTCTGCGCCCTGGCCACCGGCCTGAAGTTCCGGTTCGGCTACGACGACGCCCTCGACGTGGTCGGCGTCCACCTGGTCGGTGGCGTCCTCGGTGCCCTGCTCATCGGTTTCCTCGGGAGCAAGAAGGCGGGCGGCGCGAACGGCCTGCTCTACGGCGGCGGGTTCACCCAGCTCGGCAAGCAGGCCGCTGCGGTGGGCGCGTCGGTCGTCTACTCCTTCGTCGCCACCCTCGTCATCGCGCTGATCGTCAAGGCGATCTTCAAGGGCCTGCGGGTCAGCGAGGAGGTCGAGGTCGAGGGTCTGGACATCAACCTGCACGCCGAGACGGCGTACGAGACGCTCACCGGGGGCAGCGTGCGCGCCTCCGTCTCGGCGGCCGCTCCGAAGGCTGACGCGGAGGTGTCGGCATGAAGATCGTGGTCGCCATCATCAAGCCGCACAAGCTCGACGAGGTGAAGGCGGCGCTGGAGGCCTTCGGCGTCCAGGGACTGACCGTCAGCGAGGCGAGCGGGTACGGCCGGCAGCGCGGGCACACCGAGGTCTACCGCGGTGCCGAGTACACCGTCGACCTGGTACCCAAGGTGCGGGTCGAGGTGCTCGTCGACGACGCCGACGCGGCGGACGTCGTGGAGGTCATCGTGAAGAGCGCCCAGACGGGCCGGATCGGTGACGGCAAGGTGTGGACGGTCCCGGTCGACGACGTCGTCCGGGTCCGGACCGGAGAGCACGGGGTCGACGCGCTCTAGGCGCGGGACGTGCGTGGTGCCGGCCCCTCGGGCACCTGCCGCCGTCCGACCCGGAACCACCAGATCGGGCCCGTTCCGCGCGCCGGCGCGGGCGGGCCCGATCACTGCCCGGCCCGGCGGTGAACCGATCCCGGGCCGTCGACGGTGACGGCCCCCGTACCGCACGAACCTCGAGGACGTTACCGATGACCGACCTCGGAGAGACCGCCTCTTCGCACCTTCCCGGATCGACCCACTCGGCGGGGGCGGGCCCCCAGGCACCCGACCCGCCCGCGCCCGCGCCGCGTGATCTGCGCCGCGAACGGCTCGCCCTCGCCGTCCGGTCGGGCCCGGACGGCGGGCAGCGCCGCCGGGCGCTCACCGAGCTCGTGGAGCGCGCCCTCGGGGCGGCCTGGGCCGACGCCGTCGTCGACCTGGCGGCGAACTCGACCGAAGGCGTCGCACTGGCCGTCGTCGGCAGCGTGGCCCGCGGTGACGCCGGCCCGGCGTCCGACCTGGATCTCGTGCTGGTGCACGACGGCCGGTCCTGGCCGGCCGAGCGGGTCAGCCGGCTCGCCGAGCGCCTGTGGTACCCGCTGTGGGACTCCGGCCTGCGGCTCGACCACTCCGTGCGTACTCCGTCCCAGTGCCGGGAGGTGGCCGCGAACGATCTGTCGGCCGCCATCGGCCTGCTCGACCTGCGCCCGCTGGCCGGCGACGCGGCCCTCGTCGTCCGGGCCCGGGCGACCCTGCTCGGCGACTGGCGCGGCGGCATCCGGCGGCGGCTGCCGCAGATCCTCGATCTGCTGGTCGAGCGCTCCGACCGCTTCGGGGAGGTCGCCCACCTGATCGAGCCCGACCTGAAGGAGTCGCGCGGTGGGCTGCGCGATGCGAACGTGTTGCGAGCCCTGGCGGCCAGCTGGGTGACCGACCGCCCGCACGGTGCCGTCGACGAGGCCCACGCGACGCTGCTGGACGTGCGGGACTGCGTGCACGCCGTGACCGGTCGCCCGTCGGACCGTCTCCTCCTGCCCGACCAGGACGCCGTCGCCGTCGCGTGCGGGATCAGCGACGCCGACGAACTGCTGGCGACCGTCTCCCAGGCCGGCCGGACGATCGCGCACGCCGTCGACACCACGGTCCGCCGGGCCCGCCAGGCGGTGCCGAGCCGCCGGTTCCGCGGGCCGCGGCGTCCCCGCCTGCGTCCGCTGGGGCACGGGCTGGTCGAGCACGACGGCGAGGTCGTCCTCGGTGCCGGGGTCAAGCCCGAGGAGGACGCCGTGCTGCCGCTGCGGGCGGCCGCGACCGCCGTCCGCGCCGGGCTCCCGCTCTCCCCGGTGACCGTGGAGCACCTGGCGGCCGACTGCCCGCGCCTGCCGGAGCCGTGGCCGCCCGCGGCCCGGGAGGCCATGCTGGAGATGCTGGGTGGAGGGCTCCCCCTGGTCGGGGTATGGGAGTCGCTCGACCTGGCCGGCCTGACCTCGGTGTGGATCCCGGAGTGGGCCGGCGTTCGCAACCGGCCGCAGCGCAACGCCATCCACCGGCACACCGTCGACCGGCACCTGATCGAGACGCTCGTCACCGTGCAGGGCTTCCTCCGCGACGTGCCCCGCCCGGACCTGCTGGTTCTCGCCGCGCTCCTGCACGACATCGGCAAGCTGCCCGGCACGACCGACCACTCCCGGAAGGGGGCGCCGCTGGCGTACCGGGCGGTCCGACGGATGGGTCTCGCCGACGAGGCGTGCGAGATCGTGGAGCGACTGGTGCGCGAGCACCTCACCCTGATCGAGCTCGCCACCCGGCGCGACCCGGACGACCCGGTCACCGTCGAGGCGCTGGTCGCCGCCGTCGCCGGCCGGGCGGACGTGCTCGACATGCTCCGTGCGCTGACCGAGGCGGACGCGCGGGCCGCGGGCCCGGCGGCCTGGTCCAGTTGGCGGGCGCGGCTCGTCGACGACCTCGTCGACCGGGCCAGGACGGCGCTGCGTGGCGAGGAGCCACCGGGTCCCGCCCCGATCACACCGGCCGAGGAGGAGTTGGTCACCGCGGCGGTCGCCGACGGTCGCCCCCGCGTGGCGATCAGCGCACTCGACGAGTTGCACGCCGTCACCGTCGTGGCGCGGGACCGACCCGGTCTGTTCGCCGACATCGCCGGCACGCTGGCCTCGGCCCGGCTCACGGTGAAGTCGGCGCTGATCCGGACCGTGCCGGCCGGTCCGCACCAGGTGCCCGTCGCGGTCGACACCTGGTGGGTGGACGGCGGCGGCAGTCCGCTGCCCGCAGCCGCCACCCTGGAGACCGACCTGCGCCGGCTGCAGGACGGCGACCGTAGCGTGCTGGACCGGCTGGTCCGCCGGGACGCCGGCTACCGGCCCCCGCTCGGGGCGCCGTCCCGGCCGCGGGTGGTGCTGCTGCCGGGTGCGTCGGCCGACTCGACCGTGCTGGAGGTCCGGGCCGCCGACCGGCCCGGGCTGCTGCACGCGATCGGGACGGCGCTCGCCGCGGTCGGGGTCGACCTGCGTTCGGCGCACATCGCCACCCACGCCGGCCAGGCGGTGGACGTGCTGTACGTCGGCGAGCCGCGCGGCGGCGTGCTGTCACCGCCCCGCGTGGCGGCGGCCATCGCCGGCCTCGTGGACGCCGGCACCCTCCCCGACTAACCCCGCCGTGGTCAGGCACGAGGCCTGTGATCATGCACTTCCGCAGCCCGCCGCCGCGGACGACGGGTGCGCGGCGACGCGACTCCCGTGCATGGTCACGGCCATCGTGCATGATCACGGCGGTTTGGGCTGGGGACGGTTAGGCTGGACGTCGGCCCGCGGCGCCCGTCCACGGACCTCAGGATGAGCGAGACCTGATCACGAGCTATCACTGATCACGAGCTGCGAGGACCACGACGTGTTCGCGACCCTGTCCGACCGCCTGACCGCGACGTTCAAGTCCCTGCGCGGCAAGGGGCGCCTGTCCGAGGCGGACGTCGACGCGACGATCCGGGAGATCCGCCGGGCCCTGCTGGACGCCGACGTCGCACTGCCCGTCGTCCGGCAGTTCACCGCCACGATCCGCGAGCGCGCCCTCTCCGCCGAGGTGTCCCAGGCGCTGAACCCGGCCCAGCAGGTCGTCCAGATCGTGCACGACGAGCTGATCGCCGTCCTCGGTGGCCAGACGCGGCGCCTGCAGTTCGCGAAGAACCCGCCGACGGTGATCCTGCTCGCCGGGTTGCAGGGCGCCGGCAAGACCACCCTGGCCGGCAAGCTCGGCCGCTACCTGCGCGCGCAGGGCCACACCCCGCTCCTGGTGGCCTGCGACCTGCAACGACCGAACGCGGTCGACCAGCTCAAGGTCGTCGGCGAGCGGGCCGGGGTCGCGGTGTTCGCGCCTCACCCGGGCACGACGGCGTCCGGGGCCCTGGCGAACCCCGCCGCCGGGCCGGGCGACCCGGTGGCGGTCGCCTCCCAGGGGGTGGAGTACGCCCGCGCCAGGCACCACGACGTCGTGATCGTGGACACCGCCGGCCGGCTCGGCGTCGACACCGAGATGATGCAGCAGGCCGCCGACATCCGCGACGCGGTCACGCCGGACGAGATCCTCTTCGTCCTCGACGCGATGATCGGTCAGGACGCCGTCACCACCGCGCAGGCCTTCGCGGACGGGGTCGGGTTCAGCGGTGTCGTGCTCAGCAAGCTGGACGGCGACGCGCGCGGCGGCGCGGCGCTGTCGGTGGTGGGCGTCACCGGCAAACCGGTGATGTTCGCGTCCACGGGCGAGAAGCTCGACGAGTTCGAGCTGTTCCACCCCGACCGGATGGCGTCGCGGATCCTCGACATGGGCGACGTCCTCACCCTCATCGAGCAGGCCCAGAAGGCGTTCGACGCCGAGCAGGCCGAGCGGATGGCGGCCAAGTTCGCCGCCGATGAGGACTTCACCCTTGATGACTTCCTCGAGCAGATGGCTGCCCTGCGCAGCATGGGTTCGCTGAAGAAGATGCTCGGGATGCTCCCGGGGATGGGGGAGTTGCGCGAGCACCTGGACAACTTCGACGAGCGGGAGATGGACCGGGTGGAGGCCATCATCCGCTCGATGACCCCGCAGGAGAGGCGCCAGCCCCGGATCCTCAACGGCTCGCGCCGGGCCCGGGTGGCGCGCGGGTCCGGGGTCCACGTCAGCGAGGTGAATCAGCTGCTGGAACGATTCACCGAGGCGCAGAAGATGATGCGGCAGATGCGCAAGGGTCTCGGCGGGCTACCCGGAATGCCGGGTCTGCCCGGGTTCGGCGGTGGAGGCAAGAAGGCCAAGGGCAGGGCCGCGCCACCGCCGCGCAAGGGCAAGGCGAAGTCCGGCAACCCGGCCAAGCGAGCGCAGCAGGAGCGGGACGCCGCGCGGCGGGCGACCGCGTCGCCGGCAGGCCAACCCGGGGGCGCCTTCGGCCTCGGCGCCGGGCAGTCGACGTCGGCCGAGCACGACCCGGTGTCCCTCGAGCTGCCGCCCGGATTCGAGAAGTTCCTCGGCCGCTGAGCCACGCCGGGCGCGCCGCGGCCGCGTGCGCACCCGGCGGGCCGCCCGTTAGGTTCCCCCCATGTCCCGCACGGTTCTCCACCTCCCCGGACCGGTCCTCGTCGGCCCGGACGAGCCCGCCGGCCCTGCCTGGGTCATCGGCGGCAGGTTGTCGTTCGACCCGCCGTCCTCGGTGAGCCCCGCCGAGGTCCAACGGGTCGAGGGCTGGGCGCTGCCCGGTCTGGTCGACGCCCATGCGCACATCGGCCTGGGGGCGTCGGGCGCGGTCGAGCCGAGCGTGGCGGAACGGCAGGCGATCACGGACCGGGACAGCGGTGTGCTGCTCGTCCGCGACGCCGGCACGTCGGCCGACACCCGGTGGATGGACGACCGGGACGACCTGCCCCGCGTCGTCCGGGCCGGGCGTCACCTCGCCCGGACCGGTCGCTACCTGCGTGGGTTCGCCCACGAACTGGAGCCGGAGGAGCTGCCGGAACGGGCGGTCGAGCAGGCCCGACTGGGCGACGGCTGGGTCAAGCTCGTCGGCGACTGGATCGACCGCCAGGTGGGCGACCTCGCACCGTGCTGGCCGCAGGACGCCCTCAAGGCGACCATCGAGGCGGTCCATGCGCTGGGTGCCCGGGTGACCGCGCACTGCTTCGGGGAGGACTGCCTGCCGGATCTGCTGGAGGCGGGGATCGACTGCATCGAGCACGCGTGCGGCCTGGACGACGAGACCCGCTCGGCCGCCGCCCGTCGCGGTGTCGCGATCGTGCCCACTCTGGTGAACATCGCGACCTTTCCGCGGATCGCGCTCAGTGCGGAACAGAAGTTCCCGGTCTATGCGTCCCATATGCGTCGCCTGCACGCGCAGCGGTACGCCACCGTGGCGGCCGCCTACGAGGAAGGGGTGCCGGTGTTCGTCGGAACCGATGCCGGGAGCAGCCTGCCGCACGGCCTGATCGCCCAGGAGGTGGCCGAGCTGGTCACCGCCGGGATCCCCCCGACCGCCGCGCTGGACGCCGCCAGTTGGGGGGCGCGGTCCTGGCTCGGGCGTCCGGCGCTGGAGGAGGGTGCGTCGGCCGACCTGGTGGTCTACCCGGCGGATCCGCGGCAGGACGTCCGCGTCCTGGCGTCCCCGCGACTCGTCGTGCTGCGTGGGCGGCCGGTCGGGTGAGCGTCGTCACCGCACCGCCGGCGTCGTCCGAGCGGGCGGCGCCCCGCGTACTGCCGCTGCGCTGGGAGATCCTGGCCGTCGTCCTCGGCGCGGTAGGCCTGGCGTGCTGGACCGACCGCGGGGCGCTGAGCGGCCTCACCACCACCGCAGGGGGCGACCTCGGCGACCCCCTGTACTTCGCCTGGGAGCTCGCGTGGGTGCGGCACGCCGTGCTGACGGATCCCGGCGGTCTCTGGACGACGCCGGCGTTCCTGCAGGCCCCGGACAATCTCGCCTTCACCGACACGGTGCTCGGCTACACGCCGCTCGGCCTGCTCGTGCCGGGGGGCCAGAGCGGCGCGCTGGCCGTGCTGAACCTCGCCGGGCTGGCCGCCACGGCGGCCGCCGTCGTCGGTGGCTACGCGCTCGCCCGGGCGATGGGCAGCGGGCGCCTGGCGGGCCTGGTCGCGGGTGCCGGCTTCGGGTTCGCGCCGTGGCGGCTGGAGCAGACGATCCACATCAACGTGATCTCGACCGGAGGGATCGCGCTGGCCCTGGCCTTGCTGTCCCGCGGCAACGGCTGGTCGTTACGGCGCGGGTGGCAGCCGGGACGGATGTCGCCGCGCTGGATCGCCGCCGGCTGGGGGGTGGCGTGTTACCAGCTCCTGTTCGGGTGGGCGACCGGGATCTGGTTCGTCTACGCGCTCGGGCTCCCGATGGTGGCCTGGACGGCGGGTTGGCTCGTGGTCGGCCGCCGGCGGGCCGCCCTGCCCCGCGGTGTCCTGCTCGCGCACGGTCTCGGAGGGCTGGCGTTCGTGGTCACCGGAGCGCTGCTGCTGCGTCCCTACCTGCGCGTCGTCGCGGCCCATCCGGAGGCCCGCCGGGGAGAGAACTGGCTCCCCCTGTTCTCCCCGCCCTGGCGCGGCCTGCTCACCGCGCCGACCACGAGCTGGTACTGGGGTGGCCGGCAGCTCGGCTGGCGGAGCACGCTCAGCTGGCCGCCGGAGATGATCCTCTCGCCCGGTGTGGCACTGCTCGTGCTGGCCCTGACCGGGCTGGTGTTCTCGGTGTGGCCGTGGCGCCGGCGGCTCGGGCTGGGGCTGGCGACCGCCGTGCTGACCGTCCTGGCCATGGGGACGGCGTTCCCGTTCGGCCACGGGGAGTGGACCTACCTGCCCCTGTACCGGTACCTGCCGGGGTGGTCGGCGCTGCGGACGCCGGGCCGGCTGATGATCTGGGTGACGCTCGGCCTGTGCCTGCTCGCGGCCGGGGCGGTGGCCCGGTTCTCCACCGAACTGCGGCCCGCGCGGCGCCCCGCGGGGACGTCGGCCGACCCACCGCCCACCGCGGCCGGCCCGCCGCCGGCTCCGGACGCCGGTCCGCCGCCGGCCCTGGACGCCGGTCCGCCGCCGGCTCCGGACGCCGGTCCGCCGCGCGACGCCCGGCGCGCCTGGCGCGAGGCGCGGATGACGGCCGCCGCGTTCGCGGCTGCCCTGCTGACCGTCGTCCCGTCCGCCGTCGTGGTGGGGGAGGGGCTGGGCCACACGCCGCACTGGCCGGTGGCCCGGTCGCCGATCCGGCTCACCTCGCTGCGCCAGCCGATCCTGCTGCTGCCGACCGACCTCATCGGCGACTACCAGATGATGCTGTGGCAGAGCGAGGGCTGGCCCGTCATCGCCAACGGGAACAGCGGGTTCGATCCGACGGCGCAGACGGCCTTGCGCTCCGAGGCGAAGACCTTCCCGGACGCCGCGAGCGTGGCGGCGCTGCGGGCGCGCGGGATCGTCACCGTCGTCGTCGTCCGGCCCCGGGCGGTCGACGGGCCGTGGGCCGACGCCGCGGAGCGTCCGGTGACCGGCCTGGGCATCAGCCGGACCGATCTGGGCGACGCGGTGGTCTTCACCCTGACCCCGGGGCCGGCCGCGGCGTGATCCGGAGCGGGCGTCACCCGGACCCGGCCGGGGTGGCGGGATCATGTGCGCCGGTCTGGCAGAATGGACGGCTGTACCCGGCGTCGACGGCCCCTCTCACCGCTGCCGCCGTGTCCGTCGAGCGGTCCCGCCGCCCGGCCCCCACCCGTGGCCCGGACCGTTCACCCCAGCAGAAGCAGGAGCATCCGCACCCGTGGCCGTCAAGATCCGTCTGAAGCGTCTCGGCAAGATCCGGGCGCCGTACTACCGCATCGTCGTCGCCGACTCGCGCACCAAGCGCGACGGGCGCGCGATCGAGGAGATCGGCAACTATCACCCGACCGAGGAGCCGTCGCTCATCGACGTCAACTCGGAGCGGGCGCAGTACTGGCTGTCCGTCGGTGCCCAGCCGACCGAGCAGGTCCTGGCCATCCTGAAGGTCACCGGTGACTGGCAGCGGTTCAAGGGCCTGCCGGGGGGCGAGGGCACCCTCAAGGTCGCCGCCGCGAAGGTTGACAAGCGTGCCGCCTTCGAGGCCGCGGCCAAGGAGGCGATGGGCGACTCGGCCAAGGAGGGCGCCACGACGCCGCGGGCGAAGCGGACCGCCAAGAAGGCCGCCGACGCGTCCGGCGAGGGCGCTCCGGGCGGCAGCGAGGCGTCCGCGCAGACCGAGTCCGCGGGCGTCACCGCCCCCGTCGAGGGCTGACGTGTTGGTCGACGCCCTCGAGCATCTGGTCCGCGGGATCGTCGGCCACCCGGACGACGTCCAGGTCCGGAGCAAGCCGCTGCGTCGCGGCACCTTGCTCGAGGTGCGCGTGCACCCGGACGACCTGGGCCGGGTGATCGGCCGCTCCGGGCGCACCGCCACCGCGCTGCGCACGGTGGTGAAGGCGCTGGCCGACGGCAAGCCGGTCCGGGTGGACGTGGTCGACGTCGACCGCGGCCGCTAGGGCTGCGTCGAGTCGACCCGCCGAGCACGAGAAAGCCGCCGCCGATGCGCCTCACCGTCGCACGCGTGGGCCGTGCCCACGGCCTGCGCGGTGAGGTCACGGTCGACGTGCGCACCGACGTCCCGGAGCGCAGGTTCGTGCCGGGTGCGTCGCTGTACGTCGTCCCGGGGCCCGACCCGCGGCCGGTGCCCGGTGTGCTGACCATCCGGTCGGTCCGGGACCACAACGGTGTGCTGCTGCTGGCCTTCGACGAGGTGGTGGACCGCACCGGCGCCGAGGTGCTGCGCAACGCCCGGCTGGAGGCCGACGTCCCCGACGACGAGAGCGAGCCCGACGCCTGGTACGACCACCAGCTCGTCGGGCTCGCCGCCGTGGACCCGGCGGGCGTGGCGCTGGGGGAGATCGTCGCCGTCCAGCACCCGGGCGCCCAGGATCTGCTCGTGGTCCGCCGCTCCGACGGGCAGGAACGCCTCGTCCCGTTCGTGACGGCCATCGTTCCGGCCGTGGACGTCGCCGGTGGCCACGTCGTGATCGACGCCCCGCCAGGTCTGCTGGACGACCTCCCCGAGGAGTGACCCGTGAGGGTGGACGTCGTCACGATCTTCCCCGAGTACCTCGCCGCGCTCGACCTCTCGCTGATCGGCAAGGCCCGCGCCGTGGGGATCATCGACCTGTCCGTGCACGACCTGCGGGACTTCACCCACGACCGGCACCGCACCGTCGACGACACCCCGACCGGCGGCGGTGCCGGCATGGTGATGCGCCCGGAGCCCTGGGGCGAGGCACTCGACCACGTCCTCGCGGCCGGACGCGCCGCCGCCGGCGATCCGCGAGCCCGGGCCACGCTCGTCGTCCCCAGCCCGTCCGGTGAGCCGTTCACCCAGCGGACGGCGCACGAGTTCGCCGTCCTGCCCTGGTTGGCCTTTGCCTGCGGCCGGTACGAGGGCATCGACGAGCGAGTCTTCGAGGACGCCGCCGGATGCTTCGACGTCCGCCCGGTGAGCCTCGGTGACTACGTGCTGAACGGCGGCGAGGTGGCGGTGCTGGCGATCGTGGAGGCGGTCGGGCGTCTGCTGCCTGGCGTCGTCGGCAACGCCGACAGCCTGCGCGAGGAGAGTCACGAGGGCGGGCTGCTCGAGTACCCCGTGTATACCAAGCCGGTGGCCTGGCGCGGGCGGGAGGTGCCGGCGGTCCTGCTCTCCGGGCACCACGCCGAGATCGCCCGCTGGCGGCACGCGCAGCGCCTGCTCCGGACGGCGCGTCGCCGCCCCGACCTGGTGGCCGCGCTCGACCCCGGGGTGCTCCCCGAGGCGGACCGCGCGCTCCTCGCCGCCGAGGGCTGGACCTGCGCGGATGGCCGATTTCAGCGGCCCACACCAGGTGTGGCAGACTGACCGGGCGTGCCGCCGGTCGGCCGGTCCCTGCCACGGGGGGGTGCCGCGCCGATGACCGGGCCTCCTGGCGAGGACGACACCGGTGCGCGATTACCACTACCAGCCCCCGAGCTGCGCGGATGACCTGTGGCACCCGCCGGAGAGCGATCACATCATGCACACCCTGGACGCGATCGACGCCGTCTCTCTGCGCGCGGACGTCCCGGACTTCCGTCCCGGTGACACCCTCAAGGTCCACGTGAAGGTCGTCGAGGGCAACCGTTCCCGGATCCAGATCTTCCAGGGCGTCGTGATCCGCCGTTCCGGTGGCGGGGTTCGGGAGACGTTCACCGTGCGCAAGGTGAGCTTCGGTGTCGGCGTCGAGCGGACCTTCCCGGTGCACTCGCCGATCATTGACAAGGTCGAGGTCCTCACCCGGGGTGACGTCCGCCGGGCCAAGCTGTACTACCTGCGTGCGCTGCGCGGCAAGGCCGCCAAGATCCGCGAGAAGCGCGACGCCATGCCGGCACGCTGAGTCGCAGCCGTCCTACGATGGGTGCTCGGCGTAAGCTCTCTGCGTGAGCTTCGACGGCGCCCGCAGCGCAGCTGCGACGGACGCCCATCCCGCAGCGTCCGGCGCCCTCGGCAGTCACGATCGTCCCGTCCCGGCCGGGTCGGCCCCGCGGGCCGCTCGGCCCCCGGGTGGCGGCTCCGCGTGGTCCCTGCGCCGGCTCCTCGTGCTGGTCGCCGTCGCGGGCGTGCTGGTGGCGGCGGTGCGTCTGCTGGTCGCCCAGGCTTTCGTGATCCCCAGCGCCTCGATGTCGCCGACCCTGCTGGTGGGAGACCGGGTCGTGGTGTGGCGCGTCGGCGAGATCCGGCGTGGTGATGTGATCGTCTTCGACGGTGAGGGTGTGTTCGACCCGCCGGCCGCCCCGGCGCCCAGGCCGCTGGCCGCTGCCGGGCGGGCGCTGGCGGCGGCGGTCGGCGTCCCGGTGGGGGAGCGCGACTACGTGAAGCGGGTGGTCGGCCTGCCGGGTGAGCGGGTGGCCTGCTGCGATCCGCGCGGCCGGATCACCGTGGACGGCGTCCCCCTGGATGAGCCGTACCTGATCGCCGGAACCTCGGCGAGCTCCGTCACGTTCGACATACGTGTGCCCGCGGGCAGGTATTGGGTCATGGGGGACAACCGCGGAGACTCCGGTGACTCGCGGGGTCACGTATCGGACCCGGGCGGAGGTACCGTGCCGGAGGACCACGTGATCGGCCGCGTGGTCTCGGTGTGGTGGCCGTGGAGTCGGGTGAGCGGCATCGGCAGGGCCGGCAGAGCAGTAGGCGGAGGACGGGAAGGGGCGGCGTGATCGAGCCCGAGGCGGCCTGGCCGCCGGACGACGCTGAGCGCCGTCCGGCGGCGGCCTCCATGGTGCTGCCCGATCAGGGCCGCCCCCCACAGACCCAGCAGCTACCGCCGTCCGCGTCGTACGTGCCGTCCCCTCTGTCGGCGCCGTCCCCTTCGCCGGCGCCCGCGTCGACTGGTCCGGGGAGTCTGTTCGAACCGGTTGCCCGCGCACCCGCGTCACCGGGACGGCGGGGGGCACCGGACGATGAGGGCCTGGCCCGCGCGCGCAGCCCGTACGAAGGGTTACCACCCCAAAGCCCGTACGCGCCGACGGGTGACGGGGGCAGCCGGTCGCGCCCGTACGGCGCCGAGGACTGGAATGCCCCTGCCGGCCGTTGGACGCCAGGACCACCGGACGAGTTCACAGGTTACTCTCCGTCGAACGGTGGACGGGGTGTAAATGGCCGAACCGTCGGTAACGGGTTGGTTTCGGAGACCGGGGGCGGCGGGAGCTCGGTCGGCGAAGGCCGCGGCTCGGTCACCTGGTACCAGACGGCCGACGGTGGTGCGTCGGGGCGCACCGGTTCGGTCACCGCTCGGCTCGGCGTGCCGAACCGGACGGTCAACGACGGCCACGACGGGGCGGTGGGTGCCGGGGCCGACGGCAGGGTCAACGGGACCGCCGACCGTGCCGCTGCAGCCTGGAACGGGTACCCGGCTGCGCCCGACGCCGCGCAGAACGGGACGGCCAACCGTCACGTCGGTTCCGTCGGCGCCGGGCTGAACGGGTACCGGGGGCCGCTCGAGGGTCCGCGGAACGGGGTGGCCAACGGGCGCGCCCCGGGGAACGCCGAGGTGGGGGTCGACGACGTCACCCGGTCGTTCCCGGTCGGGCCACCCGGAAACGTCTCCGCCCCTGTCGCCGACGAGGAGCTCGTCGGCGTCGGCGACCCGGCGGACGCGCGGCCGGAGCCGTGGATCGGCACGTCGATGCCGCCTCGGGGCGCGCAGCGCCGCGCCCGCGTCACCGTGCCGTCGCTGACCGAGCCGGTCATGGACAGGACCACCGCGACGAGCCGGCGCCGCTTCCGTCCGCGCCAGAAGCCGCGCACTGCCCTCGGCGCGGCCGCCAGCGCGGCTGCCGAGGTCGTGATCGTGCTGAGCATGGCGCTGGTGCTGTCGCTCATCATCAAGACGTTCCTCGTCCAGGCGTTCTTCATCCCGTCCCAGTCGATGGAGAACACGTTGCTCATCGGCGACCGGGTGCTGGTCAGCAAACTCACCCCGGGGCCCTTCGCGCTCCACCGTGGCGACGTCATCGTCTTCAAGGACCCCGGCGGCTGGCTTCCGGCGTACAACGCACCGCAGCCGGGCGCCGTCCGCGGCGCGGTGTCGAGTGTCCTGACCTTCGTCGGGCTGCTCCCGCAGGACTCCGGCGAACACTTGATCAAGCGTGTGGTCGGCCTGCCCGGCGACACGGTGACGTGCTGCGACAAGGCCGGGAGGATCCAGGTCAACGGGATCTCCATCAACGAGCCGTACCTCAAGCCCAACGTCGCGCCCAGCGAGACGAAGTTCCGTGCCACCGTTCGCGCCGGGCAGTTGTGGGTCATGGGCGACAACCGCATCGAGTCCGCCGACTCCAGGGCCCATCCCGAGATCAACGGTGGCCAGGTGCCGATCTCGGATGTCGTCGGCAAGGCCTTCGTCGTGGTGTGGCCGTTCGGCCGGCTGGGTGGTGTGCCCGACCCTCCAGGGGTGTTCGCCGGTGTGCCGGCGAGGGCGCCGGGGCCTTGATCATCCGTTAGGCTTCGGTGGCGGAGGAGCCGTCCTGACGTCCGCGGGGAGCGTTCTGCAGTGAGCCCGTCACCGGTACCGCGTTCACGCGTGCCGACCCTCCGCCATGAACGGCGGCTGCTGCGCGACGGGCACCACCTCGTCGCCGGGATGGACGAGGTGGGGCGCGGGGCGTTGGCTGGTCCGGTCACCGTGGGGATAGCCGTCGTGGACGCCTCGGTGCGGACGGCACCGACCGGGATCCGGGACTCCAAGCTGTTGACGCCCGCCGCACGCACTGCCCTGGTGCCGAGGCTGCGTCGTTGGGCGGTCTCCTGGGCGGTGGGGCACGCGGAGCCGGAGGAGATCGACCACTACGGGATCATCGCGGCCCTCCGGCTCGCGGCTCGCCGCGCGATGGCCACGCTGCCCGACGTCCCGACCTGCGTGGTGCTCGACGGGTCGCACGACTGGTTCTCACCGCCACGGCCGGCGCGGGCCCGGCGGCCACCGCGGTCGGCGTCCCCCGGCGACGAGGCGCTCTTCGAGCTCCCGGTCGAGGTCGCACCCGAACCCGCGGCCCCTGCGGTCCCGGCCCGCGAGGCGGCGCCCGCCGTCCCGCTGTCCTGCGAGCCGGTTGTCCTCACCATGGTCAAGGCTGATCTGCGGTGCGCGGCCGTCGCGGCCGCGAGCGTACTGGCGAAGGTCGAGCGTGATGCGATCATGGTGGCCAGGTCGGCGTTATTCCCGGAGTACAACTGGGACGAGAACAAGGGCTACTCCGCGCCGAAGCATCTTTCCGCGCTCTCGTCGGCCGGCCCGTGCGCGCAGCACCGTCGTTCGTGGAGTCTGCCGGGGGTGGGGGGCGGGAACGTCCTGGATCTGTCGGATCTATCTGCTCTGTCCCAGCTGCCAGGGCTGGCCGAGGACGGGCTGGCCGAGGACGGGCTGGCCGAGGACGGGCTGACCCGCCCGGTCCAGGCGCCGTCGCGGGCCTGAGGCCATGGATACCGGTTGGCGGGAGCCGAGCGGCGCGGGTGCGAGGGGGTGATCCGGGCAACTGTCCATGACCGTCCTGCCGGTGAGCGCGTGGCCCCGAGGTTGCGGATCGGCGTGGTACCGCGCGTTGCGGGATGATGGGGGAAGATGTGCGGGGGTGCCGTACCCGGCACGCCGATCGGCCGCCGTGCCCGCCGCACGGCATCCGCAGACCCGGAGCGACCAGCCCACGATGAGCGCCGAGGACCTCGAGAACTACGAGACCGAGATGGAGCTACAGCTCTATCGCGAGTACCGCGACGTCGTCGGGCTCTTCGCCTACGTGGTCGAGACCGAGCGGCGTTTCTACCTCGCCAACCAGGTTGACCTGCAGGTGCGGTCCGCGGGCGGCGAGGTCTTCTTCGAGGTCACCCTCACGGATGCCTGGGTCTGGGACGTGTACCGTCCGGCCCGGTTCGTGAAGTCGGTGCGGGTCGTGACGTTCAAGGACGTCAACGTCGAAGAACTCGCCAAGAGCGATCTTGAACTGCCGAAGTCGGGTGGCTTCCCGGGCGCCTGATCCTGCCTCGCCCGGGTCCGTGCGCCCGGTGCGGGCGAGCCGCCCGGGGCGGGTCCGCCCGCGCCGGCGTCCCGGCGCCCTCGCCCGCACCGAGGTGCGCACGTCGACTCGCCCACAGCGGTCCGCTTCGTCCCGTCGTCCACACCCTGGGCCGCCGCTGACCTCCGCTCGGCCCGGTGGTCCCATCCTGGTCCGTGGAGGTGATCGCCGTGCGGGCGAGTGACGCGGTGGGTGAGTACGGCGAACGGTTGGCCGTCCGGCACCTGGAGAACCAGGGATTCACGATTCTCGACCAGCGCTGGCGATGCGCTCAGGGCGAGATCGACATCATCGGCGTCGACGACGGGTGCCTGGTGATCTGCGAGGTGAAGACCAGGCGCTCGGCGAGCGCCGGCGAGCCGGCGGAGGCTGTGACGCCGGTGAAGCTCGCCAGGCTTCGCCGGCTCACCGCGCTCTGGCTCGACCAGCAGGAGGTCTCCTGGCGGGACGTCCGGATCGACGTGGTGGCCGTCTTCCTACCGTACAGCGGCCGGGCACGGGTCGCTCACCTGAGGGCTGTCGGGTGACTGTGCGAGAGGGAGGGGGGATCTGATGCTGGGGCGGTGCCATGCGGTGGGCCTGGTCGGGTTGCAGGGGCACGTGGTCGAGGTGGAGGCCGACGTCGCTGCCGGGCTTCCGGCGTTCGTCCTGGTCGGGCTCCCCGACGCGGCCCTGGTCGAGGCCAGGGACCGGGTGCGGGCGGCCGCAGCGAACGCTGGGTGCCCGTTGCCCGCTCGGCGGATCACGGTGAACCTGTCGCCGGCCGCACTGCCCAAGACCGGCACGGGATTCGACCTCGCGGTGGCGGCAGCGCTGCTGGCCGCCTCGGGGGCGGTGCCGGCGGAATCCGTAGCGGGCTGGGTTCACCTTGGCGAGTTGGGGCTCGACGGGCGCGTGCGCGGGGTCCGCGGCGTCCTTCCCGCGGCGCTCGCGTGCTCTCGCGCGGGTCTGACCCGCCTCGTCGTGCCCCGGGCCAACGCCGACGAGGCCCGGCTCGTGCCCGGTCTGGAGGTGAAGCCTGTGCGCCACCTGGCGGACATCGTCGCCCTGCACCGAGGGGAGCCACCCCCCATGCTCGAGGGCCTCGTCAGCGACGAGCGGGCCGAGCAGGGTGGTGCAACGCAACCCCTGCCCGCGGGTCCTGTCCCCGATCTGGCGGACGTGGTCGGGCAGGCGGAGGGTCGGCGCGCTCTGGAGGTCGCTGCGGCAGGCGGCCACCACCTGCTCCTGGTCGGGCCGCCAGGTGCGGGCAAGACCATGCTGGCCGAGCGGCTGCCCGGGCTGCTCCCCGACCTCACGCCCGAGGAGGCCCTCGAGGTGACCGCCGTGCAGTCGGTGGCGGGGACGCTCGAGGTGACCGATCGGCTGCGGTCACGCCCGCCGTTCGAGGGGCCGCACCACACCACCACGGTGGCTGCGCTCGTCGGCGGTGGTAGTGGTCTGCCCCGTCCCGGTGCGGCGTCCCGCTCTCATCGTGGCGTGCTGTTCCTCGACGAGGCGCCGGAATTCTCCCTGCGCGCCCTGGAGGCGCTTCGCCAGCCTCTCGAACACGGCGAGCTCGTGATCCACCGAGCCATGGGTGCTGCCCGGTTCCCGGCGCGGTTCCAGCTCGTGCTGGCCGCGAACCCGTGCCCGTGCGGGATGGCGTCCGGCAAGGGCGACCTGTGCTCCTGCACGCCGCTCGCCCGGCGCCGTTACCTCGGGCGGCTCTCCGGTCCGCTGCTGGATCGGGTGGATCTGCAGGTAGAGGTCCAGGCCGTGTCTCGCGCGCAGCTGACCGAGGCGGAAGCTCCCGAGGCGAGCGCGGCGGTGGCGGCGCGGGTCAGTGCGGCACGAGCGGCGCAGCGGGAGCGGTTCGCAGGGCTGAGCTGGGTCCTCAACGGTGAGGTGCCGGGTGCGTGGCTCCGCGGTCGGTGGAGGCTCGCCCCCCGGGTCACTCGTGACCTCGACGTCGCCCTGGACCGTGGTCGGCTGTCGATCCGCGGCTACGACCGCGTGCTTCGGGTGGCGTGGTCACTGAGCGACCTTGCCGGCCGGGAGGCACCGGGTCGCGACGAGGTCGGGCAGGCGCTGGCGCTGCGGTGCCGCGGGCTAACGGTAGCGGCATGAACGCCATCGGTGTGCCGGACGGGTTCGATGTCCGCGACGACCGCGTCGCCCGGGCTGCCTGGAGTCGGATCGCCGAGCCGGGCGACCAGGCAGCGGGTTACGTGGTGGCCCAGTTGGGGGCCGCGCCCGCACTGCTGGCCCTCTTCGAGCGTCAGGCGGAACTCAGGGCCTTCGCGGCGTCCGCTCGCTCGTCGACACCGCGCCGAGGCGCACCTGCGCCGGGCGCGGGCTGGCTCGAGCGGGTACCGCAGGCGGATCCTCGACGTGACCTTGCCACCCTCCAGCGGTTCGGTGGGCGACTCGTGGTGCCCGGCGACCTCGAGTGGCCGGCGGGTCTGGCCCCGTTGGAGCTGCGCACGCCGTTCGCTCTCTGGGTGCGCGGTCCTGCCGATCTCGCTGGCGCCTGCAGGCGATCGGTGGCCCTGGTGGGCAGCAGGGCGAGTACCCGGTACGGCGAGTGGGTGGCCAGAGAACTCGGTACGGGGTGCGCGGAGCGGGGAATCACGGTCGTATCGGGTGCCGCCTACGGCATCGACGCGGAGGCTCACCTGGGGGCGTTGCGCGCCGGTGGGCTGACGGTTGCCATCCTTGCCTGCGGCGTCGATCGTGCGTATCCCCGCGGCAACGAGCCCCTGATCGAGCGGATGACCCGGTGCGGGCTGGTGGTGACCGAGATCCCTCCGGGATCGTCACCGAGCCGTTGGCGATTCGTCCAGCGCAACCGACTCATCGCCGCGCTCACCCGGGCGACCGTGGTCGTCGAGGCAGGGTGGCGGTCGGGGGCGTCGATCACCGCGGGGGAGGCCCAGCGGCTGGGGCGTGACACGGCCGCGGTACCGGGACCGGTGACGTCGGCGGCGTCGGCGGGCTGCCACCGGCTCCTGCGCGACGGGGCGGTGTGCGTGACCGACGCCGCGGAGGTGGCCGAGCTGGTCGGGGCGATCGGCGAGGCTCCGGCCCCTGGTGGCCGAGCGCCGAGCGCCGACCATGACGGTCTCGACGACGTCGACCTGCGGGTGTTCGACGCACTACCGATCCGCGCAACGGTGGGCGTCGAGCGGTTGGCGGGGACGGCGGGCCTGGACGTGTCGACAGTCATCGGGGCGGTCGGCCGGCTGGAGCTTCGTGGGCTGGCGGTCCGCGAGGGCGGGCTCTGGCGCCGCAGGCCCCGGCGGTCGCGGCGCGCGGACGGCGGGTCCGGGCCGGCCGATGGTCCCTGACCGAGGTGGCATCCGCCCCACCACGGGGATCGAACATATGTTCTGATCTGAGGTATGCTGGCGCGATGAGCATGGCCTTCCAGGCGTCTCTCCTCGACGGCTGCGGTGAGGTGGTCCCCGGGGCGATCAGGGGGGTCGCCCAGCGGGTCGCGCTGACCTCCGGGGCCTGGCTCGACGTGCTTCCCGGGTGGGTGATCGGCGCCGACGCCCTCTTCGCTCGGTTGGCCGATGTCGTTCCGTGGCGGGCCGAACGCCGTGTCATGTACGACCGTCTCGTCGACGTGCCCCGGTTGTCGTTCCTGTACGGGGAAGGGGAGCCGCTACCCGATCCCGCGCTCGTCGCGATCAAGCAGGCGCTCGACGAGCACTACCGTCCCGAACTGGGGGAGCCGTTCGCGACCGCGGGGATCTGCCTCTACCGTGACGGTCGTGACAGTGTTGCCTGGCACGGTGACCGGACGGGCAGGTCCGCCACCGACGACACGATGGTCGCGATCGTCTCACTCGGGGCTCCCCGTTCCCTGCTGCTCCGTCCCCGGTCGGGGGGGCGGGCCCTCCGGTACGACCTGGGCCACGGCGATCTTCTGGTGATGGGTGGGAGTTGTCAGCGCACCTGGGAGCATGCTGTGCCGAAGACCTCCCGAGCGGTGGGTCCCCGGATGAGCATCCAGTTCCGGCCGCGCGGCGTTCTCTGAGTCGGCGCCAGGTCGGCCTCGGCCGGCCCGGCCCGCGCGCCTGCTTGAGTGGTTGCCGAGGAACGGTCACCGTGGCCTGATGAGCGCCGGGTCAACGGGTCCTGGGGCGGAGGTCGACGACCTCCTTCGTGCCTACGACCGTTACCTGTCCGCAGAGTGCGGTCGGTCGGTACACACGCGGCGTGCCTATCTGGGTGACGTCCGGTCGCTGCTCGCCCACGCGGCCTCGCGGGGGGCCGACGGCGTGGCCGATCTGGACCTGATGGTTCTGCGGAACTGGCTGGCGGCCTTGGCTGCCGGCGGAGGGTCCCGGTCCGCCATCGCCCGACGGGCGGCCAGCGCCCGTTCCTTCACGGCCTGGCTCACCCGGACGGGCAGGCTGGCCTCCGATCCCGGGGCGCGGTTGCGGTCGCCGCGGGCCGGACGGCCACTGCCCGGGGTCCTGCGCCAGGACCAGGCGGCGGCCCTGATGGATGTCGCCGCCGGCCGGACCGGGCGCGGCGGGGCCGTCGGCTGGGGCGGCTCGGGCGAGCCACCCCGACAGCACGCTCGGGCGCTGCGTGACCACGCCATCGTCGAACTGCTGTACGGGACCGGGATCCGGGTGTCCGAACTGACCGGCCTGGACGTCGACGACGTCGACGACGAGCGTCGGCTCGTGCGGGTCTTGGGCAAAGGGGCGAAGGAGCGGATGGCCCCCTTCGGTGTCCCTGCGCACGAGGCCCTGCTCGCATGGCTCCGGGCCGGGCGCCCGATCCTGGCCGGACCGCGATCGGGTGCGGCGCTCTTCCTGGGGTTGCGGGGTCGCCGGATCGATCCACGCCAGGTGCGTCAGGTTGTCCATGACCTGGTGGCCGAGGTGGACGGCGCGCCGCCGACCGGACCGCACGGTCTGCGGCACTCCGCCGCCACGCACCTCCTGGACGGCGGAGCTGACCTGCGTACGGTCCAGGAACTGTTGGGGCACGCGACGCTGGCCACGACGCAGATCTACACGCACGTGTCGGTGGAGCGGCTTCGGGCCGGGTACCGACAGGCGCACCCCAGGGCGTGATGGACGCCCGTCGTGCCGTTCCCTCGCCCGATCGGGGGCGGGCCGAGCGGGTGGTCCTACGGGGCGCCGGACGCTCCTGACCCGGCGGAATGCCTGGCTGCGTCCCGATCCGGCTGTTCGGTGGGCAAGGCATCGGGGGTGAGCGATGGATTTTTCGTGACGGCACGAGAGTTAGTAGCACTCAGGAGTCAGGCGGTAACGCTACGCTCACAGCCAGAGTGCAGAACTCCCGTGGCGGGGAAGGCTTGGTGTCGTCAGGCGCGGTGCCGCGGGTTTCGACGGAAGGGGATCGGCCGCCGTGGTCGCCGACGAGCAGCAGATCGACGAGACCGTCGACCCCGTGGCCGCCAACGAAGCCGCGCTGCGTGCCCTCTGGGAGCAGTTCAAGGGCACTGGCGATCCGACGACCCGTGAGCGGCTCATCCTGCACTACTCGCCGCTGGTGAAGTACGTGGCCGGCCGAGTGGGCGTAGGGCTGCCGCCCAACATCGAGCAGGCGGACCTGGTCTCGTACGGGATCTTCGGCCTGATCGACGCGATCGAGAAGTTCGACATCGATCGGGCGATCAAGTTCGAGACCTACGCGATCTCTCGGATCCGCGGCGCGATCATCGACGAGCTCCGGGCTATCGACTGGATCCCGCGCTCGGTGCGATACAAGGCCCGCGAGGTCGAGCGCGCCTACGCCACTCTCGAAGGGGAACTGCATCGAACGCCGAGTGAGGTGGAGGTCGCCCAGCGACTGGGGATCGGACTGGACGACCTGCACCAGATATTCTCCCAGGTGTCCTATGTCAACGTCGTCGCGTTGGACGAATTGCTCAGTGTCGGCGGCGAGAAGGGCGACAAACTGTCTCTGGTCGACACCCTCGAGGACACCAAGGCGGAGGACCCGGTCGCCGCGTTCGAGACCGAGGAGACCAAGTTCCTCCTGGCGCGGGCGATCAACCAGCTTCCTGAGCGGGAGAAGATCGTGGTGACCCTCTACTACTACGAGGGGCTCACGCTGGCTGAGATCGGCCGAGTACTGGGCGTGACCGAGTCGCGGATCTGTCAGATGCACACCAAGGCGGTGCTCCAGCTTCGCGCCAAGCTGGCCGAGGTCTCCTGACCGTGGTGCCGAGATCACAGCACGGCCCGAACAGCCTGTTCGAGATGGTCGGCATGGTCTCTGGAGCATCGCCCTGCCTGTGCGGCGTCGTCGGCGAGGATCGCCTCCAGCATCGGCCGGTGTTCGACCGCCGGGTCGACCACCGGCAACCGCTGCAGGAAGAGGTACCAGATGCGCAGGGCGCCGCACCTCGCTGATCAAGCTGTGGTTGGTGAGGTTCGCCTCGGCTGCGGAGATCGTGCGGCAGGCGCTGGTGGGTGTGAACGGCGGGCGGCGGGGGCCCCGTCTCGCCGCCACCACGCTGACTCGGGCCCGGGTCGCGCTGCGGCGGGTCGACTGCCTCCGCAACGAGCGGGTCCCGGCGACGGACGGCGCGACGTCCACCCGCCCGACGAGCGTGAAGCCGCGGACGGGTGGCGGTCCATCCTCCTCGGTGCCCGGCGGCCCTGCCGACCGGCTTCTCGTCCGGGACTCCTTCGCCAGCTACCCGGCGGACTGGTTGATGGATGCGGCTGCGGAGTTCCGGCATCCCTGGCCGAGCGGGCAGGATAGGAGGATGAGCGAGCACGGGGGTGGCTGGCCCGGGCAGGAGGCGTACCGGATCGGCGACGCCGAGCGGGCGGCTGCCACCGAAGCGCTGAATGCGCACCGTGAGGCCGGCCGGCTCGACGCCACGGAGTACGAGGACCGCCAGGTCCAGGTATCCCGCGCTCGGACGTGGGCAGAGATCCGGCCCGTATTCGCAGATCTTCCGCAGCCCCATCCCGCCGGGATGCCGGACGCCGGTCCTACGCCGGGCGATGCGCCCTCGGCCAGCCTGCCCGGGGTGCCGGAGAGCCTCCCGACCCAGCAGTCGGTTCCCTCGCAGGGCCTGCTCCGGAGCGTCGTTCCGGACCGTTACCGGGCCACCGTCATGGCGCTCACGCCCTTCGCTGCCCTCCTCCTCTTCCTCGTGACCCGCGATTGGATCTGGTTCCTGGCCATTCCCGTCATGGGCATCCTCCTCTACGGGGCGGAGGGTGACCATGAGCGACGACGGCAGCGTGACATCGAGAGGGCCGAGCGACGCCGTATGCAGCGGGAGCGGCGCCGCCGGTACTGAGGCGAGCCGCGGTAGGGCTGGCAGAACCGCCGCGCGACCTGGCGACCAACCGAGGGCCGGGCGCGTCGCGGCCGACGACGTTCGGTCAGGCCGAGGGTTTCGAGGAGCAGTTCGGGCTCGCTGTCATCCGGACCCGGTCCGGATGCCGAGCACCTCGGTGCGGCCGAGAACCTGGGCCGTCGACGTCCAGCCCGATCGGCGTGTCGTCGGTGTAGTGGGCGAGCTGGGCCATCGTCCGGGACTGCCCCCTCCCGGACCGCGCCGGGAGGGGGCAGTCGACCGAATCCGTTCCGTCCGCCCAGGTCAGCCCGCTCAGGACAGCCAGGCCTTGACCTTGTCCGGGTTCGCGTCAACCCACTTCTTGGCCGCGGCGTCGTCGGAGAGCTTGTCGACGGTGATCGAACGAGAGACCGCATTCTGGTCGTCGTTGGTCCACTCGAACTTCTTGGCCAGCGCCGCGGCCGGGGTCCCGCTGTTCGTGAACCTGGCACTGCCGATCTTGTTGAGGTCGTACGGCGGGTAGTCGCAGGCGACCTTCACAGCGTCCGCGTCGCAGCCTTCGGTGTAAGCCGGCAGCTTCACGTGAGCCAGCGTGAGCTCGTTGAACAGCCACTGCGGTTCGTAGAAGTAGCCCAGCAGCCAGGTCTTCTGCGTCTCCGCCTGGCGGAAGGCCTGGATGAGCGCCGCCTCGCTGCCGGCGTACACCACCTTGAACTTGAGATTCAGGTTCTTCACCAGGGCCGCGTCGTTGGTGACGTACGAGGGATCGCCGTCCAGGAGTTGGCCCTTGCCGCCGGACTCGGAGGTCGTGAACTTGTCCGCGTACGTGTTGAGGTTCTTCCAGTCCAGGAGGTCGGGGTGTTCCTTGGCCAGCCACGGCGGCACGTACCAGCCGATGACGCCCTTGTTCCCGGTCTGGCCGAGGTCGACGGCGACCTTCTGGTCGGTGATGTATTTCTTCACCAGGTCGGTGTGCCCCCAGTTCTCCAGGATCAGGTCAACCTCTCCGGTGCTGAAGCCCTGCCACGACACCTCTTCCTTGAGGTTCTTCTTCACCACGGTGCAGCCGAGCTTCGTCTTGGCCACATAGGCGTACACCGCGGCGTCCGCCTCGTACCCGACCCACGGGTTCACGGCCAGGTTGACGGTGCCGCAGGCGGCCGACCGTGCTCCGCTGCTGCCGGCAGCGCCCGTACCGCTGGACGAGGCATTGTCGATCGTCGCCCCTGCGCAACCTGTCAGACCGAGCGCCACCACCAGGGCGCCCATCCACGTTCGGGTCATGTCGGTACTTCCTCCTGATCTGGCCTGACGGGGCCGAGCGGCCGCTGCGGCCGGTACCGGCCGAGCGCGAACGACGGGCGGGTACGGCCCGAAGGGCCGCGGTCCCGTCCCGAGGCGATCGAGGTGCGCGAACGGGCTGCGGCCTGGGAGACGCGGTCCAGGAGGACGCCTAGCAGGACGATGGCGGCGCCCGCGGCGAGGCCCTTCCCGTAGAGGAATCCCTGCGAGAAGCCGGCCACCACGTCGTAGCCGAGCGCTCCGGCTCCGACGAGGCCGCCGACGACCACCATGGACAGCACGTAGATGAGGCCCTGGTTGAGGGCCAGCGTCAGGGCTGGCCGGGCCATCGGGAGCTGCACCTTGACGATGAGTTGCCAGGTGCCGGAGCCGCACGCCCGGGCGGCCTCGACGGTCTGGCTGGGAACGTTCCGGATGCCGTCCGCGACGATCTTCACCGCGACCGGTGCCGCGAAGACGACGGCTGCGATGATCGCCGTGAACCGGCTCGCCGCGAACAGGGCCAGGAACGGCACCAGGTAGACGAAGGCCGGCATCGTCTGACCTGCATCGAGGAGGGGTCGCACCACCCGGTCGACCCGGTCCGACCGGCCCATCCACACCCCGAAGGCCAGCCCGAGCACCATCACCGCGATCGTCGCCACGACCGTCGAGGCGAGGGTCGTCATCGCGTCCGCCCACAGCCCCGTGCCGATGACCAGGCCAAGGCCGACCGCGGCGGTGACGGCGGCGTGGGCGCCCGCCGCGAGCGCTGCGAGAGCCACCAGCGCTGCACCGGTGGCCCACCACGGGGACCCGGCGAGCAGCGACTGCAGCGGGTCGACCAGGAACGCCGTGACGCCGTCCTTCAGCTCACCTGTGGCACGTGCGGCGTGCAAGGACATCCACCGGGTCGCGGCGTCGGTCGCCCGGGCGATGTCGTCGCCGACACCCAGGTGGACGTCGACGCCGCCGACGGTGCTGCGGGCGGGGAAGCGCGCGGCCCACAGGTAGGTCCGGGAGAGCTGGACCAGCCAGAGCGTCACGAACGCTCCGCCGAGCAGAGCGGTGAGCCGGATCCGCGCGGCCCGGTGGGGGCGCCGGCCGCCCCGGCCACGGGCTGCGGCGGCGGTGGTGGCGCGGTCCAGGACGACCGCCAGGACGACGATCGCGAGCCCCTGGTTGCAGGAGGACCCGACGTCCTGCCTCTCCAGTGAGAACAGGACGGCCCGGCCGAGGCCGGGTGCGTCGATCAGCGCGGTGATGGTGGCCATCGACAACGCGGCCATGATCGTCTGGTTGACCCCGAGGACGACGGTTCCGCGTGCCATCGGCAGCAGCACCGTGCGGAGGCGCTGCCGGCCCGTGGTCCCCAGGCTGGTGGCCGCCTCGACGGTGACGGCCGGCACGGCGCGGATGCCGTGCGCGGTGAGCCGGATCACCGGCGGGGTCGCGTAAACCATCGTGACGATCGCCGCGGACGCGGGGCCGATCAGGAAGAAGAGCGTGAGCGGTGCGAGGTACACGAACGTGGGCATCGTCTGCGCGATGTCGAGCAGGGGGGTCACCAGCCGTTGGAAGCGGTCGTTGACGCCGGCCGCGACACCGATCGGGAGCCCGACCGCCAGCGAGAGCACAACCGCCGACAGCGTCAGCGCCAGGGTGTCCATGCTCTCGGTCCACAGCCCCTGCAGCCCGAGGAACGTCAACCCACACGCGGTCAGCCCGGCCACCTTGAGGTTCCCGAGGGCTCCGGTGAGGTAGGTCGCCAGGGCTACCACACCGAGCCATCCGATGATCGGGACGGGTCGGCCGGCGGGAGGCTCGGCGATCAGCGTCTGGAGGCCGTGGACGAGGGCGTCGACGCCGACCCGAACCCCGTCGATCAGCCGGATGGCGAGCGCGTCGTGGCCGCGGGCGGTGCCCACGGCGTCGTTCAGGTCGTTCAGCCGCAGGTGCAACCAGGTGAGGTCGGACGGTCCGAGGGCGAGGGTGTCCCGGCCCGCCAGCACCACGGCCAGGATCACCCAGCCGGCAAGGACGGCGGCGGCGAGCAGAGGCCGTCCGGGCCGCCGCAGCGCCCGCTCCCGGTCGACGAGCGTCGCCGTCGTCATCCCGACGTCCTCTCGTCGCCGCCGACGACGGCGAGGATCTCCTCCTCGCCGACGATCCCGAGCAGCACCCCGTCGTCGACGACCCGCGCCGGCCGGCCGGCTGCGAGCACCGGCCGCACCGCGTCGCGGACGATCACGTCCGGACCCAGCTCGGGGCCGTCCGCCGGGTCCTCCGGACGACGTGGGCGCATGATCCATCGGAGGGTGAGCACGTTCGCCCGCGGGACGTCGCGGACGAAGTCGCGCACGTAGTCGTCCGCGGGCGCGCCCACCAGCTCGTCGCCGGTGCCGAGCTGGACCTCCCGGCCGTCCCGCATGATCAGGATACGGTCGCCGAGCCGGAGCGCCTCGCCCAGGTCGTGCGTGATGAAGACCATCGTCTTGCCCAGCTCGCGGTGCAGGCGCGCGACCTCGTTCTGCATGTCGCGGCGGATGAGCGGGTCCAGCGCGGAGAACGGTTCGTCGAAGAACAGCACGTCGGGCGCCCCGGCCAGGGCTCGAGCCAGGCCGACCCGCTGCTGCATGCCCCCGGAGAGCTCGCCGGGATAGCCGTGCTCGTAGCCGGACAGGCCGACGAGCTCGATGACCTCCATCGCGCGGCGCACCCGTTCGGTCCGCGGTGTGCCGCGGACCTCCAGGCCGTAGCCGACGTTGTCGATCACCCTGCGGTGGGGCAGCAGGCCGAAGTGCTGGAAGACCATCGCGAACTTGTGCCGGCGGAGCTGCCTCAGCCGCTTCTCCCCGGCGGACAGCAGGTCTTCGCCCTCGAACTCGATTCGGCCGGCGGTGGGTTCGATCAGCCGGGTCAGGCATCGGACGAGCGTCGACTTGCCCGAGCCGGACAGACCCATCACGACGAAGACCTCGCCCGGCGCGACCTCGAAGGAGACGTCGCCCACGGCAATCGTGTTGCCGCGCTGCTCCATCAGCTCGCGGCGCCCCAGACCGCACAGCTGTGGGGAGG
>DATDMG010000065.1:0-2770 GCA_036518955.1 Kineosporiaceae bacterium | reverse complement strand
GGTGGAGACGTTGCCGGTGCCGTACGTGCGGGACGAGGAGCGGATCGTGCTGGACGATCTGCGGTACCCCGACGACGGCATCTCCCATGTGACGGCGCGGTACGGGTACATGGACGACCCCAACGTGCCCCGTGCCCTGGCTCTGGCCGTGGCGGCCGGACTGCAGTGCCCGCTGGACCTGCAGACGCTGTCGTACTTCCTGTCCACCATCGACATCCATGCCGGTGACCATCCAGGAATGGTGCACTGGCGCAAACGGCTGTTCGTCGCGACCTCGCGGGTCACGGCGGATGCCGCCGATTACTTCGGGTTGCCTCGCGAGCGAACGGTGATCATGGGGTCCCGCATCATGGTGTGACCGGCCGACACGAGGGACGGGGAAGCAATGGGTCACGGCGGGACGTATGCCCCCGCCGGGCCCCGGGCCCGCCGTCCTACCCTCCCAGCGAAGTGGCGGAACAACGAGGTTCCGAACGGTGTCAGCGGACCGACCAGCGAGCGGTCCCGCCGGAGGGAGAACCATGGATCTACGATCGATCTACGTCCTGAGCGTGCAGCGGGACAAGCTGCGAAACGATCCGCTCACCGACAGGCGCCGGCTCATCGACATCGACCGGCGGATCAAGGACCTACTCGGCGACGACGCCTGAGAAACCCCTGCCCGGGCCCGAGCCGACCCGAGCGTTAGGGTTTCGTGAACATCGACGTGCCGAAGCCGCGGTTCATCCGCCTGAACACGCCGCCACGGAGCCCAGCCGCCGACTGCCCTGCCGGGCCCCGATGGTCCGGACGGACCAGCGGGGCCAGCCGGCCGCTGAGGCCGATCGGTCCGCGGGCTCTCGGAGTCGCCCTCCTCAGCGAGGAGGGCCTGCTGCTGCCCACCTTTACCACCATCGTGACGACCATCCACGCCTGCAGGTCGTCGGCCAAGACCTGCCCCAGAGCAGGAACGACTTCAGCGTCGACCTCATTCTCATCCCCGATGGCCGTCGTCACCTGCGGGCCCGCCGCGTCGACCGACAGACCTGCACTGGACCAATCTTGACACTAACAAGATCGCGGAGATCCCCGTACTGGGCCGTCTCCAGGCGATCGCACATCCTGGAGCGAGCAGAAGCGATCTCTCCTACATGCCCCGAGGTGCCAACCGCGAGGGTTCGGCTTGAGGGGGCGATCAGTGTCGATTCCTGGAGTCGCGTGCACGGCGACCTGGGGATTCGCGGTCCGATGCACAGGACTTCGGGAGTTCGATCTTCCTGAAGTGATGTGCACGATCTGCCGGTTTGTCCGTAGTCGTGTGCACTATCGTCGATCTTGCTTCGTGGTCGTGTGCGCAGCGATGAGGGTGAGATGGCCGACGAGCCGGTGGTGTCCGAGCGTGGCCTGCTGACCGTGCCGGACGAGGTGTGGAACCTCGCGGTGCGGCGCGCGGAGGTGATCGCTCCGCTGGCCCGGGCCGATGTCGTGGGCCTGGACGCTGTCGACGCCGCGGCTGCCGAGTTGGGGGTGTCGCGGCGGAAGGTCTACTTGCTGCTGGGCCGGTGGCGGCGGGGCGAGGGCGTGGTGTCGGATCTGCTGCCGGGCCGTTCGGACGGCGGTCGTGACGGTGGTCGGCTGTCGGACGCGGTCGAGGCGGTGGTCCGGGAGGTTCTGCGCCGGGAGTACCTGACCCGGCAGAAGAAGTCGGTCGCCGCGGTGTACCGGGAGGTCTTGCGGGTCTGTCGTGGCCGGGGGCTGCGGGCGCCGTCGCGGGGGACGTTGGAGCGGCGGATCGCGGCGTTGGACCCTCAGGACAGCCGGCGCCGTCGGGAGGGGGTGGACGCCGCGCGGGTGTTGCAGTCGGCCGGCGGGGGGCCCCCGCCGGTCACGACGGTGTTGGAGCAGGTGCAGATCGATCACACGGTGGTCGACCTGGAGGTGGTCGACGAGCGGCATCGGTTGCCGATCGGCCGCCCGTACGTGACGGCGGCGATCGACGTGTTCAGCCGGTCGATGGTCGGCCTGGTGGTCACGTTGGAGGCGCCGTCGGCGACCTCGGTCGGGCTGTGCCTGGCGCACATGGTCACTGACAAGCGGGCCTGGCTGGAGCGGCTGGGTGTGGAGGCGGCCTGGCCGATGAGCGGCAAGCCGGGCGAGGTCTACGTGGACAACGCCGCAGAGTTCCACAGCGAGGCGCTGCAGCGCGGCTGCGACCAGCACGGGATCAGGCTGGCGTACCGGCCCAAGGGTCAGCCGCACTACGGCGGGATCGTCGAGCGGGTGATCGGCACGATGATGCAGTTGGTCCACGAGCTGCCCGGCACCACGTTCTCCAACCCGGCCCGGCGCGGCGGCTACGACAGCGCCGCGACGGCGTGCCTGACGATGACCGAGCTGCAGCGGTGGCTGGCCCTGGCCGTGGCCGCCTACCACGGGCAGCTGCACGGCACGACCGGGCAGACCCCGGCCGCGGCGTGGGCCGCCGGGGTCGCCGCGACGGGGCGCCGGTGACGGTGACGAACGAGGCGGCGTTCCTGGTGGACTTCCTGCCGGTGATCCGCAGGACCCTGACCCGGACCGGGTTCGTGATCGACCACGTGCACTACTTCTGCGACGGGCTCAAGCTGTGGATCGCCCGTCGGGAGCGGCTGGAGCGGTTCGTGATCCGTCGCGACCCGCGGGACATCAGCCGGGTCTGGGTGCTGGACCCCGACGGCCGGTTCTACCTCGAGGTGCCCTACCGGACCCAGGCCCATCCGCCGATCAGCGTCTGGGAGCACAAGGCCGCCCT
>DATDMG010000064.1:0-24232 GCA_036518955.1 Kineosporiaceae bacterium | reverse complement strand
GCCGGCCCGGCCGGCGGTTTCGTCGCCGGCCGGGCCGGCGGTTCCTGCGACGTCCGGTCGGGGCCGGTGGTCGTCCAGCAGGTCCAACCGTCGGCGAACGTCGACCGGCTTGGTCAGGTAGCCCTGGGCGCCGGCCCGCTCCAGGGTCCCGCGCAGCCCCGGCGTGGCGTCGGCGCTGAGGATGTGCACCGGGATGCCCCGGGTCTGCGGGTCGGCGCGCAGTGCCCCGAGGACCTCGATCCCCGGTCGGTCGGGCAGGTGCAGGTCGAGCAGGATGAGCCGGGGCCGGTGACTGCGCGCCAGTTCCACCCCCAGGGTGCCGTGCAGCGCGTGGATGAGGCGCCACGCGGGCCGGCGTGACACGACCCGTTCCACGAGCCGCAGGTTCGACAGGTTGTCCTCGATATAGAGCACGGTGGCGACGGGCGTGGGGCGCTGACCCGGAACCTGCACCACCACCTCCCGCGCGCGATCACCCTCGTCGTCGTGCGGGAGCTGATCGGCCGGCAGCTCCAGGGCGAACGCGGCCCCGCCCGCCACCTCCGGCTCGAGCCAGAGGCTGCCCTCCATCGCGGTCATCAGCCGGTGCGCGAGGGCCAGCCCGACGCCGCTGCCCTCCACGTCGGTGTATTCGGCGCCGAGCCGGTCGAACGGGGTGAAGACCCGGGCCCGCAGCTGCGCCGGGATCCCCGGGCCGGTGTCACGCACCCGCACCCGCACCCGGTCGGCCGCCCGGGACCACTCGACGTCCACCCGGCCCCCGACGCGGTTGTACTTGACCGCGTTCGACAGCAGGTTCACCAACACCTGCTTGAGCCGCTGCGCGTCGGCCCGGACGACGTCACGGCAGGACTCCAGGTCGGGCCGCGCCAACGTGATGCTGCGGGCCCTGGCCTGGCCGGCCACCAGCTCGAGCGACTCCCCGATCACCTGGCGCAGGGCGACCGGTTCCAGGGAGAGGGCCATCGTGCCGGACTCGACGCGGCTGATGTCGAGCACCTCGTTGATGAGATCGAGCAGGTGCAGCCCGGCCCGCCGGATCAGCGCCACGCTCTCCCGCTGGTCCTGGGCGAGCTCGTCGAGCTCGAGGAGTTGGGCGAACCCGAGGATGGCGTTGAGCGGCGTCCGCAGTTCGTGGCTCATCCGGGAGAGGAACTCACTCTTGGCCCGGTTCGCGGCGTCCGCCTGGTCCCGGGCCCGGCGCAGCTCGTTCACCAGCGCAGTGCGCTCGCTGGTGTCCCGGACGGCGGCGAGCACCACCGGGCGACCCCCCAGGTCGATGCTGCTCAGCGCGATGTCGACGGGGAACTCGCTGCCGTCGCGGCGCACGCCGTGCAGGCTCAGCCCCGCGCCCATGGGTCGGGTGCCGGGGTCCCGGGAGTACGCCCCGCGGTGGGCCGGGTGCGCGGCGCGGTGGCGTTCCGGGACGAGCCGCTCCACCTGCGACCCGACGAGTTCCCCGTCCGGGTAGCCGAACATGATCTCTGCCTGCCGGTTGACCGCGACCACGACACCGTCCGGATCGACGACGACGATCCCGTCGGGGGCGACCTCCAGCAGACCCGCGAGCGGCAGGACACCCTCGGACTGCACGTGTTGCGTCATCCGAGCACTCCTCAGACGGGGGACCTGGCGGGAGCACCGGCAGGGGGGCCACCGGTGAAAACCGTACTAAAAAGGCTATTCTGGCGTGGACGCCGGTCAGTGTGAACGTCTCGCTGCCCGATCATCGTAGGGTTTTGCGGATGCCCGCCCCTTCGCAGCGGAGGTGGTTCCATGCTGCAGGCGCACGCCGACGCGAAGGTCCTCGTGGTCGACGACCACGAGGACAACGTGATGCTGCTGCACCGGCTGCTCAGCCGTTACGGGATGAACGCCGTCCGGACCGTCACCGACCCGCGCGAGGCGGTCGACCAGCTGGACAGGTTCGACCCCGACATCGTCCTGCTCGACCTGTACATGCCGTACATCGACGGGTTCGGGGTGCTGCACCGCCTCCGGGAGTGGGCCGCCGGGGCGTACCTGCCCGTCATCGTGCTGACGTCGGACAGCTCACCGGAGACGCTGCGGCGCGCCCTGGACGCCGGGGCCACCGACTTCCTCACCAAACCCTTCAACGCGACCGAGATCGTCATCCGGGTGCGCAACCTGCTGCAGACGCGAAGTCTCTACCGCACGCTGTTCGAGCACGGGCTCACCGTGCAGCTCAACACCTGACACCCGCCTCACCCGCGATGACGCTCCAACAGGCCACGCACGTAGGCGGCTTGGCCGACGTGCTGGCAGTCGTCGTCCAGAACGCTCACCAACCGGACGCCGAGGGTCACCGGCGGGTCCCAGCGCTCGTCGACGATCCGGTCCAGGTCCTCGGGTCGCAGCCCGGCCAGACAGCCGCGGGTGCGCTCGAAGACCGCTGTGAAGTACTCGATCAGCAGCTCGCCGCTCGCCGGGCGCAGCGCCGCCACCTGTTGCGGGGTGTGGCCGAAACCGGTGTCCGAGGGGGCGGGGTCGGCGCCGAACCGCCCAGCCCACCCCTGCTCGACCCAGACCTGGGGGAGGCCGAGGATGTCCGCGACGTGATCGTCCTGCACCCTGGTGAGGTGCCAGACGAGCCACCCGATGGGGTTCGCGCCGGCGTCCGGGGTCCAGCGGAGGGCTTCCGGCTCCAGGCCCTCCACCGCGGACCGAACCAGCTCGGGCAGCCGGCCGTACGCCTCGACGAGTACGTCCCCGACCTCCATGCCGCCACGCTCCCCCGTCATCCGGCAGATCGCACCCCGACCCACTCACCTCGTGCATGCCACCACCGGCGTGCTGACGCCCTCCGACCCCACCTGGCCCGGAGGCCGACGAAGACGGCCGGCGGCTGGAGCGCGAGCGCCTCGCCGTCGGCGGTTCGAACGCCTCACGGGTGCCCGACGGCTCTCTCCGCGGCCTACCTCGCGTCCATCTCGACGCGGTTGCGGCCCTTCGTCTTCGCCACGTAGAGCAGGGAATCCGCTCGGGCCAACAACGATGTGATCGAGTCACTGGGAAGGGCGACGGTCGCACCGATGCTGATGGTCAGCGTCAGGTCCGGGTGCACCAGCCTCCACGGGTGCAGCTGTACCGCGAGCCGGAGCCGCTGACACACCTCCGCGGCGACGGCCCGGTCGGCGCCGTCGACGAGGATGGCGAACTCCTCCCCGCCGTAGCGCGCAGCCAGGTCTCCCGCCCGCAGGCAGTCGCCCATCAGCGCGCCGAGCCGGCGTAGCACCTCGTCACCGACCTGGTGGGAGTACCGGTCGTTGACGGCCTTGAAGTGATCCAGGTCGGCCAGCGCACAGACGAATCCCCGGCCGGCCCACGGCTGCAGCCGCCCCACCAGCAGGGCCTCCCAGGCCCGCCGGTTCGGCAGGCCGGTCAGGTCGTCCTCGCGTGCCAGCCTCGACAGCGCGACGTTCTGCTGCTCCAGCCTGGCGGACCGGAGCCGCTCCATCTCCGCGATGTGCCTGGCCCGCTCGACGTCCAGTTGTGCCTGGACGACGTGGGCCCGGCGCTCGGTCTCCTGGTCGCGCATCGCCAGCGCGGCCCGGTGGAGCTCGCGCATGGTGTGCAGGGCACCGGACAGGTCGCCGATCGCCTCCTGAGCGCCCTCCAGGTCGCGCAACACTTTCAGTCGCTCCAGCGGTCGGGCGTGCTCCTCGCACAGGGCGAGCGCCTCGCGCAACACCTGGATCGCCGAGCCCGGCCGGCCGCCCGCCCGCAACAGCCGGGCCAGGGTAGCCCGGTAGTCGATCTCCAGCTGGGAGTCGGCGTACCGGGCCAGCAGCTCCCCGGCGACCTGGACGTGCGCGCGGGCGTGGCCGGTCCGCCCCAGGGCCATCTCGGCATCGGCGAGGACGAGCCGGGCGCCGACGGCCATCCGCCGCTCCTGCGATACGTCCGCCTCCCGGACGGCCTGCAGAGCGGTGCAGTACGCCGCCCGCAGGGCCTCGCTCGCGGCGTCCGGATCAGCCTCCCGGAGCCGTTCGTAGCGGGCGAGCTCCGCCAGCGCCATGTTCGTCACCACGATCGACGCCGGCTCGCCGAGCGCCCCGAACAGGTCCCGGGACTCGCGGTACAGCTCCGCGGCCCGGACCTCGAACCCGCCCATCGCCCGGTACACCTCCCCCAGGTTGTTCAGCACCGCAGCCTCACGGGCCCGGTCGCCGAGCGCCCGGTGGATCTTCAGAGACTGCTCGTAGTAGTCGATCGCCGTGGAGTAGTCCCCGATCGCCGCGAAGACGGTGCCGTGACCCATCAGGGCGCGGCCCTCCCAGGTGGCGTCGCCGAGCCCCCGGGCCAGCTTGAGGGCCACCTCGTTCGCCGTGTACGACTGCCCGTTCCGGCCGAGCATGTGCAACGCGAAGCCCAGGTAGTACGACATCTCCAGCTCGGCCGCCGCGGCCCCGTGCTCGTGCGCCGCGGCGACGGCCGCCGTCGCGAACTGGACACAGCTGGCTGGGTCCGCGTGCCGCAACTCGATGACGCGGGCGATGTGGACCGACCACTCGTGGGGTGCCCCGTCGCCGATGGCCGGGTGAGCGCAGGCACCCTCCCCGGCGGCGGCCGGGGCCGGCGCCGTGGGGGTTCCCCCGGCGGGGCTACGCATGAGCTCTCGGCACCTCCTGCGGACTCGGCGACGTGGCGGGGCCGGTGACGCGGCGCGGGAAGCCGACATGGTAGCGCCGGCAGCTGACGTCCCACGGCACTCCGGTCGACGTGCACCGGGTCGGGTTCTGCCCAAGGCTGTGACCCGCGGGAAGCCCCCCGCAGCGGGCACGCGCGGAGGGAGGGGCGCGATGACCACCAGACGCGCCGTCGCCGCACAGATCTTCGTCACCGATCGGGCCAGTGTCGCGATGGCACGCGACTGGGTCTACGCCTGCTGCGTCGACGGTGGCGTCGAGTCGGATCTGAGCGAGTCCGTCCGCCTGCTGACCAGCGAGATCGTGACCAACGCCGTCATCCACACCAGCAGCCGGAGGCTCGCCGTCCGGGTGAAGGTCGCGCCGGAGGCTGTCGAGGTGGCCGTGGACGACGCCGATCCCCGGCCGCCGCGGCCCCGCCGGGCGGCCCCCGCCGACGTCAACGGTCGGGGCCTGGCCCTCGTCGACGCGCTGGCGGACGCTTGGGGCAGCCAGGGATCGGACGGCGGCAAGACGGTGTGGTTCCGGGTTCGCCGCGGGTGAGGCACCCCGAGTTCCCGCAAGACCAGCGGAATAGTGTACTCTTCAACTATGTTTGTCGGGGGGCGCGTGGAGCACTGCCGCTCTGCCTCAGCATCTGCCCCCAGGAGATCGACATGCCTGCCGTGACCGTCGAGAACGTGATCAGCCTCCCTCGCGTCCAGACCCCGCCGGACGCGACCGACCGCGCCGTGGTGTCCGTGACCACCGCACCGAGCGGGTTCGAGGGCGAGGGCTTCCCGGTGCGCCGCGCCTTCGCCGGGGTGGACCTGTCCCGGCTGGATCCTTTCATCCACATGGACCAGATGGGCGAGGTCGAGTACGCGCCGGGCGAGCCGAAGGGCACGCCGTGGCACCCGCACCGCGGGTTCGAGACCGTCACGTACATCATCGATGGCGCGTTCGTCCACCGCGACTCGCACGGCGGTGGCGGCATGATCACGGACGGCGACACCCAATGGATGACCGCCGGCTCCGGCCTGCTCCACATCGAGACGCCACCGGAGGAGCTCGTCGTCAAGGGGGGGATCTTCCACGGCATCCAGCTGTGGGTGAACCTGCCGCGCCGCCTGAAGTTCGCTCCGCCGCGGTACCAGGACATCCGGGGCGACCAGGTGGCGCTGCTCAGCTCCCCGGACGGCGGGGCCCTGATCCGGGTGATCGCCGGCGAGGTCGACGGGCACGCCGGGCCCGGCATCACGCACACCCCGATCATCCTGCTGCACGCCACCGTGGCGCCCGGCGCCCGGCTGCGACTGCCCTGGCGGCGCGACTTCAACGCGCTGGTCTACGTGCTCGCCGGGCGGGGCGGGGCCGGCACCGCGCGGCGTCCGATCCGCACCGGGCAGCTCGCCCTCCTCGGAGCGGGCGACACCCTGACGGTCGACGCGGCGCGGGAGCAGGAGGCGGCGACCCCGCAGCTGGAGGTGCTGGTGCTCGGCGGGCAGCCCATCCGGGAGCCGATCGCCGCCTACGGCCCCTTCGTGATGAACACCCGGGCGGACCTCGTCCAAGCCTTCGAGGACTACCAGGCAGGCCGCCTCGGCACCATCCCCACCGAGCCGCCCTCGGGTCACGACGTGCCCTGACCGGGCCCGGAACCGACCTCGAGACCGGACCTGACCTGGCTCATCACATCGAGACCGACCCCTGTCGGAAGGTGCTGCCCCCGATCCGGACGTCGACGAGCACCGGCCCGGTGCTGGTCCGAGCCTTGGCCAACGCGACCGCCAGGTCGTCGGGCTCGGTCACGCGCAGCCCGGTGGCACCGAACCCGGCCGCCACCAGGTCGTACCGCGTCGGCGCGAGCACGGTCCCGACGTCGTCGTGCAGGATCTCCACCTGGTCCCGGGCGATCTGGGACCAGGAGGCGTCGTTGCCGACCACTCCCACCACATCCACCCCGTGCCGGACGAAGGTGTCGTACTCGGCCAGGCTGTAGCCCACCGACCCGTCGCCGAAGACCACCCAGACCGGCGACCCGGGTCGGGCCATGGCCGCACCGAGGGCGAACCCGGCACCCACACCGAGCGTCCCGAAGACGCCGGGGTCGAGCCAGCACAGCGGCCCGTCCGGCCGGAGCACGTACGACGCGGTGGCGACGATGTCGCCACCGTCACCGACGACGATGGCGCCGGGCGGCAGCGCGGCCGCCAGTTCGCGGCACAGGCGCAGCGGGTTGACGGTACCCGGCTGGGGGGACGGCTCGGCGGCCTGCTCGGCGATCTCGGCGTCCCGGGCGTCGTCCCGGGCGCGCAACCGTTCCAGCCAGTTGCCCCACCGTTCGCCGGGGGCCGGGATCCCGGCGGCGATCCCGGCCAGTGCCAGGGCGACGTCCCCATGGACCCCGACGTCCGGACGACGGTTCCGGCGCAGGTCCGCCGCACTGCGGTTCAGCGACACCAGTCGTGCCGCACGGCCGATGTGGTGTCCGTAGTCCAGCCGGAAATCGGCGGGCACCCCGGCGAGCAGCACGAGGTCGGCCTCGCGCAGCGCGGCCCGCCGAGCATGCCGGAGCTGCAACGGGTGAGCGGCACCGAGCAGGCCCCGCGCCGTCCCGGACAGGTACACCGGCGCGCCGATCCGTTCCAGCACCGGGATCAGCCGCTCCGCCGTCCCCTCCCCCAGCAGGGCCTGGCTGCCCACGACCAGCACCGGGCGGGCAGCCCGGGCGACCTCGCGGGCGGCCGCCTCGACCCGGGCCGGATCCGGATCCGGCGTCGCCGGGCGCCGCCGGGGATCGGCCGCCGGCGCCGACCAAGCCGTCGCCCCGCGGAACAGACGCGCCACCCGCACCCGCAGGTAGGCCCGGAGGGCTCGCTCAGCCAGACTGCGCCCCGGGCGCGCCGCGCCGTACCAGTCGCGCACGATGTCGTGCGGGTAGAGCACGTCGATCGGTAGCTCGACCAGCACCGGGCCCGGGACCCCGTCGGCACTCGACCGGAAGGCCTCCGTGACGGCCGGGACGATGTCCCGGACCCGGCGGACCGCGAACACCCGCTTGACGTGCGGGCGCATCAGCGCGACCTGGTCGATGTCCTGCAATGCCCCGCGACCTTGCAGGACCGTCGGTGCCGCCCCACTGAGCAGCACCACCGGCGACTGCGCGAGCTGGGCGTTCTTCACCGCCGTCACGGTGTTGGTCAGCCCGGGCCCGGCAGTGACCGCCGCGACGCCGGGGCGCCCGGTGAGCCGCGCCACCGCGTCGGCCGCGAAGACCGCGGTCGCCTCATGCCGGGTGTCCACCACCCGGATGCCCTGGGCCCGGGCGGCGGTCAGGATCGGCGAGATATGCCCACCGCAGAGGGTGAACACCCAGGGCACCTGCTGGGCCCGCAGCACGCCCGCGACCAGATCTCCTCCGTGCACCGGCTACCTCCTGCCGCACAGCCTATGCCCCGCCCGGCAACACCCCGCCGGCCCGCGGTGTGGCGAAGCGCACGTGTCGTCCCCCGCACCACGGTGAGGCCCGCTCCTCCAGCCCAGGCAGCACGGTCGCGTGCAGGGGCTGGTCACGCAACTCGGTCGGGGTCAGTTCCTCAGCCACCGGTCCGGTGGGGATGATCGAGCGCGGCCGCTCCGCTTCGGCTCCTGGCCGGCGGATCAAGGTCAGTCCTCCCGGAAGCCGTCCGCCGTCCAGGCCTTGTGCTCGAGGGCGCCCTTGACCTTGTCGCTGTATTTGTCTGCGGCCGCGGTGTGCCAGTGGTCGGCGTCCCACACCCCGACGCAGCCCCACAGGTCCCCGGCGCCGTAGGTCGAGCCGTGCTCCACGCTGTTCAGCCAGGTCTGGTTGCCCTCGAAGCAGTCCCGCCACTGGGCGTAGGCATAGTCGACGTTGAGTGCGGTCGAGGTGATCGCGCCCGGGAACGCGATCCGGTGGAAGGGGTAGCGGATCTGGAGCAGCCCGAAGCTCTCCGGGCAGGCGCCCTCGCGGCCGTCCACGCCCAACCCGTGCCCGGGGGCGCAGCGCGCTTCGTCCGTGTTCCAGTCCCCTCTGGTGTCCATCCGCCAGGAACTCTCCACCGCGGCCTGGGCCTTCACGACGTCCTCGTCGATCCCCCACTTGCAGGCGACCCAGCGCAGGATCTGTTCGGTCGTCCCGGTGAAGGACCCGTCGACCCGGCTGAGCAGCCCCGTGGCGTCCTTGAGGGGAGCACCCGACGAGGCGTTGGGGACGTCGTTCACCGCCTTGATCTCGGGCGGCACCGCAACGGCCCGGACCCACTGGGCGCACTGCTCCCCGGAGGGCAGCGCCGAGCCGGCGGGCCGCGTGGTGAACCGATCGGGGGCAGCATCGGACGACGGACCGCCGGCAGCCCCCTGCGCCCGGCCGTGAGCCGGCGGAGCACCGGCCGCCTGGCCCTTGCGCCGGCCTGGCATGGCCGGGCCGGCACCCATCGGGCCGGTCTCCCCCGCCGCCGGCGCTCCGGGGACCTGCTCGCCGTTCGCCGCCCCGGCCCGGGGGGGCGCCGAGCCACCGGACGACGCGCTCGCCGTCCCGCCTCCCGTCATCTCGTCGGCCGCCGACCCCGGCTCGGAACGGGTTGCGGGAGGCGACACCACCACGTAGGCCGCACGGTTGTTCCACGCGAGCAGTCGCCCCCAGCCGCCGGTGAAGACGCCCACCGCGATCCGGTACCGGCCGGCCGGCGAGGGCGTCGTCCACGTCACCTTCGGCGTCGTCCACGCCACGTTCCAGGTGGACGAGCGGCCGCCGTCAAGGGTCTGGGCGGTCCAGGTGCGTTGGAAGACGCGCTTGTCGAGCGGGTCGTACGCCTCCACGTACACCACGGTCACCTGCGTCTGATCGCTACGCACCGTCACGGTCAGCGGCACCTGGCTGCCCCCGGCGACCCGGGAGCTCCCGGCGGAGGCCTTGACCTGGACCCCGTTCTGGGTCACCGACGACGTGATCCGGGCCGCTGCGTCGAGGTGGCCGGAGCGGACCCCCCCTTGGGTAACGGCCCCGAGCGCGGTCGCGGTGAGCAGAACGGTCCCGATGACAGCGACGCCGACGAGCAGCGGCACGCGGTTGCTTGCCATCACGCTCCCTGGGGCCCTTCAGGCGGTCCGCATTATGCCTGTCAGTGTGCCGCCAGCAACGTCATGGGTACCTGCCGCCCAACGTTATGGCTTCGGATGGCAAACGTCCTCCCGCGGTCGGCGGCTGCGAACGCCCCCGATCAGCTGTCGACGAGGGCCAACCGGGGGTCGGTACGCAACCGCGCAAGAGCCCGGTTGCGGGTGGGACCCAGGCTACCGATCGGTACTCCGAGCTGACGCGCGATCTCCGCGTACCCCTCGGTCTCCTGGGTGAGCATCGCGGTCAGCACCGAGCGCGGACGGGGCGGGAGCGCGTCGATCGCCTCGCGCAGGCGCGTGCGCTCGTCCCGGCGGGCCACCACCTCGCACGGGTCGGGTGCGCCGCCGCCCAAGGCGCCGGACGACGCCCGCTCGTGGTCCTCCGGCTCCGCCAGCAGCACCTCACCACTACGTCGGGTGAGGAGTCGGAAGCACTCCCGCCGGCAGATCGTCACCAGCCAGCTGCCGAGCGCCCCCTCGTCGGTCAGCTGATGCAGGTGTTCCAGGCACCGCAACCAGGTGAGCTGGACGGCGTCCGCCGCGTCGTCGGTGCTCAGCCGGAACTGCCGGGCGATCCACCACAGCAGCGACTGATGTCGCTGGACGATCATCTCCCACGCGCGCTGATCGCCCTCCAGGGCGCGTCGGACCAGTTCGCCGTCCGCTGCCCGGCGCACCGCCTGGCGGTCGGGCCTGACCACCGCGATCTCACTCATCGTCTCCCCCTGCACTCACCCGTCGGACACAGGACCACTCTCCGAAGGGCGCTGACAGCCCGCTGACACCCGCAGCGGGGAGCCGGAGCCGGCCGTCAGCCCGGGACGTCAGCGGGGGTCAGCAGCGGGCGCCCCGGCCCCGCACCCTCCAGCGGAGCACGGTCGGCGGAGCCCGGCAGAACCCATCAGGCGTCGGCTGGACGGGCCCAGAGCAGGGGGGCCAGGGGGCCGACCACCTGCTCGACCGCCTCGGCGGCGTCCAACGCGACGTCCTCCCGGAACCGCGACGTGACGAGCTGGACGCCGGTCGGCAGCCCACCGTCCAGGCCGGTCGGGGCCAGCACGCTGGGCAGCCCCATCAGGTTCATCGCGATGCTCGGGAGGAGCGCTCGCCAGACCCGGCGGGTGTCGTCGGCGGAGGCCACGTCCCCGTCGACGCGCAGCAAGGGGGACAGCATCTCCGGGACCACGAGCACCGGATACCGCTCCAGGAACAGCATCCAGTCACGGGTGACCGTGGTACGCCGGGCCAGGTCGTCGAGGTGCTCCCCGAGCGAGCCGTAGGGTTCGGCCATCGACGCGACGACCGCCCAGTACCGCAGGATCTGGTCGCTGCCCAGCCGCTCCAACAGGGGCAGCAGCTGGTGGTTGAGGTCGGCCATCATCAGCCGGAACGCCAACCGGCCGACCGTCCCGAGGCCCGGGGTGCCCGCCTCGTCGACCTCGACCACCTGGTACCCGGCGGCCGCCAGGGCGACGCCGGCCCGGTCGAGCGCCCGCAGGACGCCCGGGTCGGTCGGCTCACCGTCCAGGCCGCGCAACACCGCTGCCCGGCGGGGGACCGGCGGCCCGGCCAACGGCGCAGGCACCCACCAGGGGTCCCGCGGGTCCCGGCCGCTGAGCACGGCCAGCCCGGTGCGCAGGTCGGCGACGGTACGGCCGAGCAGGCCCTGCACGGACATCAACGCGGCGACCGTGGTCCGCTCGACGGTCGCCGACGGGACGAACGCCGGTACCCGGCCCTGGGTCGGTTTGATTCCCGGGACGCCGCAGTGCAGGGCCGGGATCCGGATCGAGCCTCCGATGTCGTTGCCGTGCCCCAGCGCACCCATCCCGGCCACGACCGCGGCCCCGGCACCGCCCGACGACCCGCCGCAGGACGTCCCGGCGTCCCACGGGTTGAGGGTGAGGCCGTACAACGGGTTGTTCGTGGTCGGCCGCATCGACACCTCGGGGGTGTTCGTCCGCCCGACGATCACCGCGCCCGCGGCCCGCAGGTTCGCGGTCACCGGCGAGTCGTCCGGCGCGATGAGCTCGGCCAGCCCGGGCAGCCCGTTGGGGGTGCGCTGGCCCCGGACGTCGACGTTGTCCTTGATCGTGATCGGGACGCCGTGCAGCGGCCCGAGCTGCTCGCCGCGGGCGAACCGCTCGTCCAGGGCGGCCGCCTGGGCCAGGGCCTGGTCCGCGAGCTCGAGGGTGATCGCGTTGAGTCGCGGGTTCACGTCGGCGATCCGGCCGAGGACCGAGCGTGCCACCTCGCGGCAGCTCACCTCGCCGGCGCGCGTCGCCGCGGCCACCTCGAGGGCGCTCCAGCGCCACGGTGCGGCGGCACGGGCTGCCGGGTCCGGGGGGACGGGGGGCGGGTAGGTCGTCACGGCACCACGCTAGGTGGGCCGAAGTCCCCGCTCGCCACCGACGCCCGTCCGGGACGCCGAGCCTCGGCCCGTGGCGGAGGGAGGTCCACCCGCAGACGTTCACCGAGGCCTACCACCCCGCCCACACCGAGAGGGCAGGATGGCGGCATGCTCCCGGGGGATCTCACCGCCGCCGAAAAGGCACTCGTCAGCGCGGTCGACGCGGGCGGCTGGGCCGAGGCCGGGGGGGCCGACGTGCGGGCCGTCGTCGTCGCCGCCCTGGTGGTCCGCGGCGGCGAGCGCCCGGACGGCGTGGCGCCCGCGCTGCGGCTACGCGGCGCGGTGGTCACCGGCACGCTCGATGTGTCGTACCGGGAGGTCGCCGTCCCGGTGCACTTCGACCGGTGCCGGTTCACCGCGGCGCCGCAGCTCACCGGCGCCTCGACCCGCACCTGGGAGTGCAGCGAGTGCGAGCTGCCCGGGCTGGAGGCCCGGCTGCTCGCCGTCCGTGGCGACCTGCGCCTGTCCGGCTCAGTGATCAGCGGGCGCAGCAGCCTGGAGAACGCCGACATCAGTGGGACGCTCCACCTGAGCCGGGCCAAACTGGTCAACCCGGGGGACCGTGCGCTGTCCGCCGGTGGCGTCATCGTCGGTGGGGGCGTCGTCGGCCGTGGTGGCCTGCGCGTGGACGGCGAGACCCGCTTCATCGGGGCCCGCGTGCTCGGCGGGATCCTGCTGGAGCAGGCGCACTTCCACCGCCCGGGCGGCGTCGCGCTCTGCCTGGACGACGTGCAGACCAACCGGCTCAGGTGTGCCGACGGGTTCCGGGTGGACGGGCAACTGCTCCTGCGCGGGGCCCAGGTCTCCGGCGAGGTCAGCTTCCACGGGGCTCGCCTGCACGCGGGGGACCGCGCTCTCCGTGCCCGCGGCCTGCAGGCGGGCGAGCTGATCCTGATGCCGGCCGAGGTCGACGGCCTGGTGGACCTGAGCCGGGCCCACGTCGGGGCGCTCCGGGACGCCGCGGAGCGATGGCCCGCCGCGATGCGCCTGGACGGGTTCACCTACGACCACCTCATCCCGCTCGGCGCGCCCATCGGAGTCGCCGCCCGGTGCCGCTGGCTCGACCGTGACAGCGAGGCCTACCGGCCGCAGCCGTACCAGCAGCTCGCCGCGTACTACCGGCGGTTGGGCCACGACGACGACGCCCGCCGGGTGCTGCTCGCCAAGGAACGGCGCCGCCGCGCCACCCTGCACCCGCTGCGGCGCCTCGGCGGCTACCTGCTGGACGCGCTCGTCGGCTACGGGTACCGCTCCTGGCTGGCGGGGGCGTGGCTCACCGTGCTCGTGGCCCTCGGGACGACGGTGTTCACCGGCTGGGCGCCGCACCCGCTCGACCCCGAGCACCACCCGCGCTTCAGCGCGCTGGTCTACACCGTCGACCTGCTCATCCCGATCGGTGCCTTCGGGCAGCGGACGGCGTTCGACCCTGTCGGTGCGACGGAATGGGTCGCGGACGGGCTCATCGCCGCCGGCTGGATCCTCGCCACCGCGCTGGTGGCCGGTGTGAGCCGCTCACTGGGCCGGGACTGACCGGCGACCCCGCCCGCGAGCTGGCGGCCACCCCGCCGCCGGTCAGCGCCCGAGGTCGGCCAACGTGGCGGCGAAGCGGTCCACCTCATCGTCGGTCGTCAGGTAGTGCACGGACGCGCGGACCAGGTCCGACAGCCCGCGCTGCTCGAAGTCCAGCCGGGTCGACGACGCCGTGGTGACGCTCACGTTGACGGCACGGGCCCGGAGTCGGTCACGGATCGTCGTGGCGTCGAGGCGAGCGTGCTCGAACGTGACGATCCCGCTGCGCCGCTCACCCTTGTCACGCACCGTCACCCCTGGCACCGCCGCGAGGCGGTCCCGCAAACGGTCGGCGACCCGGGTCACCAGGCGCTCGATCCGCGCCGGGCCGATCTCCACGGCGAGGTCGAGCGCCACCCCGAGCCCGAGCCGCCCCGCGACGTGGCCCTCCCAGGTCTCGAACCGCCGGGCATCCGGGGACAGCTCGTACGAGTCCCGGCCGACCCAGGTGGCCGCCCGCAGGTCGATCACGGGCGGGTGCAGCGCGGCCGTCGTCCCGGCGCGGGCGTACAGGAAGCCGGTGCCCCGCGGACCGCGGAGGAACTTGCGACCGGTCACGGACAGGAAGTCGCAGCCCACCCGGCGGACGTCGACGTCCAGTTGGCCGACGGACTGGCAGGCGTCGAGCAGGTACAGCACCCCGTGCCGGCCGGCGACCTCCCCGATCCGCTCCGCCGGGTTGACGAGGCCGCCGTTGGTGGGGACGTGCGTGACGGCGATCAGCCGGGTCCGCTCCCCGACGAGCTCCTCCAACGCCGCGACGTCCAGGGTGCCGGTCGCGTCGTCCGGCGCGACGTCGATCTCCACCCCGCGGGTGGCTCGGAGGTGCAGGAAGGCCAGGTAGTTGCTGGCGTACTCCGCCACGCCCGTGACGATGCGGTCTCCGGGCCGGAAGGGGACGGCGTAGAAGGCCAGGTGCCAGGCCCGGGTCGCGTTCTCGACCAGGGCGATCTCCGCGGGGTCGGCCCCGATCAGCCGGGCCGCGGACCGGTAGACCGCCGCCAGCCGCTCGCGGGCCGCGTCCTCGGCCTCGTACCCGCCGATCCGCTCCTCGAGCCGCAGGTGGTCGATCACCGCGTCGGTGACGACGGCCGGCGGCAGCGACGCCCCGGCGTGGTTCAGGTGGAGGACGCCGGCGCATCCCGGGGTCTGCGCGCGCCACCGCGCGACGTCGCGGGCGTCGCGGTCGTCGCGGGCGTCGCCGTCCCGGGCAGCCGCGGCCCCGGTCGCGTGGTCGGGACGGCGGTCGGAGCGCGATGACGTCACGGCGGCCAAAACTACGCCGTCGCCCGACGCCGTGGCGCCCCGCACCGCGCCCCGGGCGGTCAGGAGCGGTGCAGCTCCAACCGGGCGATGTCGCGCAGGTGTACCTCGTCGGGTCCGTCGGCGAGGCGCAGGACCCGGGTCGCCGCCCAGAGCGCGGCCAGCGGCACGTCGTCGCTCACGCCGGCGCCGCCATGGGCCTGGATCGCCCGGTCGAGGACCTCCAGGGCAGCCGCCGGCGCCGCCACCTTGATCGCGGCGATCTGTTGCCGGGCCGCCTTGGCTCCGTACCGGTCGATCATCCACGCGGTCTGCAGCACGAGCAGGCGGGCGGAGTCGATGGCGACCCGGGAGCGGGCGATCCACTCGCGCACCACGCCCTGGTCGGCGAGCGGACGCCCGAACGCCGTCCGCTGCCGGACCCGGTCACGCAGCAGCGCCAGGGCGCGTTCGGCACTGCCGAGAGCGCGCATGCAGTGGTGCACGCGGCCCGGCCCGAGCCGGGCCTGTGCGATCGCGAACCCGCCGCCGCGCTCCCCGACCAGGTTCGTCACCGGGACCCGGACGTCGGTGAAGGAGATCTCGGCGTGCCCGTGCTGGTCCACGTACCCGAAGACCGGCAGGTTCCGCTCCACGGTCACCCCCGGGGTGCCGATCGGCACCAGGACCATGGACTGCCGGCGGTGCCGCTCGGCGTCCGGGTCGGTCACACCCATCAGGATGAGCACCCGGCAGCGCGGGTCGTTCGCACCCGACGTCCACCACTTGCGACCGTTGATCACGAACTCGTCGCCGTCGGTCTCGATCCGGGTCGCGATGTTCGTGGCGTCACTGCTGGCGACGCCCGGCTCGGTCATCGCGAAACCGGACCGGATCCGACCGTCGAGCAGCGGCTCGAGCCAGTCCCGGCGTTGCTGCTCGGTGCCGAACAGGTGCAGGACCTCCATGTTGCCGGTGTCCGGCGCGGCGCAGTTGATCGCCTCGGGAGCGATCACCGGTGACCACCCGGTGAGTTCCGCCAGCGGGGCGTAGTCGACGACGGACAGGCCGTGGGCAGGGTCAGTGGCGTCCGGCAGGAACAGGTTCCACAGACCGCGCGAGCGCGCGTCGGCCTTGAGGTCCTCGACGACGGGCGGCACGTGGTGCGGACGCCCGGACGCCACCAGCTCGGCGCGCTGCCGGGCGTAGACCGGCTCCGCAGGGAACACCACGTCGTCCATGAACTCCTGCAGGCGTTCGGCATAGTCGCGCGACCGCGCGGACGGCTCGAAATCCACGGCATCTCCTCGACCCGGCCGCCCGCCGCGGCCGGACGGGGCGACCCTAGCGGCTCGCGGTCCCAGGTGGCCCGCCGGGGAGGACGACCCACGACCACGAGGGGTTGTTCCGGGCTTCGTAACGGTATGCTGCAGGATGTAACGGACAGTTGCCTTCGGCTCGGGTGGCAGGGGCCCGCCGAACGCGATGGGATGCGCCCAGGCACGCCGCCGGGGACGGCCGTTCGCGTCGCCACCGGGATCCTCGTGCCCGCCTGCGCGACACCGCCCCGAAGGGAGGATCCGTGACCCATGCACCGATCGTGACCAGCAGCCACGCCGGGAAGTGGCGGGTGGTCCGGGTGAACGGCGAGATCGACGTCCACACCGGCCCGGCGTTGCGCGACCACCTGCTCTCAGCCTTCGCGCAGGGAGAGGACACCATCGTCGTCGATCTGTCCGAGGTCTCCTTCCTCGACTCCTCCGGCCTCGGCGTGCTGGTGGCCGCGCACAAGCGGGCCCGGACGACGGACGGCGAGCTGCGGATCGCCGGGTGCCGGCCGCCGGTGACCACGCTGTTCCAGATCACTGCCCTGGACCGGGCCTTCTGCATCTACCCCACCGTGGAGGAGGCCCTGGCGGCACCCCACCACCGGCCCGAAGAGCCGGAGGACCCGGATGACCGACACCCCGATGCTGACGCCCCATGATCACGGGGCCCGTTCCCGGGGGGTACGCCCCTCAGCCGCGGCGGGCGTACCGGGAGCCGCCGACCTGCCACCGCAGCGAACGCGTCTCGGCGTCGTCCAGGTCCAACAGGAGTCGATCGGAGGTGCTCGACCCCGACCCGCCCGGCGACCACGCGAAGCCTCGATCTTCGGCGACGCAGACGAACCCGGACGGGTCGGCGCGGTTGCCGATCGCGGTGATCCGGAGGCTGACCGGACGTCGCTCCCCACGGTTGGTGAGGTAGGACCACTCCTGGGTGTTCGGCAGACCGGACCGGGTGAGCTCCAGCAGCGGGTCGAGCGAGGCGTCGATGCCGAGCTCCTGGGCGACCGCGGCCAGCTCGTCCGGATCGCTGAGCGTGGTCGTCGGCCGGCCGATGATCTCGGCCGCCGTGTACCCGAGCAGCCGCTCGGCGGCCCGGTTGAACGCCACGACCGTGCCCGCGGCGTCCGCGATGATGATCACCCGCTCGGTGACCGCGCGTAACACCGCACCGACCTGCTCACGGGCCTGCTCGGCCTGCTGCAGGGCCCGGTTCAGCTCGGCGGCCTGGCGGCGTGCCCGCGCGTCGGCCGCCCGCTGCGGGGTCAGGTCACGCACCGTCGACGCGATGAGCATGCGGCGGCCGGCCCGCACCGGGGTCAGCCATACCGTCGCCGGGAACCGCGAGCCGTCGGCGCGGACGCCGGCCAGCTCGGTCCCGACACCCGCCGGGCCGGGGACGGCGTCGCCCGACTCGACCCGCATCCGCAGCGCGGTGACCGCGCGGGCCAGGTGCGGCACGAGGTCGTCCACGCCGACGCCGACGAGCCCCACGCGCTGCTCGCCGAACGTCCGCTCCGCCACCGCGTTGGCGAACACGACGCGGGCGTAGGCGTCCAGGCCGATGACGGCGTCCGGGGAAGCATCGAGCAGATGGAGCGCCTCGTCACCGCGGAGCCGGGCCACCGCCCGCGGCGGAGCGGTCTCCACCCCCGCCACGTGAGGCGTCTCGCCGGCTGGTCGCGGCTCCGCGGCTGGTCGCGGCTCCGCGGCAGGCTGCGCCGAGGGGCGCCCGGCGGTGCCGGCCGAAAACCAGGACCGTCCGCCACGCCTGCGCATCCGCGAGCCTCCCACCAGGTCGAACGAGACGGGACCAGCCGGTCCGGGCTGCGGACCGGCGACGCCGTGCGGGGATTCGAATCCACCGACCCGACACAAGGACACTACCTCACGTATCCAAGCGATTACTGCGTGTTGGCTTTCGCCCGACCGTTCAGCCGACCGAGGCATTAGTTTAACACTCAACATTTGGATGCTATGCTCCACGGATGACCCGGTGGCTCAACGCTGAGGAGCAGCGCGCCTGGCGCACCTTCCTGGCCGCCACCCAGCTGCTCTACAGCCAGCTCGACCGCGAGCTGCAACGCGACTGCGGGATCCCGCACACCTACTACGAGATCCTCGTCCGGCTCTCCGAAGCACCGGAGAGGGTGCTGCGGATGAGCGAGCTGGCCCAGGCCGCGGAGTCGTCCCGGAGCCGGCTGTCACACGCCGTCGCCCGGCTGGAGGAGGCCGGCTGGGTGCGGCGGGAGAGCTGCCCGACCGACCGCCGTGGGTCGCTCGCCCGGCTGACCGAGCAGGGGTTCGCAGCCCTGCAGGCCGCCGCTCCCTCGCACGTGGAGTCCGTTCGCCGCCATCTGCTGGACCGGCTGAGCCCACAGCAGGTGCAGCAGCTCCACGAGATCAGCGAGGCGATCCTGACCGGGCTGCGCGCCGGGCCGGAGAGCACTCCCGACGGCCGCCCTGGCCGCACCGGCACGACCGCCGGACCAGGCGGCTGTCCGGAGGCGGGCTGACCCGGTCCGGGTCACCCTGAGTGCTGCGGCCCGGTCCGAAGGACCTTCGCCCTGTGGCTGAGGGCCGGGGCGTTGCCTAACGTGACGACTGAACCCGCGTGGAGGTCGCCATGACTGTAGCTGCGGACAGCCTGCACGCCCCAGCCGGGGGTCATCAGGCAACCGCCACCCCTCAGCTCACCCAGGAGGAGATCACGGCCATCGGCGAGGCGGCCCGTTGGGCTCCCTCGATCCACAACAGCCAACCGTGGCGGTTCCGCCGGCTCCCGGACGGGATCGCGGTACGCGAGGACCTCTCCAGGTCACTCCCCGTGATCGACCCGGCGGGCCGCGACCGGCTCGTGTCCTGCGGGAGCGCCGTCCTGAATGCCCGGGTGGCGCTGCGAGCGCTGGGATACCTTCCCGACGTGGCGCTGCTGCCCGACCCTGCCGATCCGACACTGATCGCCACGATCCGGGCGGTCGGACGGCGGCCCCCGGCCGAGGGTGACGCCCTGCTGCAGCAGATGATCCCGCTCCGGCACACCCATCGCCGCGTCTACCGCTCCCACGTGGTGGCCGAGGAGGACCTGCTCCAGCTGCGGCAGGCGGCGTCCGCGGAGGGTGCTCGGCTGAGCGTGGCCGACTCCACCGCCCGGCGCCGGCTGGCCGGCCTGCTGCGGCGCGCGGTGCGCGCGCAGGCCGCCGACGACCAGCTCCGCGACGAGGTGGAACGCTGGGTGCGGCGCGGCGGCCACGACCACGTCGACGGCATCCCGAGCTCCGCGCTCGGCACCTCGCCGTTCCCCGTCGACTCCCTCGTGCACGGCGGACACCGGGGCACGCCGGAGGCGCACGACGTGGAGGAGGAACTGGCGCGCAGCACGGTGTTGGTGGTCTCCACCCGCGCCGACTCACGGCACGACTGGGTCGTGGCCGGGCTGGCCCTGGAGCGGCTGCTGCTCACCGCGACGGCCAAGGGACTCGTCGCCACGTTCACCGACCAGCCCCTGCAGGATCCGTCGGTGCGCCCGGAGGTCGCCGAGGCGCTCGCCATCTGGGGCCAGCCGCAGGTCCTGCTGCGGATCGGCCGGGCGCTCGTCGAGGCACCGGCGACGCCGCGGCGTCCGCTGGAGGAGCTGTTGAGCTAGTCCGCCGACGCCCTCGGCGCGCCCCGCCGGCCGGGCCTGCCACCGGCGGGGCATGCTGGGCCGGTGACCTCCGCCCCCACCCTCGGCACGCTGACCATGGTGCCGGTCCTCGACCGGCCCGACCTGATCGCCGTCCCGGTGCTGGACGCCGTCCGGACCGTTCCGGGGATCGCCGACCGGGCCTGGGTCACCGAGATCGACCCGGCGCTCAGCGACACGCCCGCCCTGGTGAAGGCGCACGACCTCCCGGCCGGGGTCAGCGCCAACTGTGTGATCGTGGGCGGCCGGCGGGAGGGACTGGAGCGGATCGCCGCCTGCCTGGTGCTGGCCACCACCCGGGCGGACGTCAACGGCACGGTCCGGCGACTGCTGGACGTCCGGAAGGCCTCGTTCCTCGAGATGGAGCGCGCCGTCGGCGAGAGCGGCATGGAGTACGGGGCGATCACCCCGGTGGGTCTGCCCCCGCACTGGCGGCTGCTCGTCGACGCCCGCGTCGTCACCGTGCCGATGGTGCTCGTCGGGAGCGGCGTCCGGCAGGGCAAGCTGCTGCTGCCCGGGGATCTCGTGGGTGCCCTGCCCGGCGCCGAGGTGATCGAGGGCCTGGCGGTCAGCGTCGCCGGGTAGCCCACAACGCGACGGCGGCGGCAGCCGCGACGTTCAGCGAGTCGACCCCGCCCAGCATCGGGATCCGGACGGCGAGGTCGGCCTCGGCGAGGGCGGGGTCGCTCAGGCCGTCGCCCTCGGTCCCCAGCACGAGCGCGAGACGCTCCGGCAGGGCGGCCTCGAGGTCGTCCAGCCGGACGGCGGACGGCGCCAGCGCCAGGGCCGCGACCACGAACCCGTGCTCGCGGAGCACGCGCAGGCCCGCCGGCCACGGTTCCAGACGTGCCCACGGCACCTGGAAGACGGTCCCCATCGACACCCGCACCGATCGCCGGTACAACGGGTCGGCGCACCGCGGGCTGACCAGGACGGCGTCGGCCCCGATCCCGGCGGCGGACCGGAAGACGGCACCCACGTTGGTGTGGTCCACGACGTCCTCGAGGACGACGAGGCGCCGGGCCGCGGTGACCAGGGCCGCGACCTCGACCGGAGCCGGCCGGTGCATCGCGGCGATCGCGCCGCGGTGGACGTTGAACCCGGTGAGCGAGTGCAGAACGTCCGCGGAGCCCACGAAGACGGGCGCGCCCGCGGCCGTCACCCGGTCGACGAGGTCGGCCAGCGGCTGCAGCCAGCGGTCGGAGAGCAGCATCGAACGCGGCCGGTGACCGGCGTCCAGCGCCCGGCGGATCACCTTCTCGCTCTCGGCCAGGTACAGCCCCTGCTGCGGCTCCCGCCGGGATCGCAGCGCCACATCGGTGAGGTGGGTGTAGTCGTCGAGGCGGTCGTCGTCCGGATCGCTGACCCGGTGGACGTCGCCGGTCGCCACGCCCGGCGCGCCGGCTCTCGGCAGGCTCACCGGCTTCGGCCCGGGGTGTCGAGCAGTCCGGCAGCCGCGCCCCCGGCACCCACCGCGGGCGTCTTCCCCTTCCACGCCGTCACGCCGGGAGGCTATCGGCCGGCCGGGGGCAGCCCCCACCGGGACGGCGGCCGGGTCAAGGCGCGACCACCGGCTGCCGACACCTTTCCCGTGGGCGTTCGTGCCGCCGTCCGGTTCACGGCGTTCGCGGTGGCCGTCGTGCTCGCCGGAGTCCCGGCTGCCGGCCTCCCGGTGGTCGCCGCGGCGGCGACCGCGCCGTCGAGCGGAGCCGGGACGGGCGGCCGCACGACCGGTCCTGGGAGCGGCAGGTCGCCGGGCCAGGTGCCCGGGCTCCTCGACGATGCACGCACCGCCCGGCTCGCCGCCGAGGTCGACGAGCTCACCGAGCGGTACCGGCGACACAGTGCGGCGGCGGCGGCAGCGGCGGCGCGGCTGGCCCACGCCTACCGTCGGGTGGCCGCGGCCGACGCCGGCGTCCAGGCGGCGGCCGACCGGCTCGCCCGGGCCCGCGAAGCCCTGGCCGACCGGGTGCTCGACCTCTACGCGCTCGGCCCGGCGGCTGATGCCGGGCTGTCCCTGCTCGTCGCGGGCAGCACCGACGACGCCCTCTGGGCACTGTCGGTCGGCGGCCCGCTCGCCGACCGCCTGTTGGCCGGGGCCACCGCGGCCCAGGACGACGCCGAGACGGCCACCGCGGCGGCCAGGTACCGCACCGACCGGGCGCTGCAGGCCGCCGCCGAGGTCAACGCGACGCTGACGACCCTGCGCGAGGAGCAGGACGCCGCCGCCTGGGTACGCGACCAGGCCACGCGCGAGCTGGCCCGGCTGCGCGCGTTCGGCCGCGACCGGAAGATCGCCACCCTGGCCGCGGCCCGGCTCGCCCGGGCCCGGCGGGCCGCCGAGCAGGCCCGGGCCCCGGGGCCGGTCGCGGCGCTGCCGATCCCGGCGGACTACGCCCGCGACTACCGAGACGCCGCGATCACCTGCCCCGGGCTGTCCTGGACCCTGCTGGCGGCAGTGGGGCAGGTCGAGAGCGGGCACGGCCAGAACGTCGGGCCGTCGTCCGCGGGGGCCATCGGGCCGATGCAGTTCATGCCGGCCACCTTCGCCGCCTATGCCGTGGACGGCGACCAGGACGGCATCGCCGACCCGTGGACCCCACGCGATGCGATCTTCACGGCGGCCCGGTACCTCTGCGCCACCGGCGTCGGCAACGGGCCGGACGGCGTCCACGCGGCCCTGCTCGCGTACAACCACGCCGAGTGGTACGTGGACCTCGTGCTGTCGGCCGAGTCCGCCATCGCCTCGGCCATCGGTGGCTGAAGGCCACCGGCGATGCGCCGGCGAGGTCAGCCGTGAGTCCACCGGGCCTGCTCGCCCACCGCCGTCCTCGCCTGCAGGTGCGCCAGGAACGACTGCAGGACCGGCAACTCGGCACGCACCGCCGGGGCGAGCGAGGCCGGCGGGTCCACCGCGAGCTGCCGCAGGATCGCCTCGGCCTCCTGCACCGCGGCGTAGGCCGACCGCAGGTCGACGCCCAGCCCGGCCCGTACCCAGGCGTAGCCCCACAGCACCCGGCACAGAACGTACCCCGCCATCACCGAGTCGATCGGACCCAGCCCACGGACGACGGCCAGGGCCTCCTCGGTGCGGGCCAGGGCCGGCTGGTCGCGACGCAGCCGCGCGTTCAGCGTGCCGATCTCCATCAGCACCTTGCTCAGGTGCAGGCTCTGCCGCCGTGCGGTCTCCGGGTCCGGCGTCCGACCGGTCACCCCGCTCAGGAGCGCCCGGTAGCTGCGCGTCTCCTCGTCGTAGACGCCGATGGCCTCCTCGTACCGACCCGCCTCGACGAGCGCGGCGGCACGGCGCTGGGCCAGGTCGGCGGCGAAGTCGACGGCCTCCTCAGCGGTCAGCCGCAGCTGTGATCTCCGTCGGCCATCACCCGACTGCTGCGAGCCGTCACCCACCCCGTACCCCCGCCGCGGTCCTCAGTCCCGAAAGGGTGCCACTCCGGGCCCCCCGCCCCGTTACCATCCCATCCAATCCCCGCCGTGGCGTCAACTGCCGTGACTCCCCCGGCCGAACGCGGCACGGGCCCGGCCGAACGCGGCACGGGCCGCGGTCGGCCCCGGTCAAGCTGCCCGACGGGCGATCCTCACAGCTGGCGCATCCGGGACGACTCCGCCGCCGTCCCCTCCGCGCCGGCCACCTCCGCCTTCGCCCGGCGCAGGGCCTCGGCCGGGTCCTCCAGCGCGGTCTCGGCCAGCGACGGGACGGTCCCCGAGAGGACGCCGTCGCCCGGTGCGTCGGACCCGGAACCGGCGGCGGCCTCCGGCTCCGGCGGGCCGGCCGACGTCCCGGCCGACGGCGCCCAGGCAGCCGCGGAGTCGTCGCCGCCGCCCAGTGCGGTGCCGATCCCGCGGAGGGCCTGGGTGAGCTCGGTCGGCACGATCCAGACCTTGTTCGACGGGCTCTGCGCGATCTGCGGAAGAACCTGCAGGTACTGGTAGGCCAGCAGTTTGGAATCGGGGTTGCCGCGATGGATGGCCGCGAACACCTGCTGGATCGCCCGCGCCTCACCCTGCGCCTTGAGGACGGCGGCCTGCGCCTGGCCCTCGGCCCGCAGGATCGCCGACTGCCGGTCGCCCTCTGCCGTGAGGATCTGCGACTGCTTGACGCCCTCGGCGTTGAGGATCGCGGCGCGGCGGTCGCGCTCGGCGCGCATCTGCTTCTCCATCGCCTCCTGGATCGAGCCGGGCGGGTCGA
>DATDMG010000063.1:0-5833 GCA_036518955.1 Kineosporiaceae bacterium | reverse complement strand
GCTGTGCTGGCGTCCTCGGCACGCGCCCCGGGCCCGCCCGGCACCTCGACCGGAGCGGCCCGGGCGTCGACCGAGGCGGCCCGGGCGTCGACCGAGGCGGCCCGGGGCGTCGCGTCCGCCGTGGCGGTGGCCACCCTGCCCCGGGACTGGAACCCGGATCCGGCGGTGGTTCGGGACTCCCTCGGCGCGCTACGGTCGGCGGGCTGGATCGCGCTGTCCGACCTGGACACGGTCCGTGCTCACCCGGCCGTCGCGGTGAGCCGGAGCCGCCTCGTCCGCGCCCCGCCGACCGCGTCGACCCGGCTCGATCCGGGCGCCGTCGCGGCCGTCGCGGCACAACTGCACCGACTCCAGGGGTTCGCCCCGGCCCTGGACCCGACCGGCGACGCCGCCGTCGCCGAACCCACCCGGCGCAGTGGCCTCGAACTGCTCTCGACGGCGTGGATCCCGGATCAGCACCAACTCGGTGGTGCCACCCGCCCCGGCACCCCCCTGTGGGAGCTCGCCGACCAGGTGGACGGCCTCTACCACGGCGTCCGCGTCTTCGCCGGCAGCTCGGTCAATCTGCTCGCCTCCACCGGGCAGCGGCCGGTGACCATCGTGAACAAGCTGCCCGTGCCCGTCGTCGTCAGCCTCAACCTGCACGCGACGTCGGGGCGGGTGCACGTCCGGCCGATCGACCCCGTTCGCCTCGACCCGGGCAGGACCCGGACGGTCCTGGTCCGGCTGGACGCGATCGCCAACGGCCAGACCACCATCGTGGGCACCCTCACCGCCGGTTCAGCCAGGGGCCCGGTGATCGGCGTCCCGCCGACGATCACGGTGTCCGTGCATCGGGAGTGGGAGGACCGGGCCCTGACCTGGCTCGGGGCCGCCGTCCTGCTCCTCTTCCTGGCCGGGTTGGTCCGGAACGTGCGCCGAGGACGCGGACGGGAGCGGATCTCCCCCGACGCCGTCCCCGACCCGGACGACGTCGGCCGCGTGCCCGCCGGCGATCGGCCAGGTCGGCCGTCCGGTGGGTCCGGTCCGCCGCCGGCCGGGTCCGGGAGGGCGTCCCAGGCCAGCGGTGTCGCGGAACCCCTCGGCGCGCCCGATCATGCCGGGGATCCCGCGGGCACGCTCGAGGTGCCGGCGTCCGCGGACGGGCCGGACCTCGCGCCGGTCACCACCGGAGGACTGGCCCTGGCGGCCCGGATCGGTCGGCTCCCCGTCGTCCGGCCCCTCGGGGCGGGCGGTACCGGGAGGCCGGCCATCCGTCCCGGCACCACGGAACCCGGCGCCACGGAACCCGGCACGACCGAACCCGGCACGACCGAACCCGGCGCGACCGAACCCGGCGCGACCGAACCCGGCACGACCGGGACGGGCGCCGGATCGGCGCCGGATCCGGCCCGGGGCGACGGCACCACCCCCCCTGCGCAGGGCGGTGGGCAACCGGACGCCGAGGGGAACTCCACCTCCCGGCTGCTCTCCAGCAGCGCGCTGATGGCCACCGGGACGCTGACGTCGAGGGTGCTCGGCGTCGTCCGGGTGGCCGTCCTCGCCTGGGCCATCGGGGTCGGGTTCGACGCCGACCCGTTCGCGGTCGCCAACACGCTGCCGAACAACCTCTTCATCCTCATCGGTGGCGGGGTGCTGAATGCCGTCCTGGTGCCGCAGATCGTCCGGGCGGCCAAGCACAGCGACGGCGGCCAGGAATACATCGACCGGCTGGTCACCCTGGCCGTCGCCGTCCTCGGCGGCGCGACCGTGATCGCCACCGCGGCCGCGCCCCTGCTCATCCGGCTCTACGAGCGCGGCTGGCACGCCGAGCAGCTCGAGCTGGCCACCGGGTTCGCCCTCTGGTGCCTGCCGCAGATCTTCTTCTACGGGCTCTACACGATCTACGGCCAGATCCTGAACGCGCGCCACAGCTTCGGCCCGTTCATGTGGGCGCCCGTCGTCAACAACGTCGTCGCCATCGCCGGTTGCCTGGTCTTCATCGCGCTCTACGGGCCGGGCGGCAAGCCGGCGGCGTGGTGGGGCGCCGCGCCGGCCGCCGTCCTGGCCGGGACGGCGACCCTGGGCGTCGTGGCGCAGGCGCTCGTCCTCCTCCCGGCGCTCCACCGGGTCGGCTACCGCTGGCGGCCCCGGTGGGGCACCCGTGGGACGGGCCTGCGGACGGCCGGCACGGTCGCCGGTTGGACGTTCGCCGGGGTCCTCGTCGGGCAGCTCGCCTTCCCGGTGATCTCGCAGTTGGCGACGGACGCCGCGGCGGCGGCCGCCCGGCAGGGCGGATCCGGGCGCGGCCGGATGATCTGGGACAACGCCTACCTGCTGTTCTTCCTCCCCCACTCCCTGGCCGCGGTGTCCCTCGTCACCGCGGTGTTCACCCGGATGGCCGCGGCCGCCGGGGCGGGTCGCACCGACGACGTACGGGCCGACGCGTCCCTCGGCGTCCGGCTCACCGGGGTGGCGACCGTGATCGCAACGGTCGGGTACGTCGTCCTCGGCCGGGACCTCGCCCGGGCCGTCTTCTTCCGTAGTCAGCCGGCCGAGACGGACAGCATCGCCCTGGTCGCCGGCGCGATGATCCTCGGACTGGTCGCGTTCAGCGCCACCTACATGTTCAGCCGCGCGTTCTACGCCTACGAGGACGCCCGCACGCCGTTCGCCGTCCAGGTCGCCGTCGTGATCGTCTGGATGGCGGGGAGCCTCGCCGCCGCGCGCCTGCTCCCGCCGGACTGGGTCACCCCGGGGATCGGCCTGGCGATGAGTGCCGGGAACCTGGCCGGAGCGGTGCTGGCGGCCGCGTTGCTCCGCCGCCGGCTCGGGGGCCTGGACGGCGCCCGGCTGCTCCGCACGCATGGGCAACTGCTCGTCGCCGCACTGGCGGCGGGACTGGTGGCGTGGTTCGTCGGATCCGGGCTGCACGCCGTCATCGGGGTGAGCACGGCGGCCTCGGTCGCCGTCCTGGCGGTGGCCGGGAGTGCCCTCGTCGCGGTGTACGCCGGTTTGCTGCGCCTGATGCACGTCGAGGAGTTCGGCGTGCTCGCGGAACCCCTACTCCGCCGTGTGCGGCGCTGAACACGCCGCGTCAACACGGCCGATCCGGGTGGGCGGGGAGGCTTGTCCGACGGCGGGCGCCCGGTCGACACTGCCCAGGTGGCCTGCCGATCGGCTCTGGTGAGGACCTAGCATGTAAGCCGAACCGGTGATGGATCGGCGTCGGTTGGTTACCTCGGTGTCCGATGTCGGCGAGGGGAGGGCGCCTTCTGGACGGCGTGGGGCACGGCACCCTGCTCGCGGGGCGGTACCGGCTGGAGGAGTGCATCCGGAGCGGTCCGGACGGGTCTCTCTGGCGCGGCGTGGACGAGACCCTCGACCGTCCCGTGTCGGTGCGCCTGCTCCGACCGGGCCACCGCCACACGGCCGACGTGGTCGACGCCGCGCGCCGCGCAGCACTCGTCGAGGACCGCCGGCTCGTGCGGGTGCTGGACGTCGGCGAGTCCGCCGACAGCGCCCACATCGTCGCCGAGCATCTGCTCGGCCGGACGCTCGAGCAGGTCCTCGCGGCCGGCCCCCTGCCGCCCGACGTGGCGCGCCGTCTCGTCGGGGAGTCCGCCCAGGCCCTCGAGCGCGCGAGCGCCCGAGGGCTCCACCACCTGCGGCTGAGCCCGTCGAGCCTGGTCATCACCCCGGACGGCGCGGTCAAGGTGTTGGGTACGGCCGTCGACGCCGCACTGGCCGGCCTCGAGCAGGACGCGGACCCGGTCGGAGCCGATCGCACCGATGCCCGCGGCCTGGTCAGGATCCTCTACGCCGCCCTCACGGCCCGCTGGCCGGGAACCGCGGAGAGCACGCTGGAACCGGCGCCCCGCGCCGACGGCCGCGCCGTGCCGCCCGGCGATCTGGTGACCGGCGTTCCGAACGACCTGGACACCCTGTGCGTGGTGGCGCTCGGACCGCTCGACGACGGTCCGCAGTCCCCTCGCGAGCTGGCCGCCCAGCTGGCACCGTGGGGGTCCGCGGAGCCGCTGCCGGCTCCGGCCGTTGCCTTGGCGGGCGAGGGCGTCACCGCGGCCGGCGCCGACCCGCAGACCGCGACCAGCGCCGACCTCGATCCACCGGCTCCGGCCGCCACCGGCGCCAACGGCCTGGCACCGCACACCCTGAACTGCTCGGTCGCCGCGCCCGACCCGGGGGGCGAGTGGCCCTGGCGGCTCCCGGTCGAGACCGGTGAGGTCCCGTCCCGGGTGGCCCGGGTGCCGGCCGCCGCGGCGGCGGTCCCGGGGCGCGGCCGGACGGCCGCGCCCGACCTGACATCGTCGGTGCCTCCCGGCGGCAGCGTCCTCCATCCCGCGCCGGGCTCGTCATCGCCGTCCGTCGACGAGTGGGCTCTGCTCGGTAACGCGCGGCCGGAGCCGTGGCCGTCCGCGGGGGGCGACCGTCCGGCGCCGTCGGAAGAGGAGGAGGTACCGCTCGGCCCGTTCATCCCGCCCGCGCCGCTCTCACGCCCATCTCGCGACCAGACGAGGCTGGTGATCGCGCTCGTCGCGGGACTGGTCGTGCTCGGCCTGGTCCTGGCCGTGCTCGGCCTGATCGGGATGGGCAGGCCGGCGCCCCTGGTGCAGCAGGGTCCGGTGATCCTCCCGACCGCTACCACGGGCGCCGCCTCGCCAGCCCTCGGGGCGGGCACCTCGGCGTCGCCGACGCCGACGGATTCGCCCACCGGGTCGCCGTCGCCCAGCATGTCCGGGGACGTCGCGACCATCGCGGGCGACGAGGCGATCGACCCTCAGGGCGACGGCCAGGAGGGGAGTAGCCTCGCTCCGCGCGCCATCGACGGCGATCCCGACACCGGCTGGCGCTCCGACCGCTACCGCTCCGCCGACTTCGGTGGCCTGAAACAAGGCCTCGGCCTCTACCTCCGCCTCAACGCGGGCAGGGTGAACACGGTCACGGTCTCCATGCCAGGTACCGGTGGCACCGTGGAGCTGCGGACGGCGGTCGGGCCGGGCCTGGACAGCTCCACCGTGGTCGCCACCGCCCAGGCCCAGAACGGCGTCGCCGTCCTCACCCCGGCCCGACCGATGACCCTGGACTCGCTGCTGCTCTGGTTCACCAGCGTCCCGCAGCAGGGCAACGGTGAATACCGGATCATCGTCAACGAGATCATGATCTCGTGAGTGCCGTCCCGGGGGGTCGCGGGTCCACCGGCCGTTCGCCACAGCCGGAGACGGACGATCGCTCCCTGCTGCAGGCGCACATCGACGGGGATCCGACCGCGTTCGCGGAACTGGTCCGGCGTCACAAGGACCGGCTGTGGGCGGTGGCGATGCGCACCCTGGCGGACCGGGAGGAGGCGTCCGACGCTCTTCAGGACGCGTTGATCTCAGCCTTCCGGAACGCCGCAAGCTACCGGGGTGAGGCCGCCGTGACGACCTGGCTGCACCGGGTCGTCGTGAATGCGTGCCTGGACCGGGTCAGGCGCCGGCGCGCCCGGCCGAGCGTGCCACTCGGAGACGCCGAGGTGTCCACCTCCCGCGACGACAACGCCGCCGTGGAGGCCCGACTCATGGTCCATGCCGCCCTCGCCCGACTCCCCGAGCCGCAGCGGATGGCCATCGTCCTGGTGGACCTCCAGGAGATGTCGGTGTCCGAGGCGGCGGCGGCGCTGGGCGTCGCGGAGGGGACGATCAAGTCCCGGTGCTCCCGGGGCCGGACGGAGCTGGCCCGGCTCCTCGGGGCCGGTCGGGCCGTCGGCGCCCCGGCGTCGGTGGACCTGCGTCCCGGCGAGTCGGTGGCTGCCGGGCCGATGGGGGGAACATCCTCGGGCAAGGCAGGGACCCCG
>DATDMG010000062.1:0-6818 GCA_036518955.1 Kineosporiaceae bacterium | reverse complement strand
GGACGTGGAGATCGTCACGCGGTCGGTGACGGACCCGCGGTCGGTCGACGCTCCGGTGGTCGTGATCGCCGCCGGGTGCGCCTCCGCCGCGATCGCGGGGCAGCCCGTCCGCCCGGTGAAAGGGCAGGTGCTGCGCCTGCGGGCCGGCGACCGCCACCCGGTCCTCCGGGGCACGGTGCGGGGTTGGGCCGACGGGCGCAGCGTCTACCTGGTGCCGCGGGCGGACGGCGACCTGATCGTGGGAGCCACCGCCGAGGAACGCCGGGACCGGACGGCGACCGCCGGAGCGGTCCTGGACCTGCTGCGCGCCGCCACCGACCTGGTGCCGGCCGTCTCGGAGTACGAACTCGTCGAGGTGAGCGTCGGGCACCGTCCCGCCACGCCGGACAACGCTCCGCTGATCGGGCCGCTGGCCAGCGGCCCCGGCAAGCGGTTGATCGCCGCGACGGGCCACTACCGGAACGGGATCCTGCTCGCCCCGGTGACCGCGGACGCGGTCGCCGAACTCGTCGTCACCGGTGAGACCCCCGAGGTGATAGCCGCCTTCGGGGTCGACCGCCGGCCTTGGACGCCGGTCCACGGGCACGCCGAGGACGCCGGCACACACCCCGGGAGCTCGGCATGGACCTGACCGTCACCGTCAACGGGACCCCGGTACCGGTCCCGGACGGCACTACCGTCGCGGCCGTCGTCGCGCGGCTGACCGGAACGGCGTCGTCCACCGGAGTCGCCGTGGCGGTCAACGGCGAGGTGGTGCCGGCCGCCCGGTGGCTGCGCGTGACCGTCGCGCCCGGCGACGAGGTCGAGGTGCTGACCGCCATGCAGGGTGGGTGACGACGATGGACGATCCCTTCGTGATCGCAGGGCGCCGGCTGCGTTCCCGGCTCATCCTCGGCACCGGCGGGGCGAGCAGCCTGGCCGTCCTGGAGCAGGCCGTCACGGCATCGGGCACCGAACTGGTGACCGTCGCGCTGCGCCGATTCGACCCCGACCGCTCCCACGGCTCGTTGCTGGACGTGCTCGGCCGCGCCGGCGTGCAACTGCTGCCCAACACGGCCGGCTGTTTCACCGCCGCTGAAGCGGTCCGGCTGGCGCACCTGGCCCGAGAGGCCTTCGCGACCGACTGGGTCAAGCTGGAAGTGATCGGTGACGACCGCACCCTGCTCCCGGACGCCGTCGAGTTGGTCGCAGCGGCCCGGAGCCTGGTGGAGGCGGGGTTCACCGTGCTGCCGTACACCAGCGACGACCCGGTGCTGGCCCGGCGCCTGGCGGACGTCGGCTGCGCCAGCGTGATGCCGGCGGGGTCGCCGATCGGCTCCGGCCTGGGCATCACCAACCCGCACCACATCGCGCTGATCCGGGAGTACGTCTCCGTCCCCGTGATCCTGGACGCCGGCATCGGCACCGGTTCGGACGCCGCGCTGGCGATGGAACTCGGCTGCGACGGCGTCCTGCTGGCCAGCGCGGTCACCCGGGCGGCCGACCCGGTCGCGATGGCGACGGCGATGCGGCACGCCGTCGTCGCCGGTCGGCTGGCCTACCGGGCGGGGCGGATCCCGCGCCGGTTCGACGCACTGGCGTCCACCACCATGGCCGGCAGGCCGTTCCGGTGACCGCTCGGGTACCGGCTGGGCACGTGACCCCGGTACTGCTGCTGACCGACCGGCGACAGGCCCGGCGCCCGCTGCTCGAGGTCGTCCTGGCGGCCGCGGTGACGACGGTCCTGCGCGAGAAGGACGTGCCCCGCTCCGGCCGGCTCCGGCTGGCCGCGGCGCTCCGCGGCCGAGGTGTGGACGTGATCGTCGCCGGCCCGGACCCGCTCGAGGGCACCGCCGTCCACCTGAGCACGCGCGACCACCTCCGGCCGCCCGGCGTCCGGCTGGCCGGACGCTCATGCCATGACGAGGCTGAGATCGACCGCTCCGTGGACGCGGACTATGTCACCGTCTCCCCCGTCTTCCCGACGGTGTCCAAGCCCGGGTACGGTCCCCCGCTGGGGGTGGCGGGACTGGCCCGGTTGGTGGCCCGCGCCGCGCCCCTGCCGGTCTACGCCCTCGGCGGCGTGGACACCCCGGCCCGGGCGGCCGCCTGCCGGGCCGCGGGTGCCCGAGGGGTCGCCGTGATGGGCGCGGTGATGCGATCGCCCGACCCCGCCGACCTGGTCGGGCAGCTGCTCGACGCCGTCACGCGATGAGCCCGGCCGCCCCCGCCGACCACCTACCTCGCCCCCGCCGACCACCTACCTCGCCCCCGCCGAGACCGTGTCCGCCCGTCCTGGAAAGGAACCCTATGAACAACCGCCGCAAGGTCTACGAGTCCGAGCTGCAGGTTCCCTTCGCCGAGGTGACCCTCGCCGGGGACCGACCGCCCGTCCGCCTCTACGACACCTCCGGCCCCGGAAGCGACCCGGAGGTCGGGCTGCCCAGGAGGCGCGCCCACTGGATCGCCGAGCGCCGCGCCCAGGGTCTGCCGGTCACCCAGTTGGGATGTGCGCGACGCGGGATCGTCACGCCCGAGATGCGGTTCTGCGCGATCCGGGAAGGCCTGGAGCCGGAGGTCGTGCGCGCCGAGATCGCCGCCGGGCGGGCGATTCTGCCGAGCAACGTCCACCACCCCGAGTCGGAGCCGATGGTGATCGGCCAGCGGTTCCTGGTGAAGGTCAACGCGAACATCGGGACCAGCGCGGTGTCGAGCTCGACCACCGAGGAGGTGGAGAAGCTCACCTGGGCCACCCGCTGGGGCGCCGACACCGTGATGGACCTGTCCACCGGCAAGAACCTCCACACCACCCGCGAGGCGATCCTGCGCAACTCCCCGGTGCCGATCGGCACGGTTCCGGTCTACCAGGCGCTGGAGGCGGTCGGCGGTGATCCCGCCGCGTTGACGTGGGAGGTGTACCGGGACACCGTCGTCCAGCAGGCAGAGCAGGGCGTGGACTACATGACGGTGCACGCCGGCGTCCGGCTGGCCCACATCCCGCTGGCCGTGGACCGCCTGACCGGCATCGTCTCCCGCGGTGGATCCCTGATGGCGGCCTGGTGCCTGGCCCACCACCAGGAGAACTTCCTCTACACGCATTTCGAGGAGCTTTCCGAGATCTTCGCCCGCTACGACGTCGCCTTCTCCCTCGGCGACGGGTTACGGCCAGGGTGCGTCGCGGACGCCAATGACGAGGCCCAGCTCGCCGAGCTACGGACGCTCGGAGAGCTCACCCGGATCGCCTGGCGGCACGACGTCCAGGTGATGATCGAGGGGCCGGGGCACGTCCCGATGCACAAGATCCGGCAGAACGTGGAGCTGCAGCAGGAGTGGTGCCACCAGGCGCCCTTCTACACCCTTGGCCCGCTCGCCACCGACATCGCCCCCGGGTATGACCACATCACCTCGGCGATCGGCGCCGCGATGATCGCCATGTACGGGACGGCGATGCTCTGCTACGTCACGCCGAAGGAGCACCTCGGCCTGCCGGACCGCGACGACGTGAAGGCGGGGATGATCGCCTACAAGATCGCGGCACACGCCGCCGACGTCGCCAAGGGGCACCCGCAGGCCCAGAGCTGGGACGACGCCCTCTCCCAGGCACGGTTCGAGTTCCGCTGGGAGGATCAGTTCAACCTCGCCCTCGACCCGGAGACGGCCCGCGGCTACCACGACGAGACCTTGCCCGCCGAGGGCGCGAAGACCGCCCACTTCTGCTCGATGTGCGGACCCAAGTTCTGCGCCATGAAGGTCACTCACGACATCCAGCTCGCGATGGACGCCAAGTCGCGGGCGTTCGTCGCAGCCGGGTCGCGGGTGTACCTCCCGGTGGAGCCCGGACGCGGGGCGTGACACCTGCTGCCAGGCGCGCCGCATTGGCCCGGAGCCCAGCCGCCGCCGGTGCAGATTGGGCTCCAGGGCAGGTGCACCGACGCCAGGTGGATGCCAAGCTCCTGCGAGGGGCCGCCTGAGCTGTCTGAGGAGGTGCCCCATATCGACGGACAGGCCGCTCGATGAACTTCCACACCGCATCAGACCTGGATCGGAGAGAGTTTCGATGGGGAGTTACAGGTTGGGAGACCTGAGTATCTTCTACGTGTCGTTCGACGAGCCGTGGAGGCAGGAGTTCTTCGCGGATCTGCGGGCCAAGGCGCCACTGGCGGAGAACGTCCACGGCGTGACGGGCCATGACAACGCCATCAAGGAGTGCGCCCGTCGTAGCCGGACCGACCGGTTCCTCGTGGTCGATGCCGACAACCTGGTCCGGCCGGAGTTGCTCGACTTCGTCGTCGACGACACGAACCTGACGGATACCTCCTTCAGTTTCAGCGGGCACAACGTCGTCAACGGGCTGGAGTACGGCAACGGCGGCGTCACGTGCTGGACCCGGAACACAGCTCTGACGATGCGGACCCACGCCGCGGCGGTCGACGAGCGGGCCGACGTCGACTTCTGCTGGGCGACTCCGACGTTCGTCACCGGGAAGCTCGGTTCGGACGTCCACATCGCCCGCACGCCCTACCACGCCTTCCGGGCCGGCTACCGGGAAGGAGTGAAGATGACCCTGCTCGACGGGGTGAAGCTGGACAGCCTCACCGAGGTCCAGCAGGTGGCGGAGGAGTCCAACTGGAACCGGCTGCTGATCTGGACGTCCGTCGGGGCCGACGTCGAGAACGGCGCCTGGGCGGTGTTCGGCGCGCGGCAGGGCCTGTGGGACATCTGGGTCGAGGCGTTCCCCACCACGCTCATCAACGACTACGGCTGGTTCACAAAGTGCTGGGAATCCTGGTCGAAGGAATCCCCGGTAGAGGCATCGACCGCGCTCGGAACCGAACTCAACCGACGTTTCGACCTCGGACTCCAGGACCTCTCACCCTCGGCCAGCCGGTGGGTCAAACGGATCTACCGGAACTCCCGGTGGTCCGGCCTGATCGACGTCGGCTACGGCCAGGCACCCACCAGCCTGTCCGACGCCGCGTAAGACGCGAGCCCGCAGGTGGACGCCCGTTCCAGTGCCCCGGGTGCCGGCATCCGCGGCATCGGGAGGCTCTACGCCGACCTGGGAGCCCTCACCCGCGGCCGCAGGATCCAGGTCTTCGTCGTCTTCGCCGGTCTGGCCGTTTCGCGGCTCTTCAAGCTGTCCGGTCCACTCCTGTTCGCCGTGGGCGTGAACTACCTCGAGCGGGATAGGGGCCGTGACCTCACTGTCCCCTCGCTCTGCCTGGCGGGCATCGGCCTGTCGGCTCTCGCCTACCTGGTGACGTACCTTCCTGCTCGAACCGGGGAGCGCTTTCTGGCGCTGGAGGTGAGACGTGCCTACACCGACCGGCTCTATCGCCGCCTCGTGCGCCTGCCGCTGACCTGGCACGAGCAGCATCACTCGGGGGAGTTGGGGCACCGGGTCCGGACGTCCGCCGAGGCGCTCTTCGAGTTCGCCCAGAGTCAGGCGTTCTACATCGAGACGATCGTGACGATCGTCGGTACCGTCACCACGCTGCTCTTCTTCAACGTGTGGACGGCGGTCCTGGCCGCCGTGGGCTACGGTTCGATCTTCGTGATGCTGATCGGGATCGATGGCCCCGTCGTGAGCGCCATGCGGACCCAGAACGAGGCCGAGGCCCGGCTGACGGCCGAGATCACCGATCACACCGGCAACATCATGTCCGTCCTGACGCTCGGCCTCCAGGACCACGCGCGGAGGCTGCTACGTAGGCGGATGCGCGACGTCGTGTCCAGCCGTCGGCTGGTGATCCGGCTCCAGCAACGCAAGTGGGCCTCGGTCGATGTGGTCATCGAGACCCTGTGGTGCGCCCTGGTAGGGGTTGCCGCGTGGTCGTCGGCGCGGACCTCCGGAACCGTGGCGGTGGGGACCGTCGTCCTGGTCGGCCAGTACGCGAACTCGATGTCCACCGCGGTGCTCTCCGGGGTGAACTACTGGCAGCAGCTCCTCGAGTACAGCGCCAAGTACCAGAACGCCGAGCCCCTGCACAGCGCCGCCCAGGAGGAGGCCGACGAGACCGACGGGCCGAGTGGCTGGCGGACCCTGGAACTGCGGAACCTTACGGTGGAGCACGCCGCTCGGGACATGTCCGATCCGCTCGCCGAACCGGCGGGGCTGCGGGACGTCACGCTCCGCCTGCGGCGCGGCGAGCGGATCGCGCTGGTCGGGCCGAGCGGCGCCGGCAAGAGTACTCTCCTGCGGGCCCTGGCAGGCATGCACGTGGCCGCCTCGGGCCATGCCGTGGTCGACGGGACGATCGTGCCCGACCTGAGATCCCTGCGGGGTACCTGCATCCTCATCCCGCAGGAAGCGGAGATCTTCGCCACCACGATCCGCGAGAACCTGACCCTGAGCGGTGGGACAGGATCTGAGCGGATCCGCGAGATCTGCCGGATCAGCGCGCTGGACGAGGTACTCGCCGAGCTGCCCGACGGCCTCGACACCCACCTCGCCGAGCGCGGTCAGAACCTTTCCGGCGGTCAACGGCAACGGATCTCCCTCGCCCGCGGGTTGCTCGCCGTGCGGGGCCACAGCCTGGTCCTTCTCGACGAGCCCACCAGCAGCCTCGACCCGGTGACGGAACAACACGTCTACACCTCGATCCTGCAGCGCTTCACCTCCGCGTGCATCGTGTCCTCGGTCCACCGACTCGACCTCCTGGTCAACTTCGACCGGGTGGTCCTCATGGAGGACGGCTGCGTCATCGACGTGGGCACACCCCAAGAGTTGCTGGCAAGGCAATCCCTGTTCCGCACGCTGTGGACTCGCGGGACGACCTCCCTGCGCTCCGCCGCCTAGAGCGGAACAGAAACCACATCCCTGAGGAGAAGAGATGCCG
>DATDMG010000061.1:0-7699 GCA_036518955.1 Kineosporiaceae bacterium | reverse complement strand
GACGCGTTGCTCGGCGGCGCGTTCGGCTCGCGAATCACGAGCAACATTCGTGAGGCGAAGGGCTACACCTATTCGCCGTACAGCACGATCGGCAACCATCAGCGCGCGACAAACTGGGCCGAGATCGCCGACGTCACCACGAACGTGACGGTCTCGCCCCGGGCCACCGTGAGGTCGGCCGGCGCCGGGGTGACCTTGCTGCCGTCGACGTGCACCTGCACCACTCGGCTGGTAGGGGTGGCCGCCCCGGTCGTGACCCGCGAGTCGGCCGCGGAGTCATCGGGGGACGTGCTGGAGCCCGCCGAGGAGGTGATCGGACCCACGGCGGCGGTGCCTGCGGAGGGCCGCGAGCCGGACGGCGACGAGCAGCCGGCCGTGGCGAGGGTACCTGCCACCGCCACCACGGCGAGGAATCGCGGTCGGTGCGAACCGATGACCATGCCGGGAGGCTAGCGTGCATCACGTTGCGGGCCACGCCTGCCCGTCGACGTCACGCGGGCGCGAAACCGTCGCCGCCGCGTGGGACCATCGCACAGGACTCGCGGATGCGGGTGAGCATGGGAGAAGGTGCCTGGTGCCGGATCGGTTGTCACCGCTCGACGTCTCGTTCCTCTACCTGGAGGAGCCGACGACACCGATGCACGTCGGTTCCGTGCTGGTGTTCGAGCCGACCGCAGGCCCGGTGGACCATGCCACCTTGATTCGCTACGTGCAGGCACGTATCGCCTACGTTCCGCGGTACCGGCAGCGGGTACGGGCGGTCCCCGGTCGGCTGGCCAACCCGGTATGGGTGGATGACGAGCGCTTCGACATCAGCTACCACGTGCGGCGCAGCGGGTTGCCCAGGCCGGGTACCAGGCACCAGCTGGAGGAGCTCGTCGCCCGGTTGCAGGCCCGCCACCTGGACCGATCGCGACCGCTGTGGGAGCTGACCCTGGTCGAGGGACTGGAGGGGGGCCGCTTCGCCGTGATCACGAAGGTGCATCAGGCGCTCGTCGACGGCGTGCACGCGGTCGACCTGGGTCAGATGGTGCTCGACGAGTCGCCGGGCGGGTACGACCCGCCGACTCAGCTGTGGCGCCCGGCGCCGGAACCGTCGCTGGTCGAGCTCGTGGTCGGGGCGGTGGCAGACTCGGTGCGCGCCCCGAGGCAGATCCTCGACACGCTGCGCGCCGACATGGCCGATATCCAGGCAGGAGCCGGCAGGCTGTTCGACGTCGTCGGGGGCCTGGCCGCGCGGACGGCGACCAGACCGACGCCGCGCAGCCCGCTCAACCCTGACATCGGCGGGCACCGGCGGTTCCGGATGGTCGCCACCGACCTGGCCGACCACCGGGCTGTCCGCAATCACCTCCTCACCCCGCCCCGGCCCCGGCGCGGGAAGGCGGTGTTCAGCGCCCAGGGCGCCCGGCGGGTGGGGCGGGAGGCCGAACCGGCGCCCGGGCTCGACGGCGGCCGTGCCCTCGACCATGACCCGGGCCGCGACCGGGACGACGACCCGCTGGCGGTCGTCACGGTCGGTGGGATCGATGGCTCCCCGAACGGGGTGGTCCCCCGGGTCGAGCCGACGATCAACGACGTCATCCTGGCGACTCTGGCCGGGGCGCTGCGGGCCTGGCTGCTCACCCGGGGGGAGCCGGTGCGCCCCTCCAGCCTGCTCCGGGCGCTGGTCCCGATGAGCGTGCGGGCCGGCGACGCCCTGGCGTCGCCGCTGGGGAGCGGTGTTTCCTCGATCTTGGTAGACCTGCCCACCGGCGAGGCGAGCCCGCTGATCCGCCTGCACCAGGTCGCGTACCAGACGCGTGCGCACCGCGAGGGCAGCCAGGCGGTGAGCGCACGGACGATCGCCGGGATCGCCGGGTTCGCGCCACCGACGCTGCACTCGCTCGGGGCTCGGGTCGCGAGCGGCCTGTCCCGCCGGCTGTTCAACCTGGTGGTGACCAACGTCCCCGGCCCCCAGCTGCCGCTCTTCCTGGACGGGTCGCGGATGCTCGCCTCCTACCCGGTGATCCCGCTCGCCAAGGGTCAGGCCCTGAGCGTCGGGCTCACCTCCTACGACGGTGGGGTGTACTACGGGCTGCACGGCGATCGGGACGCCATGCCGGACCTGGAGATCCTCGGCCAGTGCGTGGTCGAGTCTCTCGCCGAGTTGGTGGAGGCGGTCCGGTGAGGGGGCGGTCGGGGCGGGACCGGGTGAGCAGCCCCGGTGCCGGGTCGACCTCCGGTGCCGGGTCGACCTCCGGTGCCGGGTCGACGTCCAGTGCCGGGTCGACGTCCGGTGCCGGGTCGACGTCCGGTCGCTGGGGTCTGGTCCTCGGTGGGGGTGGTGTCCTCGGCGGTGCCTGGACGGTCGGCGCGCTGAGCGCGCTGGAGGAGGTCCACGGCCTCGACCCACGGGACGCCGACCTGATCATCGGGACGTCGGCAGGCTCGGTGACCGCCGCGCTGCTCGGGGTCGGCGTGAGGGTCGACGACCTGCGGCGCCTGCAGTTCGACGAGCCGGTCGAGAACGGGCCGCTGGCGGGCGTGACGTGGGATCCGGACTCCGGGACGGGCGGGTCGCTGCCACCGCCGCCGCGGTTCACCGGGCCGTCGAGCGTGGGTCTGGTCGCGCACAACATCGGGCGGTTGCGTCGTCTGCCACCGACCGCCGTCCTCGCCGCGCTGCTGCCGGAGGGCCGTGGCTCGCTGGCAGCGGTGGGTCATCTGGTCCGGCAGGCGGCCGGGGCGGGCTGGGCGGAGCATCCCGGCGTCCGGGTGGTCGCGATGAACCTGGACGCCGGGCGCCGGGTCCCGTTCGGTGCCCCGGGGGCGCCTCCCGCGGCACTCGCGGATGCGGTGATGGCATCGTGCGCGATCCCGGGGTGGTACGCGCCGGTGACCATCGGGGGCGTCCGGTACGTGGACGGCGGAGCCTGCTCCTCCACCAACGTCGACCTCGCGGCCGGGCAGGCTCTCGACCGGGTCTTCGTCCTGGCGCCGATGGTGTCCTTCGCGACGGATGCGCCGCGCCACTGGCGTGCCCAGGCCGAGCGCCGGTGGCGCGAGCGGGTCACCCGCCGGTGCCTGCGCGAGGTCACCAAGGTGTACACGGACGGTGCGGAAGTCACCGTCGTGGGTCCCGGGCCGGAGGACCTGGAGGTCTTAGGCTCCAATCTGATGGCCCTCGACCGGCGTCACCTGGTGCTGCGGACGTCGCTCCGGACGTCGTCGCGGGCGCTGCGCGACCCCGAGGTGCTGGACGCCCTGCCCCCGGCGATGCGCACCCACGAGCAGGACGTCACCGGACCCGGTGCCCCGGGTCCGATCGGCGGCGGTGCGCTGGGAGAAGTGGGATGAGACGGGTCTACCTGGCGACGACCCTCGCCGGCCTGGCGCGGGCGCACGCGAGCGGTGTGCTGACCGGCCCGCGCCCCGCGCACGCGGTGACGGCGGCGGTGCGGGAGTGGTACGTCGAGGGCGATCAGGAGGAGCTGGAGTACGTCGCGCTCACCGAGGCGGCCGAGCGCTCGCTGCGTGAGCTGGCGCTCGACCCCGAGCTGCCCCGGCGACGTGTGGTGGTCGCCGCGGACGTCGCCGAGCCCGACGTCCGGGACGTCGCCGATCTTCGGTTCCGCTCCGCCGTGGTGGTCGCCGTCGACGTCCCGGTGTCGGCGATCGCGAGCGTGCACGTCGACGAGGAGGGCGCCGAGAAGACGATCGCCGAAGCGATCAGTGCGCTGCCGGAGGCCGACGGCGGCGACGACGACGCCCGGTTCGCCCTCGACGAGGCGGAGGCCACCGAACTGCTCTGGTACGACGTGAGCGAGTTGGGCGACCTCGTCTGACCCGGGTCGGACCGTCCGCGCGCCGGGGGCCGCGGACCCGCGGCGCCGGTCGGGACGGCGGGGAACGCCGCACACTCGATCGCCTCGTGCACTCTCGGTCGACGTCCCGCCCGGCGGCGCTCGGAGAGGCGCGGCGCCGGGCCGGGGCGCGGGAGAGAATGGTCGCGACCGCGGGCACCCGGCCCGCCGGAGACCGGAGCGGCCTCGCGTGACGTGGACCGTCATCCTCGGGCTCGACGGTCACCCGTTCGTGCTGCCCGCGGCGCTGACCTGGTGGTGCCTGTGCGGCCCGAGCTGGCTGGTGGTTCGAGAGCGGCGCCGCCGGCGCGGCCTGCCCGGCCCCTCCGGTTGGTCTCTGCTGTTCTGGGCCGCGCTCGGCGGGCTCTGCGCCGTGACGCTGACGCCCAGCTGGATCGGCCTCGGCGTCAGTCGGGACACCCGCGGCAGCTGGTGTCTGCTGACGCCGCCGCGGACCGGCTTCGGGTTGTGGGCGCCGAACCCGGAGCGGCGGTGGAACGTGATCATCGGCATCCCGCTCGGCGTGGCCGCGCTCGGTTGGGCGTGCTCGCGCCGTCCGGCTGCCGGCCCGGTGCGCCGTCCGGCTGCCGGCCCGGTGCGCCGGTGGACGACGACCATCCCGGTCAGGGCGCTCGCCGCACCCGCCGCCGCGCTGGCCGCGCCCGTCGGCATCGAGCTGGCGCAGGGGCTCCTGCCGGCGCTGGGGCGGACCTGCGCGGTGGTGGACGTCGTGGACAACGACAGCGGCGTCGTCCTGGGGTTGCTGCTCGTCGCCGTCGGGATGCCGGTGGCCGCCGCGGTCCGCGGTGCCGTCCGGAGCCTGGTCCGGGTGCGGGGGAGCGCCGCCGGTCGCTCTACGATCGGGGGGTCCGGCCGTCCCTCGACGCCCGATCCGCGCGTCCGGCCCGACCGGGAGGTGCGATGACCGCCGATCCACGGCCGGAGATCGCCGGCGGCCCCGGCCCCGGCCCCGCCCGGCCGCCGGACGGCGACCCGGCTCGGCGGCGTCGGCTCGAGCTCATCGCCCGATCCGCCCTGCTGAGCCACGGACTGTCTCCCGACGCGGCGCTCACTCTGCTCAACATCAGCGAGAACGCCACCTACGCGGTCGACGACCCGGGCGCCGGCCGGTCGGTGCTGCGGGTGCATCGGCCCGGCTACCACTCCGCCGCGGCGATCCGCAGCGAGTTGGCGTGGATCGAGGCGCTGCGCGGGGAGGGCGTCGTCGCCACTCCCGCGGTGTTGCCCGCGCCGGACGGCAGCCGCCTGGTGTCGGGCCGGCATCCGGACGGCGAGATCCGGCACACGGTCCGGTTCGCCTGGGTGGAGGGCGTCGAGCCGCATGGGGCGCGGCTCGTCGACGACTTCCGCGAACTGGGCGAGGTGACCGCCAGGCTCCACCGGCACAGCAGGTCCTGGGCGCCGCCGGCCGGTTTCACCCGGTTCCGGTGGGACGTCGCGACGTCGATCGGCTCGGCCGGCCACTGGGGACGCTGGCAGGACGGCCTGGCGGTCGGCTCGGCCGAGCGAGAGGTGCTGGGCCGCCTGGCGGACCTGGTCGGCAGCCGGCTGGCGGCCTTCGGAGCCGGGCCGGACCGCTTCGGGCTGGTGCACGCGGACATGCGGCTGGCGAACCTGCTCGTCGACCCGGCGGGATCGGCCCCCGTGACGGTCATCGACTTCGACGACTGCGGGTTCGGCTGGTACCTCTACGATCTGGGGGCCTCCCTGTCGTTCATCGAGCACGACCCGCAGGTTCCTGAGCTGATCGATGCGTGGGTGGAGGGGTATCGGCGGGTCGCACCGCTGGGGGCCGCCGAGGTGGTGGAGTTGCCGACGTTCGTGATGCTCCGCCGGCTCCTGCTGGTGGCCTGGATCGGTTCGCACTCCGACACCGACCTCGCCCGGACCATGGGCCCGGAGTTCACCGCCACCAGCTGCGATCTCGCGGAGGCTTACCTGCGTCGGCCGCCGTCCTCGCGCAACGCGCGTCAGCGCTCGGTGCGCCCCAGGACCGATGCGAGGACGGCGATGAACGGCTCGCGTGCCTCCCGGCGCGGCTGAGGCCCGCAGTCCAGGGGCACGATCTCGCAACCCGAGCGGCACGCCGCCGCGCAGCGCCGGGCGGCGGACCCCGGCACCGTCCCGCCCCGCGCCCGTGCGCCGTGGACCAGCGTCACCGGTGCCTGCACATCGGCGAGCAGCGCGACGAGCGGCTCGCCCCAGTCGACCCGCACCCGGAAGGCGTCGAGTGACGCCTCGCCGCTGCTGCGCGCCCAGGCCTGCTGCTCGTCCGGGGGCCATCCGGGCGCTTCGGCCCGGATCTCGGCGAGGAGCCCGTCGTGGCCGAGGGCTTGCCGGCGCGCGATCTCGGCGCGCAGCGCCGCGGCCGTCGGTGGGCGACCGGACCCGGCACGGGCCGGCTCCTCCAGCATCAGGTGCGTCACGACGCGCGGCCGGGCGGCCGCCAGCCGGGCGGCGGTGAGCGCCCCCATCGCGTGCCCCAGCAGGACGACGGGCGCGCGCCGGCCAGCCATCGACGGCAGTCGGTCGAGGACGGCGAGCGCGGTGAGGGCGTGGTCCGCGATCCGGTGGTGCGGGCCCGGCGGCCAGAGGGTGCCGCCGTGGCCGGGTGCGTCGGGCGCGACGACGGTCCAACGCCGGCCCAGGGCTGCCGCGAGGGGGCCGAACGCCTCGCCGGAATCGGTGGCGGCGTGCAGGCACAGCAGCACCGGGCGGCCCGAGGCACCGTCAGCGGCAGGCCACACATGGACCCGCACCGGCCCCGTCGGCGACCCCAGGTGCACCGAGAAGGCCGCGAACGCCGAGGACCGCTCGACCTCGTCCAGGTTCACGGACTCATCCAACTGCATCCCACCGACAGTGATCCCGGTTCCCCCTGAATCGGGAAGATGCGGACATTACTGAGCATATTTCTCCGGTGCCCGGGAGTCTCGACCGGCCTGACGTGGCCCCCTGCCGGGCACCGGCGCCGCTTCTCGGGCAGTATCTGCTGGACGACGCGCTGGTCATCGCCGGCGAGGTGCGCCCGGCCCACGACGTCCTCGCCCGCTGCTCCGCGCAGGCCCGGCGCGTCCGGACACGTCGCCCGGCGCGGCCGAGCCGGTGGGGTACGGATGATCAGGAGGCCGTGGAGATGGATGCCGTCACTCGGGTGCCCGTGCCCGTCAACGAGCCGGTGGGCGATCATGCTCCCGGCAGCCCGGAGCGAGCCGCGGTCGAGGCCGCGCTCGCGGACCTGGCGGCCCGGCGGATCGACCTTCCCGGCACGATCGGAGGGCGGGAGGTGATGGGCGGCGGCGAACCGATCGACGTCGTCCAGCCGCACGCCCGTCACCACGTGCTCGGCACGCTGCGGAACGCGACGCACGACGACGCCAAGGCTGCGGTCGAGGCCGCCCGGGCCGCCGCTGCCGGGTGGCGCGACCTGGCGTTCGAGGACCGCGCCGCCGTCCTGCTCAAGGCGGCCGAGTTGCTGGCCGGCCCGTGGCGGGCCGCTCTCAATGCGGCGACCATGCTGGGCCAGTCGAAGACGGCGTTCCAGGCGGAGATCGACTCGGCCTGCGAGCTGATCGACTTCCTGCGGTTCAACGTCGCGTTCGGCCGCCGGCTGCTCGAGGAGCAGCCCCAGTCCTCGCGCGGGGTCTGGAACCGGATGGACCACCGCCCGCTCGAGGGCTTCGTCTACGCGATCACGCCGTTCAACTTCACCGCGATCGCGGGGAACCTGCCGTCGGCGCCCGCGCTGCTCGGCAACGTGGTCGTGTGGAAGCCGTCGCCCACCCAGCAACTGTCGGCCCACTACCTGATGGCGCTGCTGCACGCGGCCGGGC
>DATDMG010000060.1:0-3557 GCA_036518955.1 Kineosporiaceae bacterium | reverse complement strand
GTCGGTTGAGTTCGGTTCCGAGCGCGGTCGATGCCTCTACCGGGGATTCCTTCGACCAGGATTCCCAGCACTTTGTGAACCAGCCGTAGTCGTTGATGAGCGTGGTGGGGAACGCCTCGACCCAGATGTCCCACAGGGCCTGCCGCGCGCCGAACACCGCCCAGGCGCCGTTCTCGACGTCGGCCCCGACGGACGTCCAGATCAGCAGCCGGTTCCAGTTGGACTCCTCCGCCAACTGCTGGACCTCGGTGAGGCTGTCCAGCTTCACCCCGTCGAGCAGGGTCATCTTCACTCCCTCCCGGTAGCCGGCCCGGAAGGCGTGGTAGGGCGTGCGGGTGATGTGGACGTCCGAACCGAGCTTCCCGGTGACGAACGTCGGAGTCGCCCAGCAGAAGTCGACGTCAGCCCGTCCATCGATGGATCCCGCCCCGCGGCTTGCCATCCTCTCGGCCGTGGTCCGGGGCCAGCAGGCGGGGCCGCCGTTGCCGTACTCCAGCCCGTTGACGGTGTTGTGCCCGCTGAAACTGAAGACGGCATCGGTCAGGTTCGTGTCGTCGACGACGAAGTCGAGGAACTCCGGCCGGACCAGGTTGTCGGCATCGACCACGAGGAACCGGTCGGTCCGGCTACGACGGGCGCACTCCTTGACGGCGTTGTCATGGCCCGTCACGCCGTGGACGTTCTCCGCCCGCGGCGCCTTGGCCCGCAGATCCGCGAAGAACTCCTGCCTCCACGGCTCGTCGAACGACACGTAGAAGATACTCAGGTCTGCCAGACGGTAATTCGCCATCGAAACTCTCCGATCCAGGCGCAGGTGTGATGTGGAAGTCGGTGGATATCTCCGCTCCGACCGCGGCGGTCGGGCTGACGACGCGGGCAGCTCGTTCAGGCGACATCCGGGCGTGCCGCCCGCGCGGCGGCACCGCCGGGTGCACCCTGGGGCAGCGGCAGGAGCACGTCGTGCTCGACCAGGTCCGGGCACCGCCAGGGCCGGACCGGTCGGGCGTTCCCGTACAGGGTGAACAGGCCGGCGAGGGCCGCGGCGAGGACGGCGTTGTAGTCGAGCGCCGCCTCGTTCTGTACGTGGCAACGGACGCAGTCCCGGTGCTGGTCTACCTCGTCGGGCCCTCCGACCAGGGCGCCCCACAAGACGTGTCGGTGCTCCGACGGCTCGTCCGGGGTGTTGGTCAGCGAGCCGTGGGCGGCCCGGTGGTGCGGATGCCGGACCACATTATCGTCCGGCGCCACCTGGAGTCCGACGATGTAGGAGCGCCGCAGGGGGTTCAGACCCGTGAGGTAGTTCATCTGCGACAGAGCCCAGTCCGCAAGTCGCCGCGCCGCCTCAGGGTCGCCCTCGGGGTCCTGGGCGGCGTACTTGTGGTAGAGCACGGCGCACCACTGGGCTCCCACGTTGTACCGGGCGGACCCCCACGGACTCCGGAAACTGAACCCGCCCGGAGTGACGCGGATGAACTCGCCGTCCGCGGGCTCCCCGGCGTGCGGGACGAGGCCTCCCGCCCAGTACTCAAGATGCCAGCGGAAGGCCTTCCAGTAGCCCCGGATGTCGTCCTCCGACGCCACGCCACGGGCCGAGATGGCGAGCAGGGCGAAGACAGCCGGCCAGAGGTCGTCCCACGAGTACGGCCAGCGGTAGTGAGCGGTCGCCCAGGTCGTCACGTGCCGCAGGTACCCGACGTGGAGCCCTCGCCGATCGCGCGCCACGACATCGGCCAGGTACCTTTCCACCCCCGTCGCCCGGTAGAGCCACAGCGCCGCCCACGCCATCTTGTCCTCGGACGATGACGACGGGTAGAACCCGTCGCCCGGTCCGACGCCGGGATGCCGGGCACCGAAGCGGTACAGCGATCGCGCGGCCTCCAGACAGGTCCGCGACCGGGCGGCGTCAGTGCGCTGGGTCAGCAGGGACATCAACGTCAGCGCTGCTGACATCGCCCCGGCCTGATCGGCCGCTGGTTCGCCGGCGTGCGCCAGGTTTGCCGGACGAGGTCCCGGCTGACACTCCGGTGGTCCCCAGTAAGGGTGGTCGAGATGTCCACGCCCCACCATGTAGCAGAGGGCCACGACCTCCCCGGTGTCGTCCCGGAAGACCGATCGCAGCAGGTAGTCCGTGAACCAGTAGAGGTGCTCCATGGTGTGCTCGTAGGTGCCGGTGGCGACAAAGGCCTCGGGGAACTCGTAGAGCGCCCAGGCGAGGGTCGAGGCCGAGAACGCTTGGGGCAGACCGAACTTGACGTGGTCACCGGCGTCGTGAAACCCCCCGTGCAGATCCAGGGCTCCCCGACGTTCCGGATCGAGTGCCTGCCGGTGACGCCGGATGAAGGGTGCCGGGAGGTTCGTTCCGGAGACGGCCAGGCCGTCGAGGAGCGGGCCAGCCCTGAGCGGGATCTCCCCGTCCGCCGGTGGGGAATCGCCCCGCCAGTCGAGGCGCTGCCTGCGCATCGTCCGCGCGGGGCCTGCCTTCTGGGCGTCGAAGAAGTACAGAGACATCTGCAAGGCAAGGGCGAGATCGGCGTAGGGCTTCCCGTCCCGTTCGGTCGGGTGTCGGTACGGTGGCCCCCCGGGTCGTCTGGCCACGGGGTTCACACCGGGCACTCGGACCTGACGGTCCGCGCGATCGGGGCGAGCTCACCGGGGCCCGCGGCGAGGATGCGCATCGCGTCGGGCCACGTCTGCGGCAGCAGGTCAGAGCCGGCGAACGACCAGGTGGGGTACATCCGTCGGAGCGTGGCATACCGGATATCCGCTCCGATGCCGGGTCCGCCGCAGTGCGGCAGCGCGGGGTGGGCGAGGAATGTGCTGCCCGCCGGTCCGACCAAGGATTCCGCGCCCTCGGTGAGGGTCTGCCCGTACACGAGATCGACCAGCTCCTGGCGAACCTCCTCCTCCGGGCGTCCGGCCAGGGACTCCCAGGCGAGGTCCTGGACCCGGGGGAACGCCTCGGGCCATGCCGTGAACGGGGAGTCGTCGGGCCCGACGTCCGCGAGATAGACAATCACTATGGCTGACGGGACGTACCGGTCGCCGTTGGACGCGAGCCCGAGCCCGTCAAGATGCGCGTATCCCTGTGGGCCGGGGAAGCGGAGGGCGACCTGGGTGCCGCGCGGGGTGTAGCGGAGCCTGGTGCCGGGCCCGACGAGGGAGGGCAGGACGTGCTCGAGCGGGCGGAAACAGGCCTCCAGCTCCGGGGACCCACGCAGCTCGTCGTCCCCGTAACTGTCGAACGCGAAATCGCGCAGGAGCTGGCCCCGGCCGTCGGTGTCGCGGCTTGGATCATTCATGCCACGCCCGATCCACTCGTTGATCCGGCGTCGGGCGGCCGTCACCACCTTCGGCGAAAGCGGTTCCAGGGCGGCATATCCGCGGGTGGATAGTTCCTTCGCTGCACGGTAAATATCCGGCATCTCTTCTCCTCAGGGATGTGGTTTCTGTTCCGCTCTAGGCGGCGGAGCGCAGGGAGGTCGTCCCGCGAGTCCACAGCGTGCGGAACAGGGATTGCCTTGCCAGCAACTCTTGGGGTGTGCCCACGTCGATGACGC
>DATDMG010000059.1:0-16680 GCA_036518955.1 Kineosporiaceae bacterium | reverse complement strand
CGGACGACGACGGTCCCGCGACGACCGCCGGCCAGGAGCCGCCCACCAGCGCCGCGGAACCTGCCCCGCTCGGCGCCCGCGCTCGCGGCGGATCGAGCGAGTGGCCCCGGGACGGGGCGGCCCCGCGCCGCCGGGTCGGCGCCGACGCCGCGCCGGGCCGGTACGCGCGTGCGGGCACCCGGGCCGACGCCGGCCCGGACGACGGCGAGGACGAGATCGTGATCCAGCCGTTCCGGCGTCGCGGTCGAGGCATCGAGGAGGACGACGCGTGACGGGCTTGGCGTCCCGGTGGTCGATCCGTCGGGGACCGGTGGCAGCGGGCATGCTCGCCGTGCTCCTGGCCGCGGGCTGCGGTGACACCCGCGTCCCGTCCGACCCGGACCCCGGGCCCGCGCACACCGCCGTCACGCCTCCGCAGGCGCTGCAGATCCTCGACACGGTCGGCGCCACCGTCGTCCGCGCCGTCCAGGCCAGGGACGCGGCCCAGTTCGGCGGGCGCGCCGTCGGCCCGGCGCGGGACGCCTTCAGTGCCGCGATCGCGGTCCAGGCGACGCTCCGGGAGGCGCCGAGCGTGCCGCCGTCCCCGGGCACGCCGCGACTGGTGCTCACCCTGGCCGGCCCCTGGCCGCGGTGGTTCCTGGCCGCCGGGTCGTCCCCGGCGTCCCGGACACCGCTCGTCGCGGTGCTGCGGTCGGCCGACCCGCGCAGCCCCTACGGGTTGTGGGGCCTGCTCAACCTGTTGCCCGGAGCCACCCTGCCGGAGTTGGCCTCGGCGACCGTCGGCGCCCCGACGCTCGCACCCACCGCGACCGGTCTGGTGTGCTCACCCGCGGACGCGGTGGCGCGGTACGCCGACCTGCTCAACCGGGGTGACACCAGCGCCTACCACGGGCAGTTCACCGACGACGCCTTTCGCGCCGAGCTCACCAACCAGCTGGGGGCGGACCGCAAGGCGTTCGAGTCGATCGGAATCGGCGAGGTCGTGTCCACCCACGCCGTGGCATCCCAGGCACCGCTGGCGATCGCCACCCGGGACGGCGGTGCGCTCGTGATCGCCCGACTGGACCAGCGGTACGCCGCCACGGTGACCCCGGGCAGGGGCTCGGTGACGTTGGACGCCGAACTCGCGGCGCTGGCCGGCCGGGCCGCCGTGAGCACGAGCCTGGAGCGTCGATCCGTCGAGGTGGTGGCCCTGCACGTGCCGAAGGCCGGCGCCGTGGACAAGATCTCCCTGGTCGCGGCCAGCCGGTCCGACGTCTCGGCGACCGGCAGTTGAGCGGCACCTGCCGGGCGCCGGGCCCGCACCGGGGCCGGAGCCCGGCCGGCCGGACCCGCACCGGGGTTGATGCCCCCGCCTGGCCGCCGCGTGCGTCGGGTGCCGCAGGATGTGCAAGGGTTTGGGCATGAGCAACCAGCCCGGCAGGCCGCAACGTCCGGCCATCGATCTGCGGGGTGCCGTCGACCTGAGCGCCCTGGCCGCCCGTCGTCCCGCCCCAGCCAACGGCGCCTCGACCCGCGCTGCCGCGGGCGCGCCCGCCACGGCCGGATCAGCGACCCCGGGGGCGGCCCCGGGGCTCGTGATCGACGTCACCGACGCGACCTTCATGACGGAGGTCATCGAGCAGTCCCGTACCGTGCCGGTCGTCGTCGACTTCTGGGCCGAATGGTGCCAGCCGTGCAAGCAGCTGTCGCCCGTCCTGGAACGGCTCGCCGCCGAGTACCAGGGCGCCTTTTTGCTGGCGAAGATCGACGTGGACGCCAACCCGCAGCTCGGCCAGGCGTTCCAGGTGCAGTCCATCCCGGCGGTGTTCGCCGTTCTGAAGGGTCAACCGGTGCCGCTGTTCCAGGGCGCGCAGCCGGAGGCTCAGATCCGCGCCGTGCTGACCGAGCTGTTGCGGGTGGCCGCCGCCAACGGTGTCGACGGCCGGGTCGAGGCCGGCGGCGGCGCCGAGGCGGCGGTGGTCGACGAGCCGGAGCTGCCGCCGGAGCTCCAGGCGGCGTACCACGCTGTCGACGAGGGGGACCTGCCCGGCGCGGTCGCCGCCTTCGAGGCCGCGCTGAAGCAGAACCCGGCCGACCAGGAGGCCCGTCTGGGACTGGCCCAGGTGCGGCTGCTGGAGCGGGCCCAGGGCGTCGACGTGGCGCAGGCCCGGGCCGCTGCGGCGAGAGACCCGCAGGACGTCGACGCCCAGCTCCTCGTCGCGGACCTCGACCTGCTCGCCGGTCACGTCGACGACGCCTTCGGCCGGCTGATCGAGACGGTCCGGGTCACGTCCGGGCCGGATCGGGAACGCACCCGCGCCCGGCTGGTGGAGCTGTTCGATCTCGTCGGACCGGGTGACCCGCGGGTGGCGGCGGGGCGCACCGCGTTGGCGCGCGTCCTGTTCTGACCGTCCCCGAGGGTTCTGCCCGGTTCTCGCCGGTCGCCGCCGCCAGCACGGCCTCGACCACCTGCGTCGAGTCGCCGCGCCCCCCGAGGGTGGTCCCACCGTCGGCAGGGCACCGGGCAGGGCCTGGGCATCGCCGACCCGATACCGGCGAGCTGGCAGGTGTCCGGGCGTTGTTCCGTCACTGAGGGGAGCCTCGTGATCCTCTCTGGCAGGTTCGGAAAATCAACCTAATGAGTCACTCTCCGTGATTACCTGTCGGGAGGCAAGGGTGTTCCTCGGCCCGGCGGGCGGCCGAGATGGGGCGACGACCTGGGCGGAGCGGTGCTTTTCGGTGAAGCATCCCGCCGAAGGGTGCGACTCAGCGTGATTCGCTGACAGTGGACCCCTGGAACCATCACTCTATGTGCCATGCCGTGGAGTCGACGTTCCGTGATCACCGCAGCCCCCCTTGCCCTGGGCCTCGGGGTGGTGTCGGCGCGGCCGGCTCTGGCCGAACCCTTCAGGACCACCGGCGGAACCACGGTGTCACCGCGCACCTGGACCTCCGGCGTCTGCGATCCGGACCCGGTGGCGTTCGGCACCTGGCGCGGGTCGCCGGTGGGCATCGCGGGCATGTTCGGGGACACCAGCGTCGACGCCCAGCTCGAGCAGTGGCAGTACGCGCACACCCCCGGCTTCCGCGGCGACGTCGACCTGGCCGTGGGCGGCCCTATCGACCACAGCTGGGCGGAGGTCGCCGCGGGGGCCCAGGTGCCGCACTGGAAGCAGCTCGCCGCCGTGATCGCCGCCAACTGGCACTACCGCACGGTCTACCTGCGGTTCGCGCACGAGTTCAACGGCAACTGGATGCCCTGGTCGGTGGCGCCGACCGAGGTGCCCGCGTTCAGGCAGGCCTTCCGGCTCTTCGCCACGACCATGCGGACAGCGCTGGCCGGGCGGGCCGTCAAGCTGGTGTGGGCGCCGAACTTCGGCACCTGGTTCTACACCCCCGATTCGGCCTTTCCCGGCCCGGACGTCGTGGACGTCGTCGGCGTGAGCATGTACGAGTGGACGCGCTACGACACCCAGTCCACGTGGAAGGCCTTCCTGGCGTCGTCCATCGGGCCCAACGCATGGTCGGCGTTCGCCCAACGCCACGGCCGGCCGCTGGCGTTCAGCGAGTGGGGTGCGCAGTCCACGCTGTTCATCCGCGGCATGCGGGCCTGGATGGCGGTGAAGGCGGGCCGGGGGCCGGGGCAGCTGCTCTACGACGTCTATCTCAACGGCAACGAGCTGCTGCTCACCGGCGCCACGGCCGCCCAGTACAGGGCGCTGCGCTGGGGGTCCACCTGATCCTTGAGGGGGTTGCGGCGGAGCCCGGCCGTCAGCCGGCATCCTGGCCGGGATGGTCCGCCAAGCCCTGGCTGACCTCCTCCCGGACGTGGCCCCAGGAGATCGCCTCGACCGCGTGACCGAGCGTCCGCCGGGCGAGTTCCGCGTCGTCCGGTCCGGTGAGCAGCGCCAGGACGTCGCGCACCTCTGCCACGTACTCCCGCACCGCCTCCTGGCGCCGCGCGTCACGCTTCTCCTCGGGCAGGTAGGCGTAGCCCCTCTCCAGCCGCAGCTGCAGGATGTCCGCGAGCCGGGCCACCTTGCGCAGCGGGTCACCGAGATACTTCCGGGCCAGGTCGCGGCGGCCTGATCGGACCAGCAGGCGGTGCGCCACGATCGAGCACTCGGCCGCGGTCTCCGGCGCCCGCGCGTCGAGGTCCGCGAAGAGGGCCAGGGCCACGTCAGGCTCGCCCAGTGCCTCGCTGATCGCCTCCACCTCGGCGAACGAGTCCCCCGGAGTCGGCTCGGCCGGCTGTCCCGGGTCGCGCTGGTTCTCGGGGACGTGCCGGTGCTCGGAGCCGGCGTGGAGCCGGTCCGTGGCTTCCTGTCGGGCCTGCTCCAGAGCCCGGCGCGCCGGCGGGTACACCGCCGCCAGCTCCGCCCAGTCGGCGAGCGCGAACGAGAGCCGGACGCCGTACAGCGCCGGGAAGGCCCGGCTGGTGACGAAGTACCGCCGATGCAGTCGCAGCGCCTCCTCGTACTCGCCTGCCGCGGCGAGTTCGCGGGCCTGGCCGGCCCAGCGGTCCAGGTCGCCCCGCCCGACGGGCGCGGCGTCCGGGTCGCCCGGGCCGTGATCCGGTTCGGTATCCGGGTTGTCCGCCAATCGCCCCTCCCGCGTCGTTCGGGTCGCCGCAGACTACAGCCGCCGGATTTCCGGCGCCCACCTCCGGCCGGGAGCGTCGTCCCCCGTTCGTCGGTGGTGGGATCGCCCGTTGCGCCGGTCAGCCGGTGTCCGGGTCAAGGAACCGACCGATCCGTCGATAGACGGGGCGACCAGAAGGGTCGACAACGGCAGTGGACGGCGGCTGTCCCGGCGTCCGCGGCGCACCCCCGGCGGAGGACCGATGACCGTACCCCGACAGCGCGCGCGCCACGCCGAGCCGTCCGTTCCGGTGTCCGGACCGGAGGCACTGCCGGTGCTCCTGGAACGGCTCGGCGGACCGGACCACGCGGTTCGGTCCACGGCATTGCGCGAACTGGTCGCGCTGGCCGACGACCACCCGCAGGTCCGGGCCGCGGTGGTCGTGGCGGTCTGCCGCTACCTGCGCTCGCCCTGGCGGGTGGAGGGCGCGGCGCCCGCCGCCCGGCCGCCGCGGCACGGGTCCGCGCGGGAGCCGGACGTGCGGCGGGGCGCGCTCGGGATGCTGACGGCGCGCCTGCGCGATCCGGACGACGTGACGACCTGGTGCGGTCTCGACCTCGATCTGTCGGGCGCGGTCCTCGTCGGTGCGGACTTCTCCGGGTGCTGGTTCACCCAGGGCCGGGTCCGGTTCGAGGGGGCCTGGGCCGTCGAGGGCCGGATGTGCTTCGACGGCGCCCGGTTCGTCGGTGCTGGTGTCACTGCGCGTCACTGGACCAGTGGTCAGGGTGAGCTGTCGTTCCGTGGTGCCCGGTTCTCGGCAGGGTCGGTGTCGCTCGCGGGAGCGGTCCTCACCGAGGGGGAGATCAGCGCCGCCGGCGCGGTGGTGGACGGCGGAACGCTCTCGTTCGCCGAAGTCCGGCTCGACGGCGCGACGCTCGACCTCAGCGGCGTCACGGTCTCGGCGGGCACGCTGTCGCTGGCGGACGCGTGCCTGGTGTCGGGACGTGTGCTGCTGCACGATGCGCGCATGCCGGGGGGTCTGACGACGCTGCGTCACGTCCGGACGGCCGCCGGCGTCCTGCACACCGCCGGAACCAGGATCCGCCCCGGCAGCGTCGACATCACCGGATCCCGAGAGGTGGACCTCACGCACACCGCTCGTGGTCAGGCGCCAGGGTCATGATCCGCAGGGGGCGGGGCGGTGGCCCCGGCCTCCCGGGCGAGGGCCCGGTCGAGCTCCTCCGGCGGGATCACGATCGTGCCCGACGGCGGCTTGTCCTGGCCGCGCCGGTCACGGACGGCGGGCGCGGCGCCCGCCGGCATCGACTCCGGGACGAACCAGACCGCGCCGAGCGGAGGTACCCGCAGGACGGCGGACGCCGGGCGGCCGTGCCACGAGACGTCCTCCGCCTCGATCCCGCCCAGGTTGCCGACGCCGGAGCCGCTGTACAGCTCGGCGTCCGTGTTGAGCACCTCGACCCAGCGACCGGCGAACGGCAGTCCGACCCGATAGTCCTCGTCAGGGATCCCGGAGAAGTTCGCGATGCACACCAGGGGCCGGCGTTCGGCGTCGTAGCGGATGAACGAGAACGTGTTGTGGGCGGAGTCGTTCGCGTCGATCCACTCGAACCCGGACGGGTCGAAGTCCCGGGCCCACAGCGCGGGCGTCGCCCGGTAGACGCGGTTCAGGTCGCGCACCAACTGCTGCAGCCCCGCGTGCCACGGCGTGTCCTCGAGCCACCAGTCGAGGCTGCGGCCCTCGGCCCACTCCGCCTCCTGGCCCAGCTCGTTCCCCATGAAGAGCAGTTGCTTGCCCGGGTGGGCCCACATGAACGCCAGGTAGGCGCGCACGTTCGCGAGTTGCTGCCAGCGGTCGCCGGGCATCTTGCGCAGCAGCGACCCCTTCCCGTGCACGACCTCGTCGTGGCTGATGGGCAGCACGAAATTCTCGCTGTAGGCGTACATCATCGAGAAGGTCAGCTGGTGATGGTGGTACTGCCGGTGGATCGGCTCCTTGCTCATGTAGAGCAGCGAGTCGTGCATCCAGCCCATGTTCCACTTCAGGCCGAAGCCGAGGCCGCCGAGGTGGGTGGGCCGGGTGACGCCGGGCCACGCGGTCGACTCCTCGGCGATCGTGACGACTCCGGGCACGCGCCGGTACGCCGTCGCGTTGGTCTCCTGCAGGAAGGAGACGGCTTCGAGGTGCTCGCGGCCGCCGTAGATGTTGGGCGCCCACTCGCCGTCCTTGCGGGAGTAGTCCAGGTAGAGCATCGAGGCGACCGCGTCGACGCGCAGCCCGTCGAGGTGGAACTCCTCCAGCCAGTACAGCGCGTTGGCGACCAGGAAGTTGCGAACCTCCGTGCGGCCGAAATCGAAGACCAGCGTCCCCCATTCCGGGTGCTCGCCGCGCCGCGGGTCCGCGTACTCGTAGAGCGGCTGGCCGTCGAACCGGGCGAGCGCCCAGTCGTCCTTGGGGAAGTGTGCGGGCACCCAGTCCAGGATCACGCCGATGCCGGCCTGGTGGAGCTGGTCGACCAGGTAGCGGAAGTCGTCCGGGACGCCGAACCGCGCGGTCGGCGCGTAGTACGACGTCACCTGGTAGCCCCAGGACCCGCCGAACGGGTGCTCGGCCACCGGCAGGAACTCCACGTGCGTGAACCCGAGCTCCGTGACGTACCTGGTGAGCTGGTCGGCCAGTTCCCGGTAGCTCAGCCCCTGCCGCCAGGAGCCCAGGTGCACCTCGTAGATGCTCATCGGCCCGTTGTGGACGTCGGTCGTGGCCCGCCGCGTCATCCACTCGTCGTCCGCCCACGTGTACGTCGACGCGGTGACGACACTGGCGGTGGACGGCGGAACCTCCGTCGCGAAGGCGAGCGGGTCGGCCTTCTGCCGCCAGTGCCCGTCCCGGCCGAGGATCTCGAACTTGTACCGGCTGCCGACCCCGACCTCCGGGACGAACAACTCCCACACCCCGCTCGATCCGAGGCTGCGCATGGCGTGCCCACGCCCGACCCAGTGGTTGAAGTCGCCGACCACCCGGACGGCCTGGGCGTTGGGGGCCCACACCGCGAAGCTCGTACCGGTCACCGGACCGAACCCCACCCCGCCGAACCGGCGCACGTGCGCGCCGAGCGCCGTCCACAGCTGTTCGTGCCGGCCTTCGCCGATGAGGTGCAGGTCCATCTCGCCGAGTGTCGGCAGGAACCGGTACGGCTCGTCGACCACGGCTTCGCCGCTGCCGTCATAGCTCACCGCGAGCCGGTAGTCGGTCACGCTGGGGACCGGCAGCAGGCCGACCCAGACCCCGTCCCACTCATGCGTGAGCTCCACCCGCTGCCCGCCGGGGAGCACGGCCGCCACGGACGTCGCGAACGGCCGCAAGGTCCGCACCGTGACGCCGCCCTCCCCGGGGTGCGCGCCGAGCACGCCGTGCGGGTTCCAGTCCGCGCCCGCCGCGACCCGGGCGAGCCTGTCGGGGTCGACCGGACGCGGTCGTTGCGCGGCCACGGTGGCCGTGGCGGTCGTGACCAGCCGCTGGTCCGCGACCCGGTGGTCCGCGGGGGAACCCGGCGCCGACGGGATGTGCGCCGTCGGCGCCGGCTCCTCGGTCGAGCTGGTCCCGGGGTCTGTGATCCGTGGGTCGGTCGCCATGCCGGAAGTCTGTCGCGCCCGGCATCCCTTTGCCACCGACCTCGCCCGGCGCGCCGGAGGTCGGCGGGGAGGACGACGGCGTCGGTGGCCCTTCGGGTGGACGCCGGAGGCCGGCTCGGCGGGCGGGAGGGCGGACCCTGCCCGCCCGGTCCCGGTGCGGCACCCTTTCGCGATCCGCGACCGTACGTTCGGTGGATTGTCTGGATGGAGCGAATGCATTCAAGAATTACTATGTGATCTGCATCACGCACCTGTTAACTCTAAATAGTCAACACGTCACCCAGCGTGTGGCAGGATCGGGGCTGGCCACATCGCTGTGATCTTGGCAGTCGGGGAGTCGGGGCGGGTGTGGTCTCGCTGTCCGATCCCCGTGCCACCTGGCGCGGCCGTGACAATTCGAGGGATGTCCTATGAGACGGATGCACTGGTGGGGTGCTGCCACAGGGGTCGGCATGCTCGCCGTGGCGGCAGGTGCCGCTCCTGCGGCCTACGCGTCGCACGCCAAGCCCACGTCGTTGGCGACGCATGTCGGCAAGCCCGGCACGGTACCGGCGAGGACGCCGGGCTCCGGCGGGCAGCACGGCCACCACAGGCCGCCGTGCCCCTACCCGCCGCACGGCGCCGCTGACGTGTCGATCAGCGGCCGGGACCACGTCCACCTCAACCAGGCGCTCGTCATCACGGGCGCCATGAAGGTGAACGGGTGTGGCTACGGCCACTTCATCGCGGGGCTGTACAAGCTGCTCACGCACCAGCAGCACCGGCCCGACGAGTGGGTGAAGCTGCAGACGGGCGCGACCGGCGCGGGCGGCGCGATCAGCTTCACGCTCACGCCCACCAGCAGTGAAGTGTACCGGATCATGACGGCGCCGGGTGACGGCCTGAGCGAGGGCGTGTCCCGGCCGCTGAGGGTCGAGTACCGGGCCTTCCCGCACTGAGGTCAGCCGTCGGTGACCCATCCGCCCACCGCCGTCCCGGGACCGGACCCGGGACCGGACCCGGTGCCGGTCCCCTTCGGGGGGCCGGTGCCGGAGGCTCGTCGGCCGACCTGGCGCCGTCCGCTGCTGCGGGCCGGCGGGGGCGTCGTGCTCGGGGTGTGCCTGCTCGGACTGGTCGCCGGATGGCTCGCCTGGACCGGAACCCAGGCACGTGATGAGCTGCTGGCCGCCCGCTCGGCGCTGCCCGCCGTCCAGGCCGCCGTCCTGACGGGCGAGGGGACGGCAGGCGGCCAGCTCGAGCAGTTGCGTCGGCACGCGGCCCGCGCGGACGACCTGACGCACGACCCGGTCTGGTCCGTCGTGGGGGCGCTGCCGCTGGTCGGGTCCCCGGTGGCGACCACCGGCGGCATGACGCGGTCGGTGAACCTCCTCGCCGGCCAGAGCCTGCCGGCCCTGGCCCGAGCCGCGGACACGCTCCACCCCGCGCGGCTGCTGCGCGGCGGCGGGCGACTGGACGTCGCCGCCCTCGCCACCGCCGAGCCCTCCCTCGCCGTCGCGGCCACCTCGCTGCGCCAGCAGCGCGACGCCGTGGCCGCGCTCGACCCGTCCTGGCTGGGGCCGGTCCGTGCGGCGCACACGCAACTCCTCGCGGCCCTGGGGTCGCTCGCCGGGACGAGCCGCGACGCCGCGACCGCGGCGCGCGTCCTGCCGCCGATGCTCGGGCTGGACGGCCCGCGCCGGTACTTCGTCGCGTTCCAGAACCCGGCGGAGGCGCGCGGGACGGGGGGCTTGCTGGACGCCTACGCGATCGTTCTCGCCGACCACGGCGCCGTCCGGATCGAGCGGATGGGCGCCAACAGCCAGCTGCCGCCGTTCAGCGGTGACGTCGCGGACGTCGACCCGGCCTTCGCCGCGCGCTACGCCGCCCTCGGCGGCACCAGCGCGTGGCTCGAGGCGAACGTGAGCCCCAACTTCCCGGACGTCGCCCGGGTCTGGGAGGCGATGTGGCGCCAGGCGACCGGACAGCAGCTCGACGGGGCGGTGGCGCTCGACCCCCGGGCGCTCGCCGGCGTCCTGGACGGCATCGGGCCGGTCACCGCGCCCGTGGTCGGCACCGTGGACGCGCGGCGCATCGAGCCGCTCGTGCTGCACGACCAGTACGTCCTGACCTCGGTGGTGGCCCAGCGCAAGAGCCTGATGCTCGGCGTCGGCTCGGCCGCCGCGGAGAAGCTGCTCGGCGGCGGCGCGTCGCCCCACCGGTTGCTGCCGCGGCTGCGGGACGTGGCCTCCGCGGGACACGTCCTCGTCGAGAGCCGGCACCCCGATGAAGAGGCCCGGTTGCTGGACGCCGGGATCGGCGGCGCGGTGGACGCCACCGAGCGCCCGTTCGCGCAGGCCGTGGTCGTCAACGCGGCCGGCAACAAGCTGGACACCTGGCTGGACACCTCGCTGCGGTACCAGGTCACCCGGTGCGGCGCGGCCGCGCGCACCGTATCGATCACCGTAACCCTGCGCAACGGCGCGCCGAGCAGCGGGTTGCCGCCCTACATGACGGTGAGGTCCGACCGGCCGCCCTACCCGACGGTCCCGGGTCAGAACCGGAGCGAGCTCAGCGTGCTGGTGACGCGCGGAGCCAGGCTCCTCGGGGCAACCCTCGACGGCGCGCCGCTCCTGTCCTCCGGCCACGACGGCAGCCTGCCGGACATGGTGGCGGCCGATGCGGCGGACACCTTCCTCGGTCAGGGGGACGTCGGCGGGCGGCCCTCGTACTGGGTGGACCTGGAGACGCGCCCCGGGGGCACCCACACCGTGGTCCTGCAGTTGGCCGAGCCGCCGAGCACCCTGCCGCCGCTGCTGCCACGCCAGGCCCTGGTGCGCTTGCCCGAGGTGACGGCCGACGTCCGGACGTGCCAGGGTTAGCGCCAGCACCAGGCTGGCGCCGGCCGCTGCGGACCAGGCGCAGCTGTGGACGACCGGCCGGGGGGCCGTGCACGACCGGCCGGGGGGCCGCCATCGACAGATGCGGACCCTAGGGGGACAGCTTCATGAGTTCCGCGGACGACGTGCTGTTCGGCGGCTCCGGCGAGCCGGTGCCTGCCGTGGTCGACGTCACCGATCGCGCGCTGGCGCAGCAACGTGCGGCAGCCAGGCGGAGCCCGACCGACCCCGCGGCGGCGGCGGTCCCGGTGCAGGCCGGGCCGCCGCGTCCGGGCCCGGTCGGGACCCTGGCCGGTCAGCCTCCGGCCGATCGACACCTCGCCGGCGGGGCGGACGCCGGCGGGGCAGGCCGGCCGGTGGCGGCCGACGGCTTCGTGGACGTCGTGATCGACCGTCCCGCGGTCCCCGCCCGCGGGCGGGGAAACCGTGCCGCCCGCCGACGTGCGCTGCTCGCCGCGTTGCTGGCGGCGGACTCCGTCGGACTCGCGGCCGGCTGGGCCGCGGCCGAGTTGGCGCCCGACCCCCGCTGGCACGCCGTCCCTCCGGGGGGCGGGGCCGTGCTGGTCCTCGGGTCGGCGGTGCCGGCCTGGTGGGCGGCACTCGCCGTCGCCGGCGCCTACCCGGCGCGGCACCGGCTGGTCGACCCGGCACCGCCCGCCCGGTTCGTGAACACCTGGGTCAGGGCCGTCGCGCTCGGCCTGGTGCTCACCGGGCTGGCCCGCCCGGAGGCCGCGCCGGGGGTCGCCGTCGCGGCGCCGGTCACCCTCGGCGTGGGGCTCGCGCTGCGCGCCCTCGGCGAGTCCGCCGTCCGGAGCGTCTTCGGTGATGCCGGCCACCGGGTGCTCGTGGTCGGATCGGCCGCCGCGACGTCGGCGGTCGAGGCACGGCTGGCAGGCGCCGTCCCGCCCGGGCTGAGGGTGGTCGGGCGCTGCGCGTGGCAGCGGGAGCCGGGCGGGTGCGCGGCCGGGGCACTCGGCCCGCCGGCCGGCGAGCCCGCGGGTGGCCCGATCGCGGACGAGGTGCTCCGCCGGCGGATCACCGCGGCCGCGAGGGCGGCGGGGGCCGACCTGATCCTCGTCGCGGATCCGGGAGCCCTGCCGGACGGCGGCGTCCGCCGGCTGGCGTGGAGCCTGGAGGGCACCGGCCTGGGCCTCCTCCTGGCGACCGGGCTGGCTGATGTCGGGCCCGGCCGACTGCGGATGCAACTCGCCGCGGACCTCCCCCTGCTCGCCGTCGACGAGCCGGCGCTGACCGGTGCCGGCCGCGTGCTCAAGGACGTCCTGGACCGGATCGCCGCAGCCCTGCTGCTCCTCCTGCTCGCCCCGTTGATGCTGCTGGTCACTGCGGGGGTCGCGGTCGCGGACCCCGGCCCGGCGCTGTTCCGGCAACAGCGCGTCGGACGGCACGGGGAGCGGTTCACGATGCTCACGTTCCGCAGTCTGCGGGTGGGCGCCGACCGACGGCGGCCGGTGCTGGAACGACTCGACGACCACCTCGCGCAGGGCGACGGCATCGTGTTCACGATGCGCGGCGATCCCCGCGTCACGACCGTCGGGCGGCTGCTGCGCCGGTCGTCGCTCGACGAGCTGCCACAGCTGGTCAACGTGCTGCGTGGCGAGATGTCCCTGGTGGGCCCACGGCCACCGCGGCCCGCCGAGGTCGAGCGGTACGGGACCGAGGCACTGCGGCGGCTGCGGATCAAGCCCGGCATGACGGGGCTCCGGCAGGTCAGCGGGCGGGCGGACCTCGACCGGCAGGAGTCCGTGCGGCTCGACCTGAGCTACCTGGAGAACTGGTCGGTGCGGCTGGATGTACGGATCCTCTGCCACACCGTGCTCGCCGTCCTGGGCGGCCGGGGAGCGCGGTAGCGATGGACCTGCTGATCCGGCGGAGGACCGCGGCCGCGATCGCCGGGACCATCGCCGCCACGGCCACGACGGTCGCGCTGCTGCTGTCTCCGGCCCCGGCAGCACCGGCGTACCGGACCCCGCCCGGCTTCGAGGACGCCGTGGCGCTGCAGGTTGCGGCCGTCGGCCCGGCGGCCGGCGGACGCCCGCTCGCGCGCGACGCGACCCGTCCGACCGCGACCGCCCGTCCGACCGCGGCGGCCCGTCCGACCGCGGCGGCCCGGCACCTCGCGGCCGTCGTCGACGCGACGCACCGGGCGACGCACCGGGCGACGCACCGGCCGACGCACCGGCGCTCCGCGGACGGTGCCGCGTCGTCCGCGCCCGTGCCGACGGCCGGCCGGCGCGGCACCACCACGGCGGTGATGTCGGCGAGGACCACGCGCACGACCACTCCGGCGACCACGAGGTCCGGGCGACCTCCACGAGCCACGCCGCGGCTGGCCGCGGTGTCCGCGGCGCCCTCCGCCGTTCGCCGCGTCGCCCGAACCGGGTCCGGCCGGAGCACGTGACGCGGCTCTCGGTCGTCGGGACGACGAATATGACCGCCAGCTGTCCCGCACAGGCGCTCCAGGGGTAGCGTGCGGAACGTAAGGGGAGCTCGACGATGAGTTCCGAACGCCGGGTCACCGGAGGTCCGGGTGCCGTACGACGTCGACGCCGCGCGTGGTCTCGCGGCAATTCTCTTCACACAGGGTAGCGAAGCGTGGCTGCATGCTCAGACCACTGCGCGACGGGCAGAACAGATCTGCGCGGTGGTGGGCCCGGTCGACCGGGACGTGCTCGTCTGTGCCGCGTGGCTGCACGACGTGGGGGTCGTGCCGGTGGCCGTGCGCACCGGCTTCCACCCGCTGGACGGCGCCCACCTGCTGCGGGAGGCCGGCTGGCCGGAGCGGGTCGTCGCCCTGGTCGCGCACCAGTGCGAGGCCCGGGTGACCGCGGCGGCGCTGGGCCTGGAGCTCGACCTGCTGCCCTTCCGGCGCGAGGAGGGCGCGCTGACCGACGCTCTGGTGTACGCCGACCTGGCCACGGGGCCCGACGGGCGCCGGATGAGCCTGCGCGAGCGTCTGGACGACATCGGCCGCCGCCACGCCGATGACCCGCCGTCGCTGCGCGCGGCGTGGGAGCGCCGGCGGGTCGCCCTGGTGGCCGCCGTCGCCCGCACCGAGCAGCGGATGGCGGGCATGCACCGGCGGGCCAAGGCGGGCGTCTGACCCCGGGCGCACCGCCGGGTCACGGCCGGCTGGGCCCGGCGTGGAACCGGGTGCGCTCAGCTCGCCCGCGCCGCTCAGCTGGCCGTGGGGTCCGCGATCCTGCCGATGAACATCGGTGCGCCGGTCTCGACGTCGTGGAGCACGTAGAGGAAGGGCCGCCCGAAGATCACGGTACGCGGCTCGGTCAGGGCGGCCGAGGCCGTCATGACCACGGCCGTCGCCGCGGACGCCTCGGTGCCCGCCTCGTCGACGGCGACGTAGCCCTCGTGGATGACCGCGTCGATGGTCAGGGACTTCCCGCCTCCGGTCGTCATCCCGCTGAAGTCGGCATCGGGGGAGAACGCGCTCGTCATGCCGAGCCCCTTCAGCAGCTCGGTGAGCGGCGTCGAGGTGCGGGTGCGCCACCGGGGTAGCGCGAGCTCGACCGAGGTGGGGCGTGGCGCAGCCAGGATCGACCGCAACCGCTGGCCGTCGAGCGCGGACGTCAGCTTGACCGCCTGCCCGGCGTCGGGGAGCACCAGCGTCATCGCCAGCGTCCTCCCCGCGTAGGGCACACGGACCGCCTGCCAGCCCGGGCCGGCCCCGTACTCGAGCGTGCCGGTCTGGTGCATGAAAGGCACCTGGACGCCGGTCCCGTCGGCGCGGATGAACGGCGCGGTCCGGGTCGCTCGGGGCTCGAACGGGACCGCCCAGGGTGCCTTCAGGTACAGCGCGTTGACCAGGGCGAGGCGCGTGGCGGCGTCCACGACGCCGGGAGCGAGGAGCTGGGGGATGGTGTGGTGGGTCACGTCACCCACCCAGCCGTTGATGGCCTGCCGGGCCTGCTCCGGGCGGGTGTGGAAGTCGACGACGCGCATCCCGGCGCCGAAGTCGGAGGACAGCGCGTCGAGGAAGGCCGGCGCCCAGGTCACCCCCCGCTGGCCCCACAGCGCGTCCGCGATGTCCAGTTGGATCGTCACGCTGTGCTGCGGGTCGATCTGGACCGTGCCCGCCCGGGACGTCAGCGTCGTGGTCAGCGCGTTCAGACCGCGGCCGAGCGTTGCGGTGTCCGTGGCGTGCAGGGTGGACAGCATCTCGGCGGCCGTCCGGCCCCGGGCCCCGAGCGCCGCCATCGCCAGCGCGACGTGGATCGAGACCGGCGACAGCACCATGTTGCCGCCCTTTCCGGCGGCGAGGGTGCGGAAGGCGGCGGCGCCGAAGTCCTGGACGCCGGCCACCGCCGGGCCGAGGGCCCGCGTCTCGGCGGGGGTCCGGCTCCGGCTGGATCCCACCAGCTCGAAGCCGGCCGTGCCGCCGCTGCCGGCGGAGGTGCCGCGGCCGCAGGCGGCGAGCGTGACCGGAGCCAGCGCTCCGGTCGCGGCGAGTGCCAGTGCCAGGGCCGACCGGCGTGTCATGGGGGGCGTGCTCTCCATGCCGGGTGGACGCCGGGTCCGGGTCCGCACGTTGCATCGCGGCGCAACCGGGTTCGTCACGACGTTCGCACCCGCCCCGCCCCGGGCGCAGGGTGCGGGGCCGGTCGCCGCCCGGGTGCTCGGCCGCCGAACGACCGCGGTGAGAACCGACCGGATTTAGCCGCCTGGCGCTGGCCGGCGGAGGATAGTCGGAAGAGGCTGAACGTAGGCCCCGATCACTGGGGAATACCGTGTGTGAGCCGACGGGCACCCGCAGCTGATCATGCATAAGCGCTCCCGGTCCCCAGCGGAATCCTTGCCGGCTCGTCCGGACGGCCGACCGGCCTGCCTCAGGAGAATTCCTGGTGTGCTCCCTGCTGGATGTGGCAAATTCTTCAGTAAGCATGCATGCGCCGTCGCGGCGGATGATCTGCGGTATCCAGCGCGATAGTGTGTGCGTAGAGCACCACCAGCCCCTTCATACAGCCGTGACCGACGAGTGGAGATCCGACGTGGCACAGAAAGTGCAGGTCATTCTGACCGACGACCTCGACGGTGGTGACGCCGACGAGTCCGTGCAGTTCGCCATCGACGGGGTCTCGTACGAGATCGACCTGTCCGAAGCGAACGCCGAGGCGCTGCGGGAGGCGCTGACGCCGTACATCCAGGCGGCACGCCGGATCGGGGGGCGCTCGTCGCGTCGTTCCGGCGCCAGGGCGCAGCAGCCCGCCGAGCGCACCGACCTGTCCGAGCTGCGGGCCTGGGCTCGGGAGAACGGTTACCAGGTCAGCGACCGCGGGCGGGTGTCGAGCGAGGTTCGTGCCGCCTACGAGGCCGCACACTCCTGATCGGCCTCCAGGCCCGTTCCGGGGCGTCCGCCGCGATCCCGACGGGCGTTGCGGGACGTCGAGGCGGTATGCGTCCGCGCTCCCGTGCGGCCCGGCGTCCGGATGCCCGGCGACATCACCGTCATCGTGATCCGGGCCGCCTGACACTGATCGCTCGGGCAGCTGATCGCCTCGGTCGACCTCGGTGCCGAAAAGGCACGAGAAAGGCCGTGCCCTGCCGATCACCGGAG
>DATDMG010000058.1:0-12856 GCA_036518955.1 Kineosporiaceae bacterium | reverse complement strand
GCCGAGCAGGCCCTGGTCGATGGCTTGGTCGCTGTGCTCGGCTCCGGGGACGACCTGCAGTTGCACGGTGGTCCGGGCGCGCCGGAGCGCGTCGGCCAGTTCGGTGGACTGGCCGACGGGGACGGTGCAGTCGGCGTCTCCGTGGGCGAGCAGGAACGGGGGCAGGCTACCGGCGGGGGCGGAGACGACCCAGGCGGGGATGACGGATCCCCGGGCGTTGGGGGAGCTGGAGACGGGGGCGCCGAGCCACTGGGACTCCGGCGAGGTGCCGCCGCTGTCCCGGCTGGCGTTGGCGCCGCAGGCCTGCTTGAGCTGGGCGTCGATGGTGGTGAAGTCGCTGGGGCCGTACATGCTGACGACGGCCTGGACGGTGCTGGACAGGCCGGAGTTGCCGAGGGCGGCGTCGTCCAGGACGGCGTTGGTCTGGCCGCCGGTGGCCCCGATCATGGCGGCCAGGTAGCCGCCGGCGGAGGTGCCCCAGGCAGCGAACCGGGTGGGGTCGAGGCCGTACTCGGCGGCGTGGGCGCGCAGGTAGCGGACGGCGGCCTTGACGTCCTGCACGCCGGCGGGGAAGGGGGCCTCGCCGGAGAGGCGGTAGTTGACGCTGGCGACGGCGTAGCCCTGGGCCAGGAGGGCCTGGAGGTTGAACAGCACGCCGCTGTCGGCCTTGTCCCCACTGCTGAACGCGCCGCCGTGGATGTCGATCACCAGTGGTACGGCCGCGCCCGTCCGTGTCGGCAGGTAGAGGTCGAGCACCTGCGCCGGGGACGCCGAGGCGTAGGCGAGGTCCTTCACGGTCTGGGCGTCGGCGGTCACCCCGACCGGTCCGACCCGCAGGTCCTGCACCTGGGTCTGCTGCGCTGGGCCCTGCACCTGGGTCTGTCGGGGCTGGGTCTGCTGGGGCTGGGTCTGCTGCGGGGTGGCGGTGTCGGTTGCGACCGTGGTGGCGCTGGATCCGGGCGCGGTGCCCCAGTGCAGCCTGGTGTAGGTCTGGGCGGACTGGGTGTTGGGGCCGTCCTTGATCAGGAACCCGTTGTTCCCGCCCATGGCGAGGTTGAAGTAGACGTCGTAGACGACCTTGCCGGCGAGGTTGGTGTCGCCGGGCTGGGCCGCGTGCTGGGCCATCCAGTCGTGCATCCCCTGGATGTAGGCCGGGTCGTCGCCGCCACCACCGCCGGAGGCCAGGCCCCATTCGGGGAAGGCGATCGGCTTGCCGTGGGATTCGGCGAACCGGCGCCAGGCCTCCGGGCCGACCGGGACGCCGTTCGAGCTGGCGCCGGCGTACTGCTCCCAGGTCCGGGCGTCGGTGACGACCGTGTTCCCGTTGGCGTTGAAGCTGTCGACGCCGATCACGTCGACGACGTCGTCACCGGGGTAGGCGTCCACCGGGGAGGCCGAGCCGCTGGAGGTCCGGTTGTTCGGGCTCCACACGATCGTGCAGCGGGGGCAGTTCTGCCGGATGGTCTGGGCGATCAGCCGGAACGCCGCCGTGTAGTCGGCCAGGTTGTCGGGAGTGACCTGCCAGTTGGGGGTCCAGTCGCCGTTGAAGTCGTGGAACGGCCGTACGAACGTGGTGCCGGCCTTGTCCCCGCGCAGGGTCTGCAGGTTCCTGGCCATCGTGGTCCACCGGTCGAGGTAGGCGCCCCGGGCGGCCGCGGCGTAGGACTCGTCCGAACCCGGCACGGTGCCGCCGACGGCGACGTCGAGGTCACCGTCCCAGGCGGTGAACTCCCCGGCCACCGTCGGCAGGTTGGTCTGCGTCGCGGCGTCCCCGTCGTCCCAGGTCCCCGCCATCGTGGCCGCAGAACCCCGCCAGCTGCCGAACCCGCCGGTCGCCACGTCGTTCCCGGAGGCTCCGGACGACCAGCCGTGAAAGGGCACCGGGGACCGGGTCGCCGACGGCACCGGCGTCGAGGGTCGGGGGGCGGTCGGGGTGAACCACGGCGACGTCGGCGAGGCCGGCTCCGGGGTGGGCGAGGCCTCGCCGGAAGGTGCGCCGTGCCGGTTCTCCGGTGAGTGGCTCTGCGGCGCGGGCGAGGGCTGCTCGTCGGACCGGGAGGCAGCGGGTTGGGCTGGGACCGGCGGCTGCTGACGGGCCACGGTCCAGGTACCGGCCTGCGGCGCGATGGTGACGGTGATGGTGATCGGTGGGACCGCGACGGTGGCGGCAGGCGCGGTCGCCTGGCTCGAGGTCTGCGACGCCCCGGGCGCGACGGGCGCTGCCGGCGCGGGGGTGGACGCCACGGCGGTGGGGGTGGCGTGGGGGGCCACGGCGAGGGTAGGAGCCGGTCCCGCCGGAGGAGCGGGGAGGGCCAGCGTCGGGGGAGCGACCGGGACGACCGTCAACGGGGGGACGGCTGGGGTCGCGCGGGGGGCGGCCGCGGGTTGCCGGGCCGGACTGGTGTGGGTCGTCGTGGTGGCGGACGTGCCGGTGACGTGATGGACGCCACCCCAGCCGGGGGCCTGGGCGGCTGCCGGCGCGGCTGCCGTGGCGAACAGGGCCCGCTGGTAGGGGGTCAGGGGTAAGGCGTAGGCGGGCAGGACGCTGGCGGTGCAGGCGCCCGACCCGATGGCCGTGAGCGCGATGACTCGCACGACGGTGGTTCGCGCCATCCATCCCTCCTGATCACTATTTGCACTGGTTGATCTACCACACGCTGCACCTGGCCTCAAGCAGGTACCCGCCGCATTGCCCGGGTTCGTGATGCCCTTCGGCCGGTTTCGGGTGAACCAGATCGTCGTGACCAGGCTCGCGAGCGGGCCAGGACGGCGTCGCCCGGGCCCGAGCCATGGCGACGCGGAGCTGGTCGGGCGCCGACCGTGAACCGCTGCGGAGTCAGTAGTCGAAGTACTCCGGGCGGGCGATCGGGACGGCGGCCGTGGGGGTGCTCGGGCGGGCCCGGGAGCAGGGCCAGACGGATCCGCAGATCACGCAGAAACCGTGGTCGCAATCGTGGCTGTACGAGGCTGTCGCCGTGGTGATCACAATGATCACATCCCTGGGTCGGTTGACCGTGTCGGTGGTTGATGCTCTCCATCCTGATCGGCCGAGGTCCGGCGTGACATCGGGGCAATCCCTCGAGTGCTCGGGGCGGGCCGGGGGAGAGCGGCGACGAGCCGTTCAGTCCTTCGGGTCGAGCGTGGACGGGTAGAGATGCCGGGACGGTGTCCGGATGCCGCGGAACTCCCAGTCGCCGCCGAGAGCGGTGGACACGACCTCTTCGCTCTCGGTCGGCTGGGCGCCGACGTCGGTCCGGACGGCCGTCGGCCCGGCCACGATGTGATTGGTCAGTCGGCCCAGGCCCTCGACCTCGACCTCGACGACGTCCCCGGGCTGCACCGGCCGGGAGCCCGCCGGGGTGCCGGAGAACAGCAGGTCTCCCGGGACCAGGGTGATGGTGCGGGCGATGTCGGCGACGAGGTAGGGCATGTCCCACTCCATCTCGTCGGTGGATGCCTCCTGCTTCACCTGCCCGTTGACCAGGGTGCGCACCGTCTTGCCCCGGTAGTCCCAGCCGGTGATCAGACCGGGACCGACCGGGGCGAGGGTGTCGCTGCCTTTCACGCGCAGCATGGACCCGGCGTCGGTGTCGCGGAAGTCGTGCAGTCCGTAGTCGTTCCCGATCGTGTAACCGGCGATGTGGTCGCCGGCCTGGTCCGGGGAGACGTTCCGGCAGGTGCGACCGATGACGATGACGATCTCGCCCTCGTAGTTGAGCCACTTGCAGCCTCGCGGCCGGACCACCGCCCCGCGGTGGGTGTTGAGGGCGGTGACCGGCTTGTGGAAGTACGTGGGTGCCGGTGGTAGCCGGGTCATGAACTCACGTGTCCGGCTGGCGTAGTTGAGGTGCACCGCGATGATCTTCGTGGGTTCGGACGGCGGCAGGTGCACCGCCTCCTCGACGCCGACCTCGCGCCCGTCCGGCGCGACGAGGGTGTCGCCGTGGCGCACGGTCGCCACCGGGTAGCCGTCGAGGAGGATGCGGCGGTACTCGGTGGTGGGCTGGCTCAGGTGCTCGGTCAAGGGTGTCTTCCCTCGGGCGTGGGTGCTGGCGGACGGGAGGGTGCGGCGAGCAGGTCAGGCGGTCCAGCCGGCGGCCGGGCGGTCGAACCACAGGTGGATCTGGCCGGTGCCGACGGAGTTCTCGTACGCGCTGTACTGACGCGCCGGAGCGGTCACGGCGGACCCACCCATGGCGGCGATCATCATCAGGTAGTGGGCGAACTTGCCCTCGGGCTTGTGCCGCAGGAATTCCGGCATGGCCTGGATGACCTTGGCGTGGTTGCCGGCAGCGAACCACTCCAGCCGCTCCAGGTCCGCGGCGTACGCCTCGGGAGTGCGGATGTGGCTGGGGTCACTGGCCTCGTGATCGCGCAGGTCACGCAACGGCCAGAAGATGTGGCTGAGCGCGCCCGAGGCGACGAGGACGACCTTGCGGTCGACGGCGGCGATGGCCTCGCCCAGGGCCCGGCCGACGCGCAGGAAGTCCTCGGTGTCACCGGTCTGCACGGTCGAGACCGACACCCAGCGCTTGTCCGGCAGTCCGCGGCCGAGGAAGTGCCACAGGTTGAGGGTGGCGTAGTACATCGGCAGGTAGTGGTCGTCGTTGGCATGGATCCAGGTCTTGTTCGCCTCGGCACGGTCGGCCATCGCGACCGCGAGCTCGGGGTCGCCCGGCCAGTCGTAGGGGATGCGGCACATCCCGCGAGGCAGCTCCTCGGCGGTGAACAGGCCCGAGCGGCGGTCCTGCGCGGTCACCACGGTCTCGAAGGTGGTGAACCAGTGGGAGTCGAGGACGACGACGGTGTCGTAGTCGGCGGACTCGAAGAAGTCCTTCCGGAGCTGTTCCAGGCCCGCGGTGAGGGTGATGTCCTTGCCCTCGTTCATGGCGAGGCGCTCCTCGAGCGGGGCCAACATGGTCGGGACATGCGCCAGCAGTCCGGCGCCGACGATCTCACCCATTGCTCCTCCATCCGTTCGGAGAGAAGACGCTGTTCTTGACGTCGCAGTAGAAGTCGAACGACCACGTCCCGCCCTCGCGGCCGATGCCGGACCGGCCGTTGCCCCCGAACGGGGCCGACAGGTCGCGGACGAAGAAGCAGTTCACCCACACCGTGCCGGCCGACAGCCGGGCCGACACCCGTTCCGCGCGCGCCGGGTCCGAGGTGACGAGCGTGGCCGCGAGCCCGTAGTCCGTGGCGTTGGCCAGGGCGATCCCCTCCTCGTCGTCGGAGAAGGTCTGGATCGTGAGCACCGGCCCGAACACCTCCTCACGAACGATCTCCATGCCGGGATCGACGTCGGTGAACAGGGTGGGCCGGTAGTAGAAGCCTCCCGTACGTCCGTGGAGCTCGTGGTTCGGTTCGCCGCCGAGCAGGACGGTCGCGCCGTCGGCCTTCGCGCGCTGCACGAAACCGTCGACACGGTTGAGATGCACGGCTCCCACGAGCGGGCCGACGTCCGTGGCCTCGTCCCGGGGATCGCCCTGGACGGCGTCTGCCGCGCGGGCGAGGAACGCCTCGGTGAAGGGGTCCGCGACGGACTCGGCGACGAGGATCCGGACCGCTGCCAGGCAGACCTGGCCGGAGTTGTCGAACTGCTCGACGGCGAGGCTCACCGCGAGGTCGAGGTCGGCGTCGTCGAGGATGAGCAGCGGCGACTTGCCGCCGAGCTCGAAGGACACCGGGGTCACGTTGGCCGCGGCCGCCGCGCCGATCCGGCGGGCGGTCGAGACCGATCCGGTGAAGCTGATGCGCCGCACCGCCGGGTTGGCGACGAGCGGAGCACCGGCCTCGGTGCCCAGGCCCTGGACGAGGTTGAGGACCCCGTCCGGCAGACCCGCCTCGCGGGTGATGTCGGCCAGTACCGAGGCCGTCAGCGGCGCCCACTCCGGCGGCTTGACGACGACCGTGTTGCCTGCGGCCAGGGCGGGGGCGATCCGCCAGGTCGCGAGCATCAACGGCGCGTTCCACGGGGTGACGATCGCGGTGACGCCGGCGGGGTCCCAGCTGACATGGTTGCGGTGCCCACGGGTATCGAAGTCGTCGTGATGGAGTGCGAGCAGGTGGTCGGCGAAGAACCGGAAGTTCGTCGCCACCCGTGGCATCACCCCTCGCCGGTGGGAGCGGAGCAACGAGCCGTTGTCGCGGGTCTCGAGCTGGGCGAGCTGTTCCAGACGGGCTTCGACGCCGTCCGCGATCCGGTGCAGGATCGCCGCCCGCTCCGTGGGCGGGGTCGCCGCCCACGCCGGGAAGGCCTGGCCGGCCGCCCTGACCGCGGCGTCCGCCTCGGCGGACGTCCCCCGGGCCACCTGGGCGATGATCCGCCCGTCGATCGGGGACACGTCCTCGAACGTCTCGGTGGTGCCGACCCGTTGTCCCCCGATCCAGCACCGGGTGTCGACGGGCGTTCCGGCCACGTCCACGATGTCCACGAAGTCCCTCACTCGGCAGCGACGGATCAGGTCGTTCGGATCCAAACGATATGGACTGCCGGCGGAGGCGTCAAGAGGTTGCCACCATCGCGTCGCACCCCCATGAGTCGTGGTGGTTCACGGTCGAGGCCTTCCGCCGGAGGCTGCGAGCCTCTATGTTCATCCTGGTTGTTCGCTCCCAAACGACGGTTCGTGAAGCGAACGAGCGCACGGAGAGGCGGCGCCCTGTGGGACGAGGCATGGGTGACCATGACGTGGCTGAGCTGGTCGAGAGCCTTCGCGCCCGGGGCATCGATGTGGTCCGGGTGTCCTACCCCGACCTGATCGGCGTAGATCGCGGCCGTGACGTGCTGATCGACGAGTTGCCTCACGTGATCGGGCACGGAATGGCGTTCTGCCGGGCGGTCTTCCACACGTCGCCCCAGGGTGACGTCGTCCCGGTACAGGGCGGCCTCGCTGACGGCCTGCCCGACGTGAAGGTCGTGCCGGACGTGACCACGGTGACCGACCTGCCCTGGGAACCCGGCGCCGCCTGGTGCCTGTCGGACGTCTTTGCCCAGGACGGCACCTCCGCCCCTGAGTCGCCCCGAGAGGTCGCCCGCACCGTCGCGGCCCGGCTGGGTGAGCTCGGGTACTCGGCCGTGATCGGCCCGGAGCTCGAGTTCTTCGTCTGCGAGCCCGATCCCGGCCGGCCGGGCGGCTGGCGTCGCTACGCCGACGAGCCGGGCAACGTCTACGTGGTCGGCCGCAAGGGGGACCCCAAGGGCCTGCTCCTGGCCATGCTGCGCCATCTGCGCGACGCCGGGCTGCGGGTGACCGCGGCCAACCACGAGTTCTGCCCGGGCCAGTTCGAGATCAACCTGAACCATTCCGACCTGGTGGACGCCGCCGACCGTGCGTTCCGGATGAAGTCCGCGGTGCAGGAGATCGCTCGCCAGGAGGGCCTCCTGGCCACCTTCATGGCCAAGCCGTTCAACGACGAGGGCGGCAGCGGGTTCCACCTGCACCTGTCCCTCGTGGACGCCGCGGGGAACAACGTCTTCGGCGACCCCGCCGGGCCCGATGGTCTGTCCAAGGTCGGACGCGCGGCGATCGCCGGCGTGCTCGAACACGCTCCGGCCCTGGCGGCGATCCTCAACCCAACGGTCAACTCCTACAAACGCTTCGGCCCCGACACCCTCGCCCCGTGGCTGATCGACTGGGGGCTGGACAACCGCAGTGCCATGGTGCGGATCCCCCCCGAGCGGGGTCAGGCCGCTCGCATGGAGGTGCGTCTCGGTGACGCCACGGCCAACCCCTACCTGGCCATGGCCGCCATCGGCGCCGCCGTCTACCTCGGGGTGTGCGACCTGGCCGATCCACCGGCGCCGCTCGAGGGCTACGGGTACGACCCGTCGTCGGCTCCGCTGCTGCCGCAGAGTCTCGCGGTCGCACTCGACGCCCTGGAGCAGGACACCGCCCTCGTCGAGATCCTCGGCCAGTACTTCGTGCGGTCGTTCGTCGACTACAAGCGGAACGAGATCGAGCGGTTCAGCCGCCACGTCAGCGACTGGGAGTTCCGGGAGTACGCCTACCACCTGTGATGAGCCTGTCCCACCATCTTGTCGCGGAGGTGCGGGGGAGTGGTCGTGGGCCCGGTCAGCGGTGGGTCAGGGTGGTCCCGCCGTCCCAGGAGGTGCCCACCTGGCGGTAGTAGCCGCCGATGATCTCGCGGACCGGCAACGCTGAGGCGAGTTCGTCCCAGGGGGAGTCGTGCAGCTCCAGTTCGGCGTCGGCCGCCCAGGCGGGCCCGGCCTCGCCGTCGTACCCGCGCAGAGTGACCACCTCGTCCAGGGCCCAGCCCGCACCGCGCTCGATGCGCCGCACCTGGCGGTGGTGCAGCATCGGCAGGGCGTTCACGAACCCGTTCGTCTCGCTCTCGCCGGTGATCTCGATCCGCGCCGTCGCCAACCGATGGTCGTAGGCGGCAAGGGTCGCCCCGAACCGGCCGCCGATCCCGACTCTCGGGGCCGCCTTGCCATAGGGCATCGGCCGGGTCATGTGGATCGAGCCGAGCTTCTTCGGGTACCCCTGGTGGACGCCGCGGGCGATCGCGAAGTCGGTGGTGACCCAGATGAGCAGGCAGCGGGAGTACGGCGTCCCGTCGTACTCGCAGCGGACGACGGCGAAGGCCTCCTTGTACTGGCTGCGCGCCGGATCGAGCAGTTCGGCGAAGGAGTCCGAGCAGGACTGCCAGTCGGCCCAGATCAGCGCCACCGCTCCCGGGTCCTCGGGGGCGAGCCCGACGTCGTCCGGAAGCAGCGCCCGGACCCGCTCCGGGTCGGTGCGGTACTCGACGGTGAGCAGATCTCCGCTGTAGTGCCACGGGGGAGGAGGGACGAGGGCGCTGCGGCCGCTCTCGGTGTAGGGCGGGGCGAAGCCTCGAAGGTCCGGCACGATCTGCTCCTCGGTGCTGGGGAGTCGCTGGTGGCGTCGGGACGGGCAGGGCAGGTTCCAGCGCCGCCGCGGGGGGGCAGCCTCCGCGGGGGGTGTCTCCGCGGGGGCACGCTGACGGGAGTGGCCGCGGTCGGATCCGACCGCGGCCGGCCGGGTCAGGTCGACGTCCTCCAGGGGGACCGGGGTGGGCTTCATGCGCTCCTCCTCGAGGACGCCGTGTCCACAGATCGTTCGGACCCGAACGAAAGGCTAGGCGTGGTCTGCGGCACAGTCAAGGGCGTCTCTCCGCGCTGGCGCGGGCAGCCCGGGACGGCGGTCCGGCGGGGGAGTTGTCGGGCGAGGTCGGCGAAGCGCCGGTCAGCTCTTCTCGAGTTCGAGCACCATGGTCCGCAGCAGGTGAGCCAGGTCGGCGGTGCCCTGCATGCCCAAGCCTGCGGTGACCGCCGTCTCCTGCTCGTTGAACCGCGGGAACAGGCTGAGCATGAGTTCCTGACCGGCCGGGGTCAGGCTCACCAGCACGCGCCGCGCGTCGTCCGGGTGTACCGAGCGGCGCAGGAGGCCTCGGGTCTCCAGGGTCTTCACCACGCCGGTCAACGTGCCCTTGGAGATGCCCGCCTCGACGGCGACGTGCCGGGTCTCGATCTCCTCCCAGATCCAGACCACCCAGAGCACGACCCATCCGGTCCAGGTGAGTTGGTGCGGGGCCAGGACGGTCTGCTCGAGTCGATTCCGGACGGCCCCTGCGGCACGGTAGAGGTTCTGGCACGCGGCCATGGCTGACATGTCCACCTCGAGGCCGGTGAGCCGCTGAGCGACAGCATCCTCGGTCGCGGCGAGCGTATGCCCCCCGGAGTGGTGCTCAGCCTCCGCGGCCGCCCGGGCGTACCGGCTCAAGGTGCAGCGTCCTTCCTTGCATGGGCAGGTCAGCGGGTCACAGTCGGGGATCTCACCAGGATCCGGTGGCCGTTCCCGAGGCCGATCCCGACCCGTCACCGGTCCAGTCTATCCGCCCTCGTTCGATACCGAACGTGATGTCGCGGGTGCCCGGGCAGGGATCGGCGCGGGAGGCGGACGCGGAGAGGGGGGTAGGATCACAAGGGCGGCTGGCCCCGGTGATCACGACGATCGGCTGCAGGTGCCGGCGCCGCCGGAAGCCTCGGCCGAGCGAGCGGTTCCTGTCGTCGCGGTGGTTCCGGCACCATGACGACACCTGGTCGGGGCGCGGCCGGAGCCCACCGTCCGGCGGCAGGTCGCCGGACGGAGGCCGCCGGGGGACGGCGCGCCGACGAGTGGTCCAGGCACGAGCCGGAACGGAGCGTGACCATGACGCGGGAGCACGCGGCGGCGGACCTGGTGGTCCACGGGGGCACGGTGCACCACCTGGCGGACGGCACACCGCCCGCCACCACGCTGGCGGTACGTGACGGCCTCGTCGTCGCCGTCGCGGGGCCGGACGCGGCGCAGGACCTGCTGCAGCGCTCGACGGGTCCGGGGACGACGGTCGTCGTCGACCCCGATCTCGTGGTGCTGCCAGCGTTCGTGGACACCCACAACCACCTGATGCTGGCCGGCCGCAACGTGCTGGGGGTCCCCGTCGCCGATGCCCGGGACATCGGCGAGTTCGTGGCAGCCGTACGGCAGCGCGCGGCACGGACGCCACCGGGACAGTGGATCGTGACGGGCGCCGAATGGCACGAGATGCAGCTGGCCGAGCGCAGGATGCCGACCGCGGCCGAGCTGGACGCCGCCACCACCGAACATCCCGTTGTGGCGTTGCGCGGCGGGCACAACGCGGTACTGAACTCGGCCGCCCTGCGGCAGGCCGGCATCGGTCCCGCTACGTCCGACGTCCCAGCAGGCTTCATCGCGCGCGACGGCTCCGGCCGTCCGACCGGCTGGTTGCAGGACGCGGCCCTGGAGCCGGTCCTGCGGGTTCTCCCGCCCCCGGCGGCCGAGGACCTGATGCGGGGGCTGGCCCAGGCGTCCGCCCACTACGCCGCGCTCGGGATCGGCACGGTCCGGGACCCGGCGGTCTCGCCGGCCGAGTGGCGCACCTACCGGACCGCCGAGGCCGCCGGTCAGCTGCGGGTACGAAGCCAGTCAATGATCATGACGACGCCGTCCACCGTCGCCGCCACGGGGTCGTTCAGCGCCTACCTGGACTCCCTCGAGGCCCAGGGCATCGCCCCCGGCGCCGGCCAGGGACGGCTGCACGTGTGGGGTCTGAAGTTGGTCCTGGACGGCGGGGTGGAGGCAGCAGCGCTCGAGGAGCCCTACGCCGACCGTCCGGACTTCCGGGGGGAACTGCTGTGGGAGCGGCCCGACCTGGTCGAGGCGCTCGCCTGCTCGGTCCAGCGAGGCTGGCCGGTGGGCACGCACGCCTTCGGCGACCGTGCCGTCGGCGTGCTGCTCGACGCCGTCGCGACCGTGGTCGAGCGCACGGGCCCGGTGTGCGAGGGCATGCTCGTGGTCGAGCACGCCGGCCTGATCGCCGCGGACCGGGTGGCCCAGGCCGCAGCCCTCGGCGTCCACCTCACCGTCCAGCAGGCCCTGCTGGACGGTCTCGCCCGCCCGTTGCTGGCGGCCTGGGGCCCGGGACGCACGGCCGGCCTCTTCCCGCTGCGGGCGCTGGTCGATGCGGGGGTCCCGATCAGCGCCGGCACGGATCACCCGATCGGCCCCCTGAACCCGATGCGCGGCCTGCACGGCATGACGACCCGCCGGACGACCGGCGGCGTCCTCGGCCCCGAGCACGCCGTGACCCGCACGGAAGCCCTGCGCCTGTACACCCACGCCGGCGCCCGGCTCCTCGGCCGTCCCCACGGCGCCTCGCTCGTCGCAGGGGCCCCGGCGGACCTGGTCGCCTACCGGTCCGATCCCCTCACCTGCCCGACCGAGGACCTGCTGGAGCTGGCTCCCGTCCTGACCGTGGTGGGCGGCGAGGTGGTCCACCGGGTCGACGGCTGAGGCCGGTCCTGCCACCGGCCGGGTCAGCCGTTCGCGCGGCGCAGGGATCTCGCGCGCACTGCCACCTGGTACGCGGCTCCGGCGGAGGAGTTGGCGCCGGCGGCGGGCCACCACTGACCGCGCGCGAGGGTGAAGGGATACCACCGCCCGTCCGGTCCCAGCCGCAGCCGTACCTCAGCCCTGGCATCGGTGATCTCTCCCGCGCCGGTGGACAGTTCGTCGGTCGCGAACGCCCGTCGTCCGCGGACCTCGTCCACCGCGGCGGCCATGTCCTCGGTGCCGCACGGTGTCGCCGCGAGCGCCGCGGCCGTGCCGGCGCTACCGCCGTGCCGATACGCGAGCACGAGCCGCCGCACGTCGTCCTCCGCGAGGCCGGTCCACCGCGCGACCGCCCCGGCGTGCGGCGCCCCTCCCGGGGTCGCGAGCAGTCGCACAGCGTCGACCAGCGGGTCCTCCGTCGCCGTGGCACTGCCCGCAAGCATCGCGGCGGCCCGTCCCGCCGCGTCCGCCACGAGCAACTCCAGAAGCTCCCGGTCGGGAACACCCGGTGGAGTCTGCCACCTTTCCCAGGCCCGTGGATCCGGAGGAGCCTGCTCGCTCGCGCTCACGCCGTGCCTCCCGGGCCCAGGTCCGCGCCCAGGCTCACCAGCGTGGACAACTCGCTGTCGGACAGCTCGGTCAGGGCCATTTCGCCACCGGCGAGGACCGCCTCGGTCAACGTCCGCTTGCGGGCGAGGAGCCCGGCGATCCGGTCTTCGACGGTGCCCTCGGTGATCAGGTGGTGGACCTCGACGAGGCGGTGCTGGCCGATGCGGTGCGCCCGGTCGGTGGCCTGGTCCTCGACGGCGGGATTCCACGGCCGGTCGAAGTGGATGACGTGCCCGGCGCGGGTCAGGTTCAGCCCGGTCCCGGCCGCGCGGATCGACAGGACGAGCGCGTGGCCGTCACCGGACTGGAACCGGTCGACGATCCGCTGCCGGGTCGCGACCGGAACGCCGCCGTGGAGGAACTCCGTGCGG
>DATDMG010000057.1:0-2655 GCA_036518955.1 Kineosporiaceae bacterium | reverse complement strand
ACGAGACGACGACGCAATGATCGTGGATCCTGATCGCCATGCGGCCCATCGGGACCCGGGGCATTGCCCGGTCATCACCACCTGAAGTGCGCGAGGGGGGAGTTGAACGCCCCTGTCGCCCCCGCCGTGACCTGCATGAATCACAAACTGCCAGGTCAAGACGTTGAACCACAAGTCGACGTGTTGCCCTGCACCCCCCTCGAGATGCCTCCGGTGTTGCACCTGCAACACCGGTCACGGCCCGCTGATCGACGTCCCGGCGTAGCCCCCGCACCTCCCGGCGAAGATCGTCGATCTCCGCGCAAACCTCCGCCATCGCCGTCCGCCAGTCCCCCTCGTCCCCCGTCGACGACAGCAGCGGGTCCGCGACGCGGGTCCCAGTTCGACCAGTGGCAGCATGGGGAGATGGGAGCGGGCGGCCAGTACCCCAAGCCCGAGATGACCGCGGGGGTAATCCAGCGGCTGGGCCTTGACAAGCGCCTGCCGGAGCTCCGCCCGCCCAGGCCACTGTCCCACCGCCGGGACCGGTGGAAGAGCACCGCCACCGCCAGCGGGCAACGTCCACGGGCGCCCCGCAAACATCTGTGGATCACGGGCTAGCCGGAAATGCCGGCCGCCGCGCCGGGGTGCTGCTCGGATGGTCGGTAGAGCCGGACGGGACCTGGCTCGGCCGGGTGATCACGGCATGTGGGGGCGTCCGAGGGATGATCACGATGACGTTGCAGGTGGAGCGGCAGCACCTGGCGCCGGTCCGCGAATGTCCGCATGACCAGCAGTGGCCAGTCGGGGGAGGCGAGGGTCGCAAGGGGGGCATCTGGGTGCGGGACGAGGTGACACCAACCGCGACCTGCCAGCGGCTGCAGCTCACGTACCCCTCATCACGAAGTGTCGCTGGAGTACGCCGGTTCAACCTCGAAGCCGGTCATCTTGGTCAAGTTGAGACGTTAGCCAGAACAAAACCCCCACTTGTGCTAGGACCGTGACATCTCGAACTACCCTCTGCCAGACTCCTGGGCCTGGACATGATCGGTCCAGGAACCCGGGGGAAGGGGGACGTATGACAAGAAATCAAGCGACGAGAGGAGAGGGCGGCCCAGGACGGAGAACGTTCCTGGTCCGCACCGTGCAGGCCCTGCTGGTCGGCGGCGTGGCTGCGAAGTCGATCGCTGGCACTGACGCCTTCGCCGCACCGGCCGGGCACGCGCACTGCGCGAAGACCAGGACGGTGAGGGTCGGAGGTCACTGCGACGAAGACGGAAACTGGTGGAACATATACCAGGATGTCTGCAGCGTGTGCAACGTCGAATGCAGTGACGTATACGCTGAACAAGACGGCTGCTGCTAACAGGGGAGGATAATCGTGGAAGTAAGATTGACTGTCAGGGAAGCCGGCCCGAGCGAAGTCGTCGAAGACACGGATGGCAGCGGGCGGCGTCGCGGTTCGCCCCTGCGCAACTTTCTCGACCGAATGAACACCAACGATGGCTGGGTCGATGTGCGGCTCTCGGTGCTCAAGCAGGACCACACCGCAACATCCAAGGTGGCAACCACCCTGAAAACCGTCACGACGTCCAGCCCGGTCGTCAACTTGGAGGCCGGTAGCGCCCAGGTACCATTTCGGGTTGTCGACGAGAACACCGTGCAGGTCAACCTGAACCAGTGGCGGGACAGCGACCCGGACAACACCTACCTGGTCGTTGGGTGGCACGTCGTCAATGCCAACCCGGCTAGTTGATCGACGCTGGGCGCCGGCCGTCAGCAAGGCGTCAGCCCTGGCACTCGGGACGACCCTCCAGTTGACCGGCGTGGCGAAGATGTTGGAACCCTCTTCGTCAGGCAGGTCGCGGGCGCTGGGTGCGGGTGAGGCGGTGCTGGGGTCAGCCGTGATGGCCAACGTGCATCCCCGGGTCACGGGGCGCGTGTGCGTGGCGACGTTCGCCGGCTTCCTGGCGTACCGCGTGCGAGCAGCCAAGAAGAAGCAGGCATGCTCGTGCAGCGGCTCCAGCCGTCGATCGGCCGTCGAGGCGCCCGAACTCGTCGCGGGTGGCGTCTTCCTGGCGACGGCGACGCTGTACCACCTGACGACACGGAGCATGTCGACCTCGTGGAGGCGGGCGGCAGTCGGCTCGCTCCCACTGACGGCAGCCCTGGTGGCACGGAGCCGGCGGCACACGTAGGCAACCACCGAGCGGATGGCCCTGGTCGCTGAAGCGGCTGGGGCCATCTGGTTTCGGCACTGGAGAACCGTCAGGGAGCACGCCGCCCGGTACGGGGCCGCCGGAAAGGCCCGGTTCAAGCCTTCGACGTGCGAACCCCTGCTGATCATCTTCATTGACGAGCTGCGGTGGGTCCTCAAGCGCTGGCCCGGAATCGTCCAGGACCTGCTGTGGGTCACCGGGCAGGGCCGCAGCTTCGGGATCTGCGTATTCGTGATCGTCCAGAAGGGCGACGCCAGCGCGTTCGGCGGAATCGCTGAGATCCGCTCCAAAATCATGGGCGGCGGCTACTCGTGAGCCGCCATGGCTACCGGCCCTTCGCATACGCCGGCGTCGTCTGCGGCCTAGGCGTGTCCGTCGGCGCCAACCTGCTCCACGCGTGGCTGTCCGGCACCCGACAGGGCTACTTCCTGGACCTCGCCGGCTACTGGCCCCTGTT
>DATDMG010000056.1:0-58915 GCA_036518955.1 Kineosporiaceae bacterium | reverse complement strand
CGGGCGCCGCCGGCGGATCGGCCGGCGCGGGGACGTCGGGGGCCGGGACGGCGACCGCGGCTACCCGGCCTGCCACGGGCGGTGGCCGTGCGACGTCCGCCACCGGGCCGGGCAGCAGCTCCGCGAGGGCTCTGGACACCTCGGCCCGGGCCGCGACGACGCGGCCGACCCCCGCGGCAGGCTCCGGGCAGCCCGCGACCGAGGCCGGGACGATGGTCGGCTCGCCGGCCGGCTCCCCCTCGGCCCGCTCCGTGGACGGCGTGGCCCGCGCGGATGGCGTGGCCGCGGAGGACGGCGTGGCGCGCGCACCGGTGACGACGATGAGCGCGCGGTGCTGACTCCGCTCCGCCGACTCCGCTCCCCCGACTCCGCTCCGCCCCTGCCGGACCCCGCTGCTGCGCGGCGGCGCACGGGGGTGGTCGCACGGACTAGCGTGAACCCCTGTGACGACACGACGGACGGGAGAGCACTTCATGCTGCTGGTTCACCGATGAGCGCCGCCCCGGCTCCGAGCAGGCGCCCCCCGCTGCCCGGCGGGCTGCTCCGCGTCGCGCTGCGCAGGGCACTGCCGAAGCCGATCAAGCGCGAGATCAAGCGGCGGATGCTCGGGACCCGATGGTTCCCCCGGCCGCCGGCCCGCGCGGCGACCCTGGCTCCGGCACCGCGGCCCGCGGGTCCGCCGCCGATGCGCCGACTGGAGGTGAGCCTGCCCGCACCGCCTGGTGGCGGCCGGGCCCCCGGGCCGCTGGCCATCACCTGCCCGCCGTACATGTACATCCCCCGGAAGCTGGACGAGGCCGGTCTCGGCGCCTACGAGCCCCACGCGCTGGACTGCTTCCTCACCCTGGTGGAGCGGGCCGGTCCCGGCGCGGTGTACGACGTCGGCGCCAACGTCGGCATCTACGGCCTGCTGGCCGCCGCCTACAGCGACCGGACGGTCCACTGCTTCGAGCCCGCCCCGGACACGGCACAGGCGGCCCGGGACATCGCCGCCGCCAGCGGCCTGCACCTGGAGGTGGCGGAGATCGCGCTCGGCGACTCGACCGGCTCGGCCACCCTCTACCTGTCCGACAGCACCGACAGCTCCAACTCGCTGAATCCGGACTTCCGGGCGCACAGCAAGGAGATCGTCGTCCCGCTGGAGACGCTGGACGACTACGTGGCCCGCACCGGCGCCGTCCCCGCTCTGATCAAGATCGACACCGAGACCACCGAGCCGGAGGTCCTGAACGGGGCCCGGAAGGTGATCGCCGAGCACCGACCGTGGCTGATGGTGGAGGTGCTGTGGTCGCTGGTCGAGGACCGGCTGCACGCCGTCATGGACCAGTTCGGCTACACCTACTACCACCTGAACGGTCCCGGACCACGCCCGGCCACCCAGCAGATCGTCGGCGACTCGACCTGGACGCACTACATGTTCCTGCTCGCCCCGGAGCCCGTGGGCGACGAGTTCTGGCGCCGGATGGACGGCTGGCGCGAGGTCCTGAACGGCTCCACGATCCGCCGCGGCTGAACGCCAGCGGCCCGGGACCTGCCGACGCCAGGGCGTTCGGCGGGTCCCGGGCACGCGGCGCCCGAAGCTCTGGAGCAGAACCGGACGATCAGGCTCCGGCGACCGCTTCGGCCGCCCGCGAGACGCCCTGCGCCACCGCGGCCTCGCGCACCGCGGCAGCCACGGCCGGCGCCACCGCCGGGTCGAAGACGCTCGGCACGATGTAGTTCGCGTTGAGTTCGTCCGGCTGGACGACGTCCGCGATGGCTCGCGCGGCCGCGACCAGCACGGTGTCGGTGATGTCCCGGGCGCCGGCGTCCAGCAGCCCACGGAACATGCCCGGGAACGCGAGCACGTTGTTGATCTGGTTGGGGTAGTCGCTGCGGCCGGTCCCGACCACGGCAGCGTGGGCCTGGGCCTCGATCGGGTCGACCTCCGGGTCCGGGTTCGCCAGGGCCAGCACGATCGCCCCCTCGGCCATCGTCGCGACGTCCGCGCCGGTCAGCACGTTCGGGGCGGAGACGCCGATGAACACGTCGGCCCCGGCGAGCCCCTCGGCGAGGGTGCCGGTGACGCCGGACCCGTTCGTCCGCGCGATCCACTGCTTGAACCGGTCGAGGTCGTCGCGGCCGGAGTGCACGGCACCGCGGCTGTCGAACGCCACGACGTGGCGGGCCCCCTCGGCCAGCAGCAGCCGGATGATGGCCTGGCCGGCGGCACCCGCCCCCGACACGACGATCCGGACGTCGGCCAGTCGCTTGCCGACGACACGCAGCGCGTTCGTCAGCCCGGCGAGCACCACGATCGCCGTCCCGTGCTGGTCGTCGTGGAAGACCGGGATGTCGAGCATGTCCCGCAGCCGTTCCTCGATCTCGAAGCACCGGGGCGCGGCGATGTCCTCGAGGTTGATGCCGCCGTAGACCGGGGCGAGCGCGCGGACGATCTCGACGATGGCATCGGTGTCCTGGGTGTCCAGGCAGACCGGCCAGGCGTCGACGTCCGCGAACCGCTTGAACAGCGCAGCCTTGCCCTCCATCACCGGCAGTGCCGCGGCCGGGCCGAGGTTGCCCAGGCCCAGCACCGCAGAACCGTCGGTGACCACGGCGACGGTGTTCCGTTTGATCGTCAGCCGCCGGGCGTCGTCCGGGTTGGCGGCGATCGCCTGGCACACCCGGGCGACGCCCGGGGTGTAGGCGCGGGACAGGTCGTCGCGGTGGCGCAGCTGCACCTTGGGCGTGACCTCCAGCTTGCCGCCGAGATGCATCAGGAAGGTCCGGTCCGAGACCTTGCGGACCGTGACCCCCTCCAGCGCCGCGACCACGTCGGTCACCGCGTCGGCGTGCGCGGCGTCCGAGGTGTTGCAGGTGACGTCGATCACGATCCGGTCGTAGTGCGACTCGACGACGTCGAGCGCGGTGATCACACCGCCCGCCTTCGACACGGCGGTCGCCAGCTCGGCGGTCACCCCCGGGGTGGTCGGCGCCTGGACCCGGATCGTGATCGAGTACCCCGGGCTGGGCGATGGCATCGGCCTACCTCCTTGGAGCGCGGGGGGCCGGAGGAACCGGCGCGGACGCCCGCATCACGTGGTGCGCGTCAGCCTAGCCCCAGGTCGGCGCGGCGACGCGGTGGTGGCGCGGCGACGCGGGAACCGGGGCGATGGCTCCTCCCACCGCGTCGCCGACGTCAGGCGCGGCCGCGGAGCGCCCGGTAGCGGCGGATCAGGGTGTTCGTCGAGGAGTCGTGCACCAGGTTCGGCGCCTCGGACGACGTCAGCTCCGGGGCGATCCGGCTCGCCAGCACCTTGCCGAGCTGCACCCCCCACTGGTCGAACGAGTTGATGCCCCACACCACGCCCTGGGTGAACACCTTGTGCTCGTAGAGCGCGATCAGCGCCCCCAGCGTGAACGGGGTGAGCCGCTCGCCGAGGATCGTCGTGGTCGGCCGGTTGCCCTCGAACGTCTTGTGCGCGACGAGCACGCCGGTGGCACCCTCCGCCGCCACCTCCTGGGCGGTCCTGCCGAACGCGAGCGCCTCGGTCTGCGCGAACAGGTTCGCCATCAGCAGGTCGTGGTGCACGCCGACCTCGTGGGCCGGGAAGGCGAACCCGATGAAGTCGGCCGGTACCAGCTGGGTGCCCTGGTGCAACAGCTGGTAGTAGGCGTGCTGCCCGTTCGTGCCGGGGGTCCCCCACACCACGGGGCCGGTCTGGTAGTCGACCCGTCGACCGTCCAGGGTCACCGACTTGCCGTTGCTCTCCATGTCGAGCTGTTGCAGGTAGTCGGGGAACCTGTCCAGGTTCTGCGCGTAGGGCAGGACCGCGTGCGTGTGCGCGCCGAGGAAGTCCAGGTACCAGATGCCGATCAGGCCGAGCAGGGCCGGCGCGTTGCGCCGGTAGGGCGCCGTCCGGAAGTGCCCGTCCATCGCCCGGAACCCGGCCAGCATCTCCCGGAAGCGGTCCGGTCCGATCCCGATCATCAGGGCGAGCCCGACCGCGGAGTCCATCGAGTACCGGCCGCCGACCCAGTCCCAGAAGCCGAACATGTTCGTGGTGTCGATCCCGAACGCGGCGACCTCGCCGGCCGCCGTCGACACTGCCACGAAGTGCCGGGCCACCGCCTGCTCGTCGCCGAGCCGGTCCACCAGCCACTGCCGCGCCGTGGCCGCGTTGGTCATCGTCTCCTGCGTGGTGAAGGTCTTGCTGGCGACGATGAAGAGGGTGGTCTCGGCGTCCAGGTCGTGGGTCTTCGTCCAGATGTCGTCGCCGTCCACGTTGGAGACGAACCGGACGTCGAGCCCGTCCTGCAGGTAGGCCTCCAACGCCAGGGTGGCCATCGCGGGCCCGAGGTCGGAGCCGCCGATGCCGATGTTCACCACGGTGCTGATCGTCCGACCGGTGTACCCGACCCACCCGCCCGAGCGGACGTCGTCCGCGAAGGCCGCCATCCGGTCGAGCACCTCGTGCACGTCGGGGACGACGTCGACGCCGTCGACCTCGATCCGCGCCTCCCGGGGCGCACGGAGCGCGGTGTGCAGGACCGCCCGCCCCTCGGTCTCGTTGATCTTCGCCCCGGTGAACAGGCGCTCCGTCGCCCCGCGCAGGTCGATCGCCTCGGCGAGGTCGACGAGCAGGTCCAGGGTGGTGTCGGTGACGCGGTTCTTGGCGAGGTCGACGTGCAGCCCGGCGACGTCGACGGCGAGGCGCTCCCCGCGGTCCGGGTCCTTGGCGAACAGGTCACGCAGCGTGAGGTCACGGAAGGCGTCCGCGTGCGCGCGCAGGGCAGCCCATTGCGGAAGGCTGCTCACGAGAGGTGTCGTCACGGGACCAGCCTGCCGCGCCCGACGGGGCAGGCCAAACAGGCGTCGCCGCCGGCGGTCGCCGAACCGGCGGCTCGGCTGCTCGGTCAGGAGGGCCGCCCCAGGGCACGCACCTCCGGAGCGGTCCCGCCGCGCTCGGCCAGCCAGGCGGCCAGCTCGTCCGCGGTCTTGGGCCGGCACAGGTGGAAGCCCTGCAGCGACGGGCAGCTCACCTCGGCCAGGCCGCGCAGCACCATCTCGTCCTCGACGCCCTCCGCGACCAGGCCGAGCTTGAGGTTCCGGGCCAGGTCGACCACGGAGCGGACGATCCCGGCCGCCCCCGGGTCCACCGGCAACGGCCGGACGAACGACTTGTCGATCTTGATCTCACTGATCGGCAGCTGCTGGAGGTAGGCCAGCGACGAGTACCCGGTGCCGAAGTCGTCGATCGAGAACGCCACGCCGCTCGCGGCGATCTGGTCCAGAATGCGGATCATGTTCTCCGGGTCGGACATGATCCCGGATTCGGTGATCTCGAAGACCAGCCGTTCCGCCTCCAGCCCGTGGGTCTCGAGCAGGGCCGCCACCTTCGCCGGCCACTCGACGTCCCGCAGCACCCGGACCGACAGGTTGACCGCCACCCGCAGATCGCACCCGGTGTCGAGCCAGGCCCGGCAGTCGGCCAAGGCCTGGTCCAGGACGTACTCGGTCAACGGACCGATCATGCCGGCCCGTTCCGCCAGGGGGATGAAGTCGTCCGGCGACAGCTCACCGAAGGTCGGGTGCAGCCACCGGGCCAGCGCCTCCGCCGCGACGATCCGGCCGTCGTCGGTCCGGACGATCGGCTGGTACCGCACGTGGAACGCGCGATCGGACAACGCTCCGCGCAACTCCCCCGCCAACTGCAGCCGACGCGGACTGTTCCAGTCCGCCTGGTCGTCGTACACCGCGACGGGCTGGCCGGCGCACTTGGCCGCGTACATCGCGACGTCGGCCCGCTGCATCAGACGGGAGACGTCGTCCCCGTGGTCGGGCCGGAGGGCGACCCCGATGCTCGCCCCGATCTCCAGCAGCAGCGAGCCGAGCCGGATCGGCTGATCCATCTCGGTGTGGATGCGGGCGGCGAGTTCGAGGGCGTCCCGCTCGTCCATGATCCGGGGCATCAGGACGGCGAACTCGTCACCGCCGAGCCGGGCCACCAGGTCCTCCGGGCCCGCGGCCGCCCGCAACCGGCGGGTGACCTCCTGCAGCAGCAGGTCGCCGTTGTGGTGACCGAGGGTGTCGTTCACCTCCTTGAACTGGTCGAGGTCCATGAGCAGGACGGCGAACCGGGTGTCGCCACCGCCGGCCTGCTCCAGCACGGTCCGCAGTGCCCGGGTGAACAGCACCCGGTTCGGCAGCCCGGTCAGGGCGTCGTGCAGTGCCTCGTGCTCCCGTGCCCTGACCTGCAGATGGAGCTGGGTCAGCACCCGACCGTGCTCGACCGCGATCCCCGCCTGGACGGCCAGCGCGGTGAACAACCGGGCGTCGTCCGGATCGAACGTGCTCGTCTCGCCGAGCCGGTCCGCGACCATGATCGTTCCGATCACCCGCCCGTTGGTGACCATCGGCGCCACGAGCAGGTCCCGGACGGCGAGCCACTCCAACAGCGCCCGGGAGGTGCGGTCCCGGGTGCCGCGCGGGATCCGGACGGTGGCCCGTTCCCCGACGACCCGCGCCAGCACGGACTCCGGCAGGGCCAGCCGACGACGCGGGGGCAGCGACTCGTGCTGCCAGGCGTCGCCGGGGTCGGCCGGGCACAGCGCGATCGCGGCGAGGTCGGCCCGCAGCAGGCTCCGCGCCTCGTCGAGGACGACGGCCGCGGTGCCCGCCGTCCCGGTGACACCCACCGGTCCGCTGGTCCGTCGGGTGAACTGGTGGACCAGGTCCAGCCCGGCGTACCGCTTGGTGAGCTGGACGTAGCCGCGGTTCGCCACGGCGACCGTGGCGAGGACGACGAGCATCGGCAGCAGCGCCCAGCGCTCGTGGACGAGCAGGACGGCGGCCACCGCCGCCAGGCTGGAGTTGCACATCACGGTGGCCCCGGTCAGGGCCAGGACGGATCGGTGGTCGGTGCGGCCGCCATGCCAGTGGATCACCGTGGTGACCGCCCCGAGGCCGAGCGCGGACGCGGCGAGCACCCCCGCCGTGGCCGCCACCCATTCCAGGGCGCCGGTCACGCCGCGTCCGCCGAGGGCGTGGAACACGGCCAGCGCCAGGCATCCGTCGGCGGCGAACAGGCTGAGGTTGAACCCCACCTTCTCGACACTCTGCCGACGGTCCACGATGAGTGTGAGCGCGCCGCCCAGCACCCGGGCGACCAGCAGCTCGCCGGGGTCGGCGAACAGCAGGCCGAGAACCAGTGGAACCTCGCTGAGGGTGAAGCTGTGCGTGTGGCGGCCCAGTTCGAGGTGGACGACGAGGACCTCAGCCAGCGCGAACACCGGCACGAGCTGCCACCAGCGCAGCGTGACCGGAACCGGGACAGCGGACTGGCCGCCCAGAGCGGGCCGCAGCAGCAGGGCGGCCGAAGCGACCAGCGCCGCGCTCAGCAGCGCGGTCAGCACCTCGGGGCCCGGCACGCGGACCGCCCGCCCGGCGTTCACGGCCAACCCGTCACCGCGTACTCAGGGATCGCCCGCCACCGGCCCCGCCGGGGCCGGTGCGCCGGGCGACGTTCCGGGGCAGGAGCACGCACGTTCTTCGCACGATCGAACTCCACTTCCAGAGCTGGCGACGAGCGGCATGCCGGCGGCAGGAACCCGTCGACCAGGGACGCCGCGATCGAGGACTGCTGCTGGCGAGTAGCTGCCCCTCCACCCGCCTCACGCACCATCACGCCATGGCGAGAATGACACCCGCGTGGTCGCCCTGCAGGCAATATGCGCACTCCCGCAAGGATCCGTCGCCGGACGGCCCCGGGCGAGCGACAACCGGGCTCGAACGCCGCGAGCTGGACATCAACGGCGCCCCCCGGGCCAGGGGCCCGCAAGCTCCCGCAGAAGGACTCGAACCTTCAACCTGCCGGTTAACAGCCGGACGCTCTGCCGATTGAGCTATGCGGGATCGGCTCGCAGAACTCTACCAAAGCTCGGGCGGTGGTCCCGCATCCGCGGCCGAACCGTCACCGCGCCCGCCGCCCCCACCGCGCCCGCCGCCGGCTCCGTCGTCCGCTCCGGCCTCCGCCCGGATCTCGGCCTCCGCCCGGGCCACCAGGGCCGCGACCTGCGGGTCCGCGAGCCGAACGCCACGGCCGGGGACCACCTGGGTGCTCAACGTGCCGTCGGCCGCCTTGCGCAGCACGACCCGGACGGTCCGGCCGCCGGGAAGGCCGACCTCCCGGGTGAGCACCAGCGAGGCCCTCATCCGCTCGTGGACCACCTCGGGCAGGAAGGACTCCGTGCCGACGTCGAGCGTGGTCGGCTGTCGCGACCCCACCCACCAGACGGCCAGCACCGCGGCGTCCCGATCCCAGGTGACGTGGTCGACGTCCGTCCACGGCCGGTCGACCAGGACGCCGGTCGGCAGCAGCGCCCGCAGGCCGGCCACCGTCGCGACCACCCACCCGCCGCCCACCAGCGGCGACCAGGCGAGGACCCGGACGCCCTTCCCGAGCTGCAGCATCCGCCGCACGTCGTCGGGCAAGGACGGGCGGCCCGGCCGCCGGAGGAACGCCACCGGACGAGCCTAACGAGGCCGGGATCAGCCTCCGGTCATCCGGTCCCGCAGGGCCCGCCGCCGGCTCTCGGTGGCCAGCAGCTCCCCGTAGGTCTCGACCGCCTCCTGGCTGGACGGGTCGAGCCGGGCGAGCCGGCTCTTCACGTCTCCGATCACCCTGGCCAGCTCGGCCTCGGCCACCCGGAGCACGACCGAGGCGGCGTACCGGGCGAGCAGCTCGTCGGTGTCGGCAGGGAGCGGCACCACCGCCAGCTCGCTGATCATCGACCGGACCGCCTCCGGAGCAGCGTCCTGCACCGCCGCCGCCCAGCCCGCCGGGGACATCGCGCGGGCCGCCGCCATCCCGCCCGCCGCCCGGATCGCCTGGTGGACGGCCCGGTAGGCAGGGACGTCGAAGGCCCCCGCGCCGAGCGCATCCGCGTCCTCGGCAGGCACCAGGTGCGGCACCTGCAACAGGCACTCCACGGCCTCCCGCTCGATCCGCACGACGGGATCCCGCGGATCGACCGCCGGGCGGGGCCGGGGCGCGGCGAGCTCGGGGCGTCCCGCCGGCGGGGCACCGGCGCCGTCCGGTCGCCGGGCGGCCGCCGCGGAACGCTTGACCGCGCGCCGAACCGGTTCCTCGTCGAGCCCGAGCCAACCGGCGAGCAGGCGCGCGTACTCCGCGCGCAGGGTGACGTCCCGGATCCGCGCCACCAGCGGCGCCGCCACCGCCAGCCCCTGCACCCGACCCTCCGCCGTGCGCAGGTTGAGCTGCCCGAGTGCCGAGCGGACGGCGAAGTCCACCAGCGGTTGCCGCGACCCGACCAGCTCACGGACGGCCTCGTCGCCGCGCGCCTGACGCAACTCGCACGGGTCCATCCCGTCGCGGGCGATCGCGATCGAGGTGCTGGCGACGAATCGCTGGTCGTCGTCGAAGGCGCGCAGGGCGGCCTTCTGCCCGGCGGCGTCCCCGTCGAACGTGAAGATCACTTCTGCCGCCCGGGTGCCGTCGTCGCCGATCAGCCGCCGGACGATCCGGATGTGGTCCGCCCCGAACGCGGTGCCGCAGGTGGCGACCGCCGTCTCCACCCCCGACAGGTGACAGGCCATCACATCGGTGTAGCCCTCGACCACGACCACCTGACGAGCCCGGGCGATCTCCTTCTTCGCCAGGTCCAGGCCGTACAGCACCTGGGATTTCTTGTAGAGCGCGGTCTCCGGTGTGTTGAGGTACTTGGCCTCGACCCGGTCGTCGTCGAACAGGCGACGGGCGCCGAACCCGACGACGTCGCCCGCGAGGTCCCTGATCGGCCACACCAGCCGCCCCCGGAACCGGTCGTACAGGCCGCGCTGGCCCCGGCCGGCCAGGCCCGAGGCGATCAGTTCGTCCTCGGTGAAGGCCCGGCCCCGCAGGTGCCGGAGCAGGGCCTCCCCCGAGCGCGGCGCGAAGCCGACGTCGAAGTGCGCCGCGGCGTCCCGGTCGAAGCCGCGCTCGGCGAGGAAGTGCCGCCCGGCCAGGGCGTCCGGGGACCCGGCCAGCTGTTCGGCGTAGTACTGGACGGCGACCCGGTGCGCCTCCACCAGGCGCTGGCGTTGCCCGGTCTGCTCCCGGCGGACCGGCCCGCGCCCGTCGTCGTCCTCGTAGCGGAGCGGGTAGCCCAGCCGGGCGGCCAGCCGCTCGACGGCCTCGGTGAACGTCAGGTGGTCGATCTGCTGCGCGAAGTCGATGACGTCACCGCCCAGGTGGCAGCCGAAGCAGTGCCACCTTCCGATCGCGGGCCGCACGTTGAACGAGGGGCTCTTCTCGTCGTGGAACGGGCAGAGCCCCTTCAGCGCCCCGATCCCGGCCGACTTGAGGGTGACGTGCTCGGCGACGACCTCGTCGATCCGGGAGACCTCGCGTACGTGCTCGACATCCTCACGCCGGATCCTCATAGCGCACCCACGGATGGAGTGTAGGAGGGCGCCGCACCCGGCAGGGCGGTGTCCGGGCGGCCTCGGGGGGTAGTGATGACCGTTGTTTTTCCGTGTCCGCGTGAAACCCGCCCCGACGTCGGACACACTGCACAGGTGACCCTCGCAGCACCCAGCGCCGTCCCCGTCTGGCTACTGGACGTGGACGGTGTGGTCAACGCGCGGCGCCCGGCATGGGACCAACCGTTCGCCCAGGGCAACGCGTTCGTCGACGGGGTCACCTACCGGCTGCAGTGGGCGCCGCCGCTGACCCGGTACATCAAGTCGGTCCACAAGCGCCAGGCCGCCGAGATCCGCTGGGCCACCACCTGGGTCGACCACGTGCACCAGGTCGAACGACTGTTGCGGCTGCCGGCCTTCCGGACGGCCTTCCGCGGCCTGGGCACAGCCCCCTCGATCGGCGCGCCGGACCGCAAGGTCACGGCGGCGCTGACCGTGGTGGAGATCGAGCACCGCCCGCTGATCTGGACGGACGACGATGCCATCCCGCTCGCCGGCGCCCAGCGCCGTCGGCTCGAGGAGGCGGGGGTCCCGGTGCTCCTGCTGTCGCCCGACCCGTACGAGGGCCTGACGCCGCATCATCTCGAGCGGATCGAGGCCTTCCTGTCCGCCACCGTCGGCCACGCCGCGAGCTGACCCACCGCCCCTGGGCCATGATCATGCGACTCCGATTGCATGATCATGACCGACAGGCGTGATCGCGCCCCAGGGAACGGTGCCAGGCGATCGCGCCGGCGTCCGTCAGGGAGGCGATCTGGTCGATCACGCTGCGGAGCCGGCCCGGGTCGTCGTGGGCCTGGGTCCAGGCCGAGGCGTAGGGGGGCTCGAGTGCGTCCGGAGCCTTCCGGGCGAGGACGTCGGCGAGCTCGACCAGCAGGTGCCTCTGCTCGGAGTAGATCCGCTGCCGGCGCGCCGCCGTCATCACCCAGTGGGCCGCCACGCCCTTCAGCGCCGCGATCTCCAGCAACGTGTCCCGGGGGACGACGACATCCGCCGCGTACCGCGTGAGGCGGCCCCCGCCGTACCGCTCCCGGGTGGCCCGCTCGACCGCGCCGATGAACCGGCCGATGAGCTGGCTGGTCATGTCCTTCAGCGCGGCCCGCGCCCGCAGGCTGCGGTCGAACGCCCCGACCCATGCCGGCATGGCCAGCAACCGGGCGATCGCGGCCGCGATCTCGCCGTCCGCGAGGTCGGCCAGGTACCAGGAGCGCACCTGCTCCTCCACCGCAGCCACCTGCCCCGGGTCGGCGAGCCAGCGCGGGTCCACATCGCCGCCGACCACCGCGTCCTCCACGTCGTGGACGCTGTAGGCGACGTCGTCCGCGAGGTCCATCACCTGGGCCTCGACGCACCGACGGCCGGGCGGCGCGCCGACGCGCAGCCAGCCGAACACCTCCTCGTCCTCCCGGTAGGCGCCGAACTTGGCGGAGGCCGGCCCCGCCGGCCCGGCGCCGCGGGTCCACGGGTACTTGGTGCAGGCGTCCAGGCTGGCACGGGTCAGGTTCAGGCCGGCGGACCCGCCGGTGACCGGGTCCACCACCTTCGGCTCGAGGAGGGTCAGCAGCCGCAGGGTCTGGGCGTTGCCCTCGAACCCGCCGATCCGGGCGGCCACCTGGTCCAGTGCTGCCTCGCCGTTGTGTCCGAAGGGCGGGTGGCCGAGGTCGTGCGCCAGGCAGGCGGTGTCGACCACGTCGGGGTCGCAGCCCAACAGCTGGCCCAGCTCCCGGCCCACCTGCGCGACCTCCAGGCTGTGGGTCAGCCGGTTGCGCACGAAATCGTCGGTCTCGGGGCTCACCACCTGCGTCTTGGCCGCGAGCCGGCGCAGCGCGGAGCTGTGGACGACGCGGGCCCGGTCCCGGGCGAAGACGCCGCGGCGAGGGTCCTTGGGCGGTTCGGGCAGCCAGCGTTCGGCGTCCCGGGTGGTGTAACCGGCCGGCAGCCGGATCCGGGCCGTCACGCCCGCCGCCCCACCGGCGCCACCGGACGGCGTTCGCGCACGTCAACCACCGGAGACCGACAGCTCGGCCGCCAGCACCCCGGCCGCGGCGACGTCGTCCAGGTCGCGGTGGTCGAGCCAGCCCTCCGGCAGGTGGACGGCGCGGGCGCCGCCGGTGCGCCCGCGCGGGCCCTCGGCCGGCTCGCCCGGATACGGCTGGGCGACGTCCAGCCCGGCGACCACCTGGTCGAACTCGGCCAGCGACTCGACCAGGCCCAGCCGCGCCCGCACCTCGTGCCCCACCACGTAGCCCTTCAGGTACCACGCGACGTGCTTGCGGATGTCCCGGCAGGCGCGCAGCTCGCCGTCACCCGGGTAGACCGCGAGGTAGTGCTCGGTCAGCAGCTCGACGTGCCGGCGCATCGCGGCGAGCACCTCGCCGAGTGCCGGGGTGACCCGGTCGGCCCGGCCGGCGAACCCCGCCGCGAGATCGGCGAACAGCCACGGCCGGCCCAGACAGCCGCGGCCCACGACCACGCCGTCGCACCGGGTGAGGCGGACCATGCGCAGGGCGTCGTCAGCGGACCAGATGTCGCCGTTACCGAGCACCGGAACGGTCGTCACCGCCTCCTTCAACCGGGCGATCGCGGCCCAGTCGGCGACTCCCGAGTAGTAGTCGGCGGCGGTCCGGGCGTGCAGGGCGACCGCCGCCACCCCCTCGGCCTCCGCGATCCGGCCCGCCTCGAGGTAGGTCAGGTGGTCGTCGTCCACGCCCTTGCGCATCTTGACCGTGACAGGCACCCGGTACGGCTCCGCCGCCCGGACCGCCTGGGAGACGATCGCGGCGAACAACGCGGTCTTCCAGGGCAGGGCGGAGCCGCCGCCGCGGCGGGTGACCTTGGGCACCGGGCAGCCGAAGTTGAGGTCGATGTGGTCGGCCCGGCCCTCGGTCAGCAGCATCCGGACGGCGGCCGCCACCGTGCCGGGGTCGACACCGTACAGCTGCACGCTGCGTGGCGACTCCTCCGGATCGTGCTGGATCAGCCGCATCGACTCGTCGCCGCGCTCGAGCAGCGCCCGCGACGTCACCATCTCGCTGACGAACACCCCGCGGCCCCCACCGGCCGCCAGCTGCTCGCGGCACAACCGCCGGTAGGCCTGGTTCGTGACGCCCGCCATGGGCGCCAGCACCACCGGGGTGGGCAGCTGGTACGGTCCGATCCGCAGGCTCACCGTCCCATTGTCCCCGCCGGTCGCACGCCGGGTGACGCTTCCCCGCGGGCACGCTCAGTCCATCGGCGGTGGGGTCTCCTTGGAGAGCGCGAAGCCGTGCCCGGTGGCGAGGTTCCGGCAGGCCAGGAACGCCGGCGTGCTGACGCAGACCAGGTCACCGGCCCGGACCGCCGCACCGTAGGGCAGCACCGCCGCGTCCGGGTCGAGCGTGGTGTCCCCGGCGCACACGTACCCCGCCGACCCGTTACCGAGCGTTACTCCGTTGCCATAGTCCAGCGTGCAGTCGGCCGGCCGCGGCGGCGCCTGCCAGGTGCGGCTTCGGATGTCGCACCGCACCTGGCCGGCGTCGATCATGCAGCCGATGTTCTTCGTGGGGGTGGTGAACGCGTACGGCGTGCCGGACGCCACGGGCCGGGTGGCCGTGGCGGGGGGCAGCCCGCCCCCCACGGACGCCGAACCTCCGGACGCCGTCCCGGCCGCCCCCGGTCGCAGCAGCGGGCCCACCCCACCGATGCCCGCCGGACCGACGCCCTGCACACCGCCGGCCGTCCCCGCGGCGCCGGTGGGTGCCGGCGAGCCGGTGGACCCTCCCGCTGCGCAGCCGGCCAGCAGGCCGAGCGCGGCCACCGGGGCGGCGACGAGGCGGGCGATGGCGGCCGCGCCGGCCCCCTGGCGGGACTGCCCCCGCCACCGTCCGACGACCATGCCACCCTCCTCGCACCACGTACCCGGCGCCCACCGGACCCGGCGCCCACCGGACACCCGGCGCCCCTGCCGGCCATCCGCCCGAGCCGCCCGAGCCGCCCGGACCGAACCGGCACCCGAACCGTACCCGGGCACCGGGCCTGCCCGGTCCGTCGATCAGCCCAGCAACCAGCCCTGCTGCTCGGCCAGCCGGACCGCCTCGGCGCGCGTCCGCGCCCCGGTCTTGCCGATGGCGGCGGACAGGTGGTTGCGGATCGTGCCCTCCGACAGGTGCAGAACCGCAGCCAGGTCAGCCACCGTGCCGCCGCCCCGGGCCGCACGCAGCACCTGGGTCTCCCGCTCGGTCAGCGGGCTGTCCCCACTCGCCAGACTCTCCGCGGCCAGCGCCGGGTCGACGACCCGCAGCCCGGCATGCACCCGGCGGACGGCGTCCGCCAGTTGCCGGGCGGGGGTGTCCTTGACCACGAACCCGCCCGCTCCCGCCGCCAGCGCCCGGCGGAGGTAGCCGGGCCGGCCGAAGGTCGTGACCACGAGCACGCGGCAACCGGGCACGGCGGCACGCAGCGCGGCGGTCGCCGCGATCCCGTCCTGGCCAGGCATCTCGACGTCCAGCAGCGCGACGTCCGGCCGGGACTGTCTGGCTGCCTCCACCACCTCGTCACCGCGGCCGACCTCGGCCACCACCTCCAGGTCGGGTTCGAGTCCCAGCAGGCTGGCCAGGGCGCCCCGGACGAGGGCCTGGTCGTCGGCCAACAGAACCCGGATCGTCCGAACCGGCGCCGTCATGCCCGGGGCTCCCCGGGTCGGCCCGTGGGGCCCGGCCCTCGCCGGCCGCTCACCAGCCCACCCGCAGCCGGAACCCGCCCTCCGGGGCGTTCCCGATCACGACGGTCGCTCCGGCGACGTCGGCCCGCTCACGCAATCCGCGCAGGCCGGAGCCCAGAGCCCAACCCTCCGCGTCACGGGTCGGGGCCGGGTCAGGACCTCGCCCGTCGTCCATGATCTCAACTCCGTCGCGGTCCAGCAGGATCTGGCACCGGGTGGCCCCGCTGTGCCGGACGACGTTGGTCACGCCCTCGCGCACCGCCCAGCCGAGCAGTTCGCGGCGCTCCCCGGGGACCTCGTCGACCGCGACGGGCAGTTCGGCATCGATGCCCGCGGCCGCCAGGACGGCGCGAGCGGAGATCAGCTCTCCGCTGAGCGTGGCCTGCCGATACCCGCCGACCGCGGCACGGACGTCGACGAGCGCGTCCCGGGCGAGGCGCTCGACCTCGGCGATCTCCTGCTCGGCGCGGTCGGCGTCCAACCGGACCAGTCGCCCCGCCAGCTCCGCCTTGATCGCCAGCAACGTCAGCGAATGGCCCAGGACGTCATGCAGATCGCGGGCGAACCGGGCGCGTTCGTCCGCCACCGCCAGCTCGGCCAGGCGCTCCTGCGCCCGGGCCAGCTGGGCGTTCCGCTCGATCGTCTGCACGACGCCCCACATCACGAACGCGGCCAGCAGGAGCCCGATGATCACGCCGAGATCGTGCTGCCACCCGGGGACGATCAGCACGGCCGCCGCGGTCGCCGCGACGATCACTGCGGTGGCCACCAGGCGCGCGAGAGGCGGGAGCAGGAACATCGCCTGCACGGTGAGGAACACCGTCATGGCCAGCGCCTGCTGCCCGATGAGCAGCACGCACACGACGACCGTGGTGGCGGAGGCCGCCAGGACCCAGGATCGCCACCGCCCGGAGGCCGGCGTGCCGCGGATCCGCCGCGACCGCACGCTCCCCCAGGTGCGCAGGAAGAACACGCTGAACCCGATCAGCAGCACCGCCCCTGCCCAGCCCCGTGGGCGGTTCCGGTCGTGCACGGCGTCGAGGAACGCGGGTACCAGGAAGACCAGCCAGACCCCCGCGTACAGGTAGCCCCAGCGCCACCGTCCCTCGAGCTGGGCGTGCATCGCCGCGTTCGCGCCGACCCTGCGGAACCCGCTCAGCAGCCGACCAGCCGGGCCGCGAGCCAGGCCTGCACCTCGGCGATCGGGACCCGCGTCTGCGCCATGCTGTCCCGTTCCCTGACGGTCACCGCCTCGTCGGTGAGCGTCTCGAAGTCGACCGTGAGGCAGAACGGCGTCCCGATCTCGTCCTGCCGGCGGTAGCGGCGGCCGATCGCCTGGGCGTCGTCGAACTCGACGTTCCAGGACCGGCGCAGCTGGGCCGCCAACCCGCGAGCCCTCGGCGACAGCTCCTCGTTGCGCGACAGCGGCAGCACCGCGACCTTCACCGGGGCCAGCCGGGGATCGAGCCGGAGCACCACGCGCTTGTCGACGCCGCCCTTGGTGTTCGGGGCCTCGTCCTCGTCGTACGCCTCGATCAGGAACGCCATCAAGCTGCGCGTCAGGCCGGCCGCCGGCTCGATCACGTACGGGATCCAGCGCTCGCCCTTCGCCTGGTCGAAGAACGACAGGTCGACCCCGGAGTGCTCGCCGTGGGTCCGCAGGTCGAAGTCGGTGCGGTTCGCGATACCCTCCAGCTCGCCCCACTCGGACCCGGTGAACCCGAAGCGGTACTCGATGTCGACCGTCCGCTTGGAATAGTGCGAGAGCTTCTCCTTGGGATGCTCGTAGTGGCGCAGGTTCTCCCGGGCCAGGCCCAGGTCGAGGTACCAGTCGGTGCGCCAGGCGATCCAGCGCTCGTGCCATTCCTCGTCGGTGCCGGGCTCGACGAAGTACTCCATCTCCATCTGCTCGAACTCACGGGTGCGGAAGACGAAGTTACCGGGAGTGATCTCGTTGCGGAACGACTTGCCGATCTGGCCGATGCCGAACGGCGGCTTCTTGCGGGCGGACTGCTCGACATTCTTGAAGTTGACGAAGATGCCCTGGGCGGTCTCCGGGCGCAGGTAGTGCAGGCCCGACTCGTCCTCGACCGGACCGAGGAACGTCTTCAGCAGGCCGTTGAACATCCGCGGCTCGGTCCACGCACCTCGGGTGCCGCAATTGGGGCAGGGAACCTCGGCGAGCGAGGTCGCCGGCCGGCCCTTGCGCTCGGCGTACTCCTGCGCAAGGTGGTCCTCCCGGTAGCGGCGATGGCAGGACTGACACTCCACCAGGGGGTCGACGAACGCCTCGACGTGGCCCGACGCCACCCACACCTGGCGCGGGAGGATCACCGACGAGTCCAGGCCGACGACGTCGTCCCGGCCGGTCACCATGGCTCGCCACCACTGCCGCTTGATGTTCTCCTTCAGCTCGACGCCGAGCGGTCCGTAATCCCACGCCGACTTCGTCCCGCCGTAGATCTCCCCGCACGGGAAGACGAAACCCCGGCGCTTGCAGAGATTGACGACGGCCTCGAGGCGGGCCTCGGACGACGGCTTGGCAGCCACGGGAACTCCAGCGGTGGGTCGAAGGGAACGATCGGGGTCGAGGGGACGGACGTCGGGCCGGCACGCCGATCACCGAGGATCCCGCGCGCGATGTTCCAGGCTACCCGGCCCGTCCGTCCGGTGTGACGCCCGCGTCGCCCGGCCCGGCCCGTGGCCGGTCGAGCGCCCGGGCACGGGCGTGGTCGGGGTCGGTGGCCAGGGCACCCCGCTGCTCGCCGAGCCCGCCGTGCGGCGTCCAGGTCACCAGCGGCTCGAACGCCGACGGCTCGTCGAGCGCGCGGTACATCAGCGGGACGGCGACCAGCTTGACCTCGAACGCCGACAGGGCGCGGCGGTAGGCGCCGACGGACTCCCAGCTGGTGGTGAGCGTCCACAACTGAGGGTCGTCGATCGCCCGGCCGAGGGTCGCGCCGGTGCACCCGGGACGCGCCGCCAGCGCCCGCAGCGCGGCCACCGCGTCCGCCCGGAAGCCGTCGACGTCGTCCGGGGTCACCCGATACCTGGTGACGACGAGCACGGGGCGACTGTAGTACCTCCGGCCACAGTACCTCCGGCCACCCGGTGACCCCCGCGCCCGGGCGGGCGGGCGCGGGGGTCGGTCCCGAGCGGCCGCGCGGCCGTCAGCTCCTGCCGGGCGGCCGTCAGCTCCGGCCGCTCCTGGCCTTGGCCTGGATGAGCACCAGGTTCAGCACGCTGAGCAGCCCCTGCTTGACCGACTCCCGGGACCGCGCGTCCACCTCGATCACCGGGACGGCAGGCCCGACGGTCGTCGCGGTCCGGGTCTCCTCGAGGGTGAGGTTGCGCTGCCCCTCGAACTGGTTCACCGCCACCACGAACGGCAGGCCGATCTTCTCGAAGTAGTCCAGCGCCACGAAGCTGTCGGCGATCCGGCTGGTGTCGACGAGCACGATCCCGGCGAGCGCCCCCTGGGCCAGGTCGTTCCACATGAAGCCGAACCGGTCCTGCCCGGGGGTGCCGAACATGTAGAGGATGATGCTGCCGTCGATCGTGATCCGGCCGAAGTCCATGGCGACCGTGGTCGTGGTCTTCCGGTCCCGGTCCCCGGGCTGGTCGACGCCGAGGCTCATGCTCGTCATCGACGCTTCCGTGGTCAACGGCTCGATCTCCGACAGCGACCCGATGAACGTGGTCTTGCCGACGCCGAATCCGCCGGCAATGATGATTTTTACCGGTATCGGCGGCCGGCGCCCGGCCGGGCGCTCGGAGTGCTGGCGGGCGGGGCGGGCGTAGCCGGGTGCGCGGTCGGCGGGCACCCGGCCCGACAGCCGCCCGTCAAAGGGCTGTGACACCATCGATCAACCTCTCCAGGAAGGCGACGTCGTCGGCCTGGCGGGCGGCGGTCGCGGAAGCTACCAGCAGACCCTCGGCGACGAGGTCCCCCACGAGCACCAGGGCAACTCGCAGTGGCAGCCCCGCCCGGGCCGCCACCTCTGCCACGGACCGGGGGTACTCGCACTGGCTCAGTACCCGCGCCCGCTCGAAAGCGACCCGTTCGGGGGCCGCGGTGTGGGCGAGGTCGGACAGCACCACGATGGTCTCGATGGCCACGTCCACGTGCGGGGAGGCCGAGGTCCGCCCGCCGGTCATCAAGTAGGGGCGGACCTCACCGCGCAGGTCACCCGCCGCCGGCATGGCGTCCGCACGCCCCATCGGCCCGCGGTGCAGGAACGGCCGAACCAGCGGTTCGCCGTCCCCCGGCGGCAGGGACCCGCTCACCGTGCTCTCCGTCCGCGGGTTCGGCGGCGCTCCGGGCGACGCCTTCCCTCCCCACGGAGGCCGACGATGTCGTCCTCGCGCTTGGCTCCCGGCGCCACCGCGACCCCCTGCCCGCTCACAGGACCAGGCTCGTCTTGAGCTCGGTGATGAGGTCCGGCGTCAGGAGCTGCCCGATCCGCTGGACCAGCACGGTGCTCTCGTACCCGACCGCGCCCAGGTCGCAGTGCGCGGACGTGACGATCCCCAGGCACGAGCCGCCGCTGATGGCCGACACCATCAGGTAGCCGTGCCCGAACTCCGTGATCACCTGTCGCAGAGGGCCCTTGGAGAGCAGCCGGGAGGCGCTCAGCGACAGGCTGGTCAGTCCGGAGATCATGGCCGCCAGCTTGTCCGCGTCGGCGCGCGGCATCTGCGCCGAGATGGCCATCAGGAGCCCGTCCGACGACACGCCCAGGGCCTGCTCCACCCCGGCCGTGCTCGCCACGAAGTTGTCGAGCAACCAGTTGACGTCCTGGGCCGGACGGCTCAGGTGCCGCATCGCTGCCTCGCTCACGATTCCTCCGGGGTACGGCTCATCCGGCGCGCCGGTTCGGTCGCGTCGGGGCTGTCAAGATCGAGCCGCCGGGCGGCGTCGACATCGAGCTGGAAGCTGCGTAGGGCCCACCGCGAGGCGATCGAAGGTGGCGCGAGGTAGATGTCCGGGTCGTTGTCCAGCAGACCAAGGTCGGGAAGCTGCGCCCCGGGCACCCGCACCGGCACGACCGGCGCGGCGACCACCTCCTCGTCGGCGTCCGGCTCGACGACGGCCCCGGGCTTCCCGCTCCCGTCCGGCCCGTCGCCCGGCCCGTCATCCGGCCGGGCGTCGGCGTCCGGCGTCGGGACCGGCCGCACGGCGACCGCGGTCTCGCGCGGCTCGAGGACCTCCGACGGGTCAGCCGGTGCCTGGATCTGCGCGACCTCCTCGGGCCCGTCGACGTCGGCGGCGTGCCCGCCCCGGGCCTCGGCGGCCTCCGTGTCGACCGCCACCGCCTCGACGGGGTCGGCGTCGACGACCTCCGCCTCGGCGGTCTCGGCGTCGCCGGTGCGCTGGGAGACCTTCTCGGCGGCGACCTCCTCGGCCCCGTCGATCCCCGCTTCCCGCAGCTCGTCGACGTCCGCCGGCTCGTCGACAGGTGCCCGCTCGTCGACGGGTGCCGGCTCGTCGACGTCCGCCGGCTCGTCGACGGGTGCCCGCTCGTCGACGGGTGCCGGCTCGTCGACGGGCTCCACCGGCAGCGGGCCTGCTTCGCGCCCGGCGCGGACGCCGGCCTGCAGCGAGCTCAGTCGGCCGCGGACGTCCCCCGCGTCGATCGTCGCGAGGGCCGGGATGTCATCGGCCTGCGGCCCGAGGTCCGGCAACTGCGCGCCGGGCACCCGGCGGACGACGGACGGCGCGCCGCCGTCCGCACCCGGCTCCCGCGGCGGGGCACCGTGGCCGTCCGCGCCCCGTGAGGGGTTCGCGTCCCGCGGCGCCTCGGGCCGGGTCGTGCGCTCGCGCTGGTTGGCGAGCTCCCGCCGGGCCGACACCTCCCGGGGCGGGACGACGTCCCGGGAGGGCACGGCGTCCCGCGCGATGAGGATCTCGCGGCGAGTCCCTCGCTCGTGCCCGGACGCCACGTCGCGCGCCGCGTGCACCGGCGCGGAGTGCCGGGCCGGCTCGTACCCCGCGGTCCGGCCGGCCTGGCGGTAGGACTCCCGGGCCGGCTGGGGGGTCTGCTCGGCGGCCCGGACCAGCTCGGCAGCAGTCTCCGGGACGGCGGGGACGTCGTCCGGCAGCGGCATCTCCGCGAGCAGTTCTCGCGGCAGGACGACGTTCGCGGTGACGCCGCGGCCCCCGGACGCCTCGAGGACGACCTCGATCCGGCGCCGCGCCGCCAACCGGCCGACGACGTACAGGCCGAGCAGCTTGGTGGCGCTGCGGCCCTCGGCGGCGAGCTGGATGGTGCGGTTGGAGGCGTCCAGCTCGCTGCGGGTCATCCCGATGCCCTCGTCGATGACCCGGATCCGGTAGCCCTCGGCCACCGTCTGCCCGACCACCGTCACCTTGGTGCTGGGCGGCGAGAACGTGGTCGCGTTCTCCAGCAGCTCGGCCAGCAGATGGACGACGTCCGCGATCGCGCCGCCGCTGATCGCGGCGTCCTGGACGTGGTAGACGTCGACCCGGTTGTAGTCTTCGATCTCTGCCAGCGCGGCCCGGACGACGTCCACCGTCGCCGCCGGCACCGACCAGGTCCGGGTCTGGTGCGCGCCCGCGAGCACCAGCATGCTCTCGGCGTTCCGGCGGATGCGGGTGGTGGCGTGGTCGAGGCGGAAGAGCCGGTCGAGGATCTCCGGATCCTGCTCGGTCCGCTCCAGCTCGGTGATGTAGGCGAGCGTGCGGTTGAGCAGATTCTGGTTGCGCCGGCCCAGGTTGACCAGCATCTGCGCGGACTCCAGCTCGGCCTGGCGCTGCTCGGCGGCCAGCGTGAGGGCGCTCTTCTGCAGGGTGTGGAAGGCGTCCGCGAGGTCCGCCGTCTCGTCGCGGGTGTCCACCGCGATCGGTTCCAGGACGGGCGGCTCCTCGCCCTCCTTCAAGTTCCGGATCTTCGCCACGGCCTCCGGCAGCTCGTGCTCCGAGATGCGCTCGGCCGCCGTGGTCAGGCGCCGGATCGGGCCGACGACCCGCCGGATGACGTAGCCCGCGGCCACGCTCAGCACCACCAGCAGGACCGCGCCGATGCCGATGATGACGGCGACCTGGTTGTCCACGTCGTTCACGTGCTGCGAGTAGATCTTCTGCACCTCGGTGTCCAGGGTGTTGGACGAGTCCTCGAACCGGACGAAGGCGGCGTCGTTGTTGTCGGCATCGCGGACCTCGAGCATGATGCCGGGGATGTCCCGGCCGTTCTCGGCCCTGAACGTGTCCAGGGCCCGCTGGTACGCCGCGGTGACCGCGGTGTGTTCGGTCTGGAAACGTTGCGTCTCGTCGCGGTAGACCCCCGGTGGCAGGGTTTCGACGGTCTGCGCCAAGAGCTTCTGGACGAGGTCGGCGTTGGCCCGGAAGGCCTGCTCGTGCTGCGTGCGCATCTGGGTGTTCGACCCGGAGTTGATCGCCTGGCCGAGCTCGAACTGCTCCTCCTTGAACTCCACCAAGGCGCGCAGCTGCAGGTAATGCCCGGTGTTGAGCTCGAGGATCCGCGGGTCGAGGTCGCCCAGGGACCGAACCTCGTAGACCAGGCTTCCGACGGCGGCCACGAAGACGGCCAGCAGCCCGGCGACGATGGCGGCGATCTTCCCGGTGATGCCGCTCAGCGCGCCCCCGCGCCGCCGGCCGACATCGGCCGTGGCCGGGCCCGCAGGATCCTCTTGCTTCATCTGGTTTCGACCTCTCCTGCCCACAGCATTGATGCCAACTCGGAGACCACTTCGGACTCGCTGAACACCGGGGCCACCCCCTCGCGCGAGGCTGGCCGGCCACGGCTGGTGAGCCGGTCGGCGACCAGCCCTTCGTTCGTGTAGTGCAGCCGCACCGCCGGGCCGTTGCCCGGTCCGACGGAGACGGTGAGGTCGATGCCGGGCGTGCGGTGGGCCAGTTCGAGCAGGGCCTCCACCGCCGCTCGCAGCACCCGCTCGGTCTCCTCGCACCGGACCTGCTCGTCCGGCGCCCACGCCGGGTCGAGGTACCGGCGCACGCGAGGCCCAAGACCCGACGCCAGGCGCCCGGCAGCGAGCCGCCGACCCTCGGGCCGTTGCTCGAATCCGCCATCGACGGCCACTGCCATCGCCGGCCTCCCGACTTTCACGACGCCGCACTCGGCGATCACTACTTTCCGATCGGTGACGCGCACAGATTGGCACGAGGGCAGGCATTGCCGCAGTGCATATCTCCGCATTGGCTGGTCGGTATCACAAATTGCATTCGAAGAGTTACATTAGGTAACTGTTGGCCATCCAAAAGTGTCGGATCCGACACCTTCCGCCATTCCGGCCACACCCTCCGTCCCCGCGATCATCCACTCCCCGACATCCCCGGCGAAGCCCCGACCAGCAGATCTGCACGGCAGCAGATCTACACGGCGGATGATGGATCATGGCGACCTCGCGGCCTCGTTCACCGGAGAGCAGCGGTTGATAACTTATGGCAATATCATAATCACGCTACGCGATCCCTGGATTTCCCGATAAGTGCGCTCAGGAACCGGACGGAGCCTCCCGGGTGGGGCCGGAAACTGGCAATTCGCACTGTGAGTGACCAGCGTGCACGGACGTGTTTCGGGGCGGAAAAGCCTTGATCGACAATTTCGGCGTCAGTCCGGCCAGCCGAGCCCGCCGGCGGTGCGCCGTTCGGCCGGGGCTCCCCGCCCGGCGCGCGAACCGGAGCCGGCCGCATCGATCGCGCCGCCGTAGCGGCGGTCGCGTCGGGCGTAGGCGTCGACGGCGCGCCACAGCACCCGGCGGTCGACGTCCGGCCAGAGGACGTCGTCGAACACCAGTTCGGCGTAGGCGGACTGCCAGAGCAGGAAGTTCGACGTGCGCTGCTCACCGGACGTGCGCAGGAAGAGGTCGACGTCGGGCAGGTCGGGCTCATCCAGATGCCGGGCGATGACCCGCTCGTCGACACGCTCGGGGTCGAGGCGGCCGGCGGCGGCCTCCCGGGCGATGGCCCGCGCGGCGTCGGCGATCTCGGCACGACCACCGTAGTTCACGCACATGGTGAGGGTGAGGACGTCGTTGTTCCTGGTGAGGTCCTCGGCGACCTCCAGCTCGTGGATCACGCTGCGCCACAGCCTCGGGCGTCGACCGGCCCAGCGGACGCGCACCCCCCAGGCGTGCATCTGGTCCCGGCGACGGCGGATGACGTCCCGGTTGAAGCCCATCAGGAACCGCACCTCGTCCGGTGACCGGCGCCAGTTCTCGGTCGAGAAGGCGTACGCCGACACGTACCGCACACCGACCTCGATCGCGCCCGCCACGACGTCCAGGAGCGCCGCCTCGCCCATCTCGTGCCCCTTGGTCCGGGGCAGCCCACGCTGATTGGCCCACCTGCCGTTGCCGTCCATCACGATCGCGACATGCCGGGGCAGCAGCTCGACCGGCACCGCCGGCGGGCGGGCACCCGAGGAGTGGGGCGGCGGCGGGACCGGCTCGAGGCGCGCGGGGGTGCGGACGGCGCGGCGCACGGCCACGGCAGACCTCCAGGGACGGCGGAACGGGCATGCCTAGCCTGGCACGTCGCCCTCCCGCCTCACCGTTCCACCAGGCGCAGCGATCGGACCTGGCGCTCGAGATGCCACTGCAGGTAGGCGGCGACGATCCCGCCGGCCTCCCGGCGGCGGCGGTCCTCGCTCGCGTCGGCGACCGCCCAGTCCCCGCTGAGCAGAGCCGCGAGCAGGTCCAGGGCCTCCCGGTGCGGGGCGACGGAGCCGGCGGGGCGGCACTGCGGGCAGACACTGCCGCCGGCGGCGATCGACAGCGCCAGATGCGGCCCCTGCGCGCCGCACCGGGCACAATCAGTGAACGACGGCGCCCACCCTGCGACCGCGAGCGCCCGGAGCAGGTAGGCGTCCAGCACCAGTCCGGGCGCGTGGGTACCGTGCGCCAGGGTCCGCAGCGCCCCCGCGAGCAACAGGAACAGCTGGAGGGCCGGCTCCCGCTCGTTGTCGACCAGCCGGTCGGTCGTCTCGAGCATCGCCGTCCCGGCCGTGTACCTCCCGTAGTCGGCCACGATCTGCAGGCCGTAGGCACCGATGGTCTCCACCTGGGTGACGGTGTCCAGCGAGCGACCCTCGTAGAGCTGGACGTCGATCACCATGAACGGTTCGACCCGCGACCCCAACCGGGACGTCGTCTTGCGCACGCCCTTGGCCACGGCGCGCACCTTCCCGCGCTCGCGGGTGAGCATGGTGATGATGCGGTCGGCCTCCCCCAGCTTCTGGGTACGCAGGACGACAGCCTCGTCGCGATAGAGGCCCACCCAGCCATTCTCTCCCCCCGCCCGCCCTCCTCACCGGCCGGTGAGGAGGGCGGGTTCGGGCGCAGCCGGCGCTCAGGCGCGACCGACCGCCCGGTTCACCGCGCTGATCACGGCACGCAGCGAGGCCCGGACGATGTTCGAGCTGATTCCCACGCCCCACAGCACGCGGTCGCCCACCGCGCACTCCAGGTAGGCGGCGGCGGTCGCATCGCCCCCGGAACTCATCGCGTGCTCGGTGTAGTCCAGCACCCGGACGTCGACCCCGACCTGGCCGAGCGCGTCGACGAACGCCGCGATCGGACCGTTGGCGTGACCCTCCAGCATGACGACCTGGCCACGGTCGAGGATCTCGACCTGGAGGTGGTCGACGTGGTCCGCGCCGTCGCCCTCGCTGGCCTGCCGGATGCTACGGAGCGCGAACCGGCCCCAGGGCGCGTCCGGGTTGGGCAGGTACTCGTCGGTGAAGACGTCCCACATCTGCTGCGGCGTCACCTCACCACCCGCGGAGTCGGTGTGCCGCTGGATCACGCCGCTGAACTCGATCTGCAGCCGGCGCGGCAGGTCGAGGTGGTGCTCGGTCTTCATCACGTAGGCCACACCGCCCTTGCCGGACTGGCTGTTGACCCGGATCACCGCCTCGTAGGTGCGGCCCACGTCACGCGGGTCGATCGGCAGGTACGGGACGCCCCAGACCAGCTCGTCGACGCCCTTGCCCGCCGCGGCGGCCTCCCGGTCCATCGCCTCCAGGCCCTTCTTGATGGCGTCCTGGTGGGAGCCGGAGAAGGCGGTGTACACCAGGTCGCCCCCGTACGGGTGGCGCTCGTTCACCGGCAGCTGGTTGCAGTACTCGACGGACCGACGGATCTCGTCGATGTCGTGGAAGTCGATCTGCGGGTCGATCCCCTGGCTGAACAGGTTCAGCCCCAGGGTGACCAGGCAGACGTTCCCGGTGCGCTCGCCGTTGCCGAACAGGCAGCCCTCGATCCGGTCGGCCCCCGCCAGGAAGCCCAGTTCGGCGGCTGCGACCGCCGTCCCGCGGTCGTTGTGGGGGTGCAGCGACAGGGTGATGTTCTCGCGGTTCGCCAGGTGCCGATGCATCCACTCGATGGAGTCGGCGTACACGTTGGGTGTCGCCATCTCGACGGTCGCCGGCAGGTTGATGATCAATTTCCGGTCGGGGGCAGGCTCGAGGACCGCGCCGACCTCGTTGCAGATCCGCGCCGCGAACTCCAGCTCGGTGCCGGTGTAGGACTCCGGCGAGTACTCGAAGTAGACCTTGGTGCCGGGGACCTCGCTGTCGGCCAGCTTCATGCACAGCCGCGCGCCCTCGAGCGCGATGCCGACGATGCCGTCCAGGTCGGTGCCGAACACCACGCGCCGCTGCAGCACGGAGGTGGAGTTGTACAGGTGGACGACGGCCTGCTCGGCGCCGCGGATCGCCTCGTAGGTGCGCTCGATCAGGTGTTCCCGGGCCTGGGTCAGCACCTGGATCACGACGTCGTCCGGGATCAGGTCCTGCTCGATCAGCTCGCGGACGAAGTCGAAGTCGGTCTGGCTCGCCGAGGGGAACCCGACCTCGATCTCCTTGTAGCCCATGCGTACCAGCAGCTCGAACATCCGCCGCTTGCGCTCCGGGCTCATCGGGTCGATCAGCGCCTGGTTGCCGTCGCGCAGGTCGACGGCGCACCACTGGGGCGCCCGGGTGATCCGCCGGGCCGGCCAGGTGCGGTCGGGGAGGTCGACGGCGAGCTGCTCATGGAAGGGCCGGTACTTGTGGATCGGCATCCCGGAGGGCTGCTGGGTGTTGTTCATCACTTGCCTCACGTGGTCTGGCGCGCGCAGCGCGGCTGTCGCCTCACGGCGGGGACGTCGGCCGGCGCGCAGAACCTCCGCGGCGAGTGGACCGGCCTACTGGGCCTCGCCGCGGCAGCCAAGGAGGAGGATCTTGCCGATGCGCACGGACACACCGTACACGAGCCGGCGCGGTGCGCGGCAGACGTCAGGCACCGGCACCGGGCGGCGGTGCGTCGCGGACCGCCGGCCGGGGCCGGGCATCCGGAGCGTGATCTGCCCATCAGGGTGCGTGGTCACGGTCGGCCGACCGGAGAGTGCCTCGATTCGCCCTGTGCACCGGCCGGCACGAGAGGTGAGACTGGCAGCCATGCCCAGCCTCACCCGTCATGTCACCTGCCCCCTGTGCGAGGCTACCTGCGGCCTCTCGGTGGAGATCACGTCCGATCATGCCGGGGAGCAGGTCACCGCCGTCCGGGCCGACCCCGACGACGTGTTCAGCCGTGGTTTCGCCTGCCCCAAGGGCCTGCTGATCGGGTCTGCGCACGCCGACCCCGACCGGTTGATGTCTCCGCTCGTCGATGGCGAGCCGGTGAGCTGGGAGCGAGCCTGGCAGGTGATCGACGAGCGGGTGCGCGCCTTCGACGCGCGGCACGGTCGGGAGCGGCTGGCGGCCTATCTCGGCAACCCGAGCGTCCACCACCTCGCCGGCACGCTCTACGGGCCCGCAGTGATCCGGGCGATGGGCAGCCGCAGGGTGTTCAGCGCCTCGACCAGCGACCAGATGCCCAAGCAGGTCTCCTCCCTGCTGATGTTCGGCGACGGCCTGACCGTGCCGGTGCCCGACGTCGACCGGACCGATCTCCTGGTCGTGATCGGCGCCGACCCGCTGACGTCCAACGGCTCACTGATGACCGCACCCGACATGCCGGGGCGGCTGCGCGCGCTGCGCCGGCGAGGCGGCCGGCTCGTCGTCGTCGACCCCCGGACGTCGCGCACGGCCCGTGCGGCCGACCTGCACCTGGCCGTCCGGCCGGGGACCGACGCGTTCCTGCTCGCCGCCGTGGCGCAGGTGCTGACCGCCGAGGGGCTGGCGGTCGGCCCCGGCCCGCACGTGGCCGGCGTCGCGGAGGTGGCCAGGGCGGTGGAGCCGTTCACCCCGGAGGCGGTGGCCGACGCCGTCGGGGTGGGTGCCGAGGTGATCCGCAGCCTCGCCCGGGAGCTGGCGGCAGCACCGTCCGCTGCGGTCTACGGCCGCATCGGCACCTGCACCGTGCCGTTCGGCACGCTGACGTCCTGGCTCGTCGACGTGGTGAACACGCTGACCGGCAATCTGGACTCACCGGGCGGGGTGATGTTCCCGCTCGGGGCCGCCGGTCAGTCGAACTCGTCGCCGGCGAGCCGGCCGCGGGCTCCCCGCTTCGGCCGGTTCACGACCGGCGCGCGCGGCCTGCCCGAGGTGATGGGCGAGCTCCCCTCGGCTGCCCTCGCCGAAGAGATCCTGGGTGGCCACGTGCGAGGCCTGATCACCATCGCCGGCAACCCCGCGCTCTCGGTCGCGGACGGCGACCGGGTGGAGCGTGCCCTGGCCGAGCTCGACCTGCTCATCAGCGTCGACCTGTACCGCAACGAGACCACCCGGCACGCGGGCGTCGTCCTACCGGTCCCCGGCCCGCTGGCCCGCGCGCACCTCGACGTGGTGTTCACCCAGCTGTCCGTGCGCAACGTGATCCGCTGGTCCGACCCCGCGGTGGCCGACCCGGTGCCCCCCGAGTGGCAGACGCTGTGCCGGCTGGCGGCGATCCTCGCCGGTGCCGGCCCGCAGGCCGGGGTGTCCCTGGTCGACGATGCCACCCTCACCGCACTGCTGTCGACGCACGTCACGGCGGAGGGCAGCCCGGTGGCCGGGCGCCCGGTGACCGATCTCGTCGCCGAGCTCGCCGACCGCACCGGCGAGGAACGCCTCACCGATGCGCTGCTGCGGCTGGGTCCGTACGGCGACGGCTTCGGCGCGCGGCCCGACGGGCTCACCCTCGACCGGGTCCGGGCGCATCCGCACGGCCTCGACCTCGGCCCGCTGCGCCCTCGCCTGCCCGGTGTGCTGCGCACGCCGTCCGGCAAGGTCGAGCTGGCCCCGGAGCCGCTGCTCGCCGACGTCGCCCGGCTGCGGGCGGCCCTCGACGAGCGCATCGCCGCGGTCGACGGCACACTGCTGCTGGTCGGGCGCAGGCACCTGCGCTCCAACAACTCGTGGGGCCACAACATCGCCGCGCTGGTCGGTGGGTCCAACACCTGCACCCTGCAGATCCACCCGGTCGACGCCGCCGCCAGGGGCCTGACGGACGGCGCCGCGGCCAGGGTGACGTCGTCCGCCGGCAGTGTGGTGGCGCCGGTGGAGGTGACCGACCGGGTCCGACCGGGCGTGGTGTCCCTGCCGCATGGTTGGGGGCACGCCGGTACGGGCCTGGCCGTCGCCGATCGCGCCGGCGGCGTGAACGTCAACGTCCTGACGCCTCCGCAGGTCGATCCGCTCTCGGGGACGGTGGTGCTCAACGGTTTCCCGGTGTCCGTCATGGCCGAGGCGACCGACGCTGAAAGGGCCGCGTGGGTGACATGACCGACACAGCTGGCTTCTACGACGACCTGGCCGGCACCTACGACCGGATCTTCGTGGACTGGGAGCACTCGGTCCAGGTGCAGGGGCGCACGCTCGACACCCTGCTGCGTGGCGCGCTGGGCAACCAGGGTCACCGCGTACTGGACTGCGCCGCCGGGATCGGCACGCAGTTGCTCGGGCTGGCCCGGCACGGGCACTGCGTGGCTGGTGCGGACATCAGCTCCGGAGCCCTGCGGCGGGCCCGGCTGGAGGCCCGCCATCTCGGGGTGCCGGCGCCCCTCGCCGTCGCCGACATGCGCCGGCTGCCGTTCGCGGACTCGAGCTTCGATGTGGTGGTGTGCGCGGACAACGCGATCACACACCTGCTGGACGACGGCGACCTCGCGGCCGCACTCGGCGAGATGCGCCGAGTGCTGCGCCCGGGAGGCCTCGTCGTCCTCACGCTGCGGGACTACGACCGACTCAGCGCGGAGCGGCCGCCCCTTCTGCCCACGCACCTGTCCCGCACCGAGCGCGGTGCTGCGACTCTGACCGTTCCGATGTGCGAATGGTCCCCTGACGGCGGCAGGTACCTGCTGCGCCAGGTGCAGGTCTCGGAGCAGCCCAGCGGCGGCTGGGTGACCGTCGAGCGGCGGGTCCGCTGTCGCGCGTACGGGCGGGCCGAGGTGCGGTGCGCAGCAGAGCACGCGGGGCTGTCGGGCGTCCGGTGGGTGATGCCCACGGAGGGGTACTTCTACCAGCCGGTGCTGCTGGCAACGCGCCCCCACGGCGAGGCCGGTTGACCGGGCCGCGACCATCCCTCAGAACCCGAGCCCTCAGAACCCGAGCCGGTGCAGCTGCCTGGGGTCGCGCTGCCAGTCCTTGGCGACCTTGACCCGCAGGTCGAGGTGGATCCGTTGACCGAGCAGGGCCTGGATCTCCTGCCGGGCCCGGGTACCCACCTCCCGCAGCCGCACTCCCCCCTTGCCGATGACGATCCCCCGCTGGCTCTCCCGCTCCACATACATGATCACTCGGACGTCGAGCAACGGGTCGTCGGCCGGTCGGCCCTCCCGCGACTCGATCTCGTCCACCACGACCGCGAGGCTGTGCGGCAACTCGTCCCGCACCCCCTCGAGCGCGGCTTCGCGCACCAACTCCGCGATCATGACCTGTTCCGGCTCATCGGTCAGTTCTCCGGCCGGGTAGAGCGGCTGCCCGGCCGGCAGATGCCCGACCAGGACGTCCGTCAGCACGTCCACCTGGAACCCGTCCACGGCGGACGTGGGCACCACGTCGTCCGCCTCCACCAGCCGCGAGACGGCCAGCAGCTGCTCGGCGAGCCGGGCGCGGTCCACGGTGTCGGCCTTCGTCACCACGACCACGATGGGGGTTCCTCGACCCCCGCGCCGGATCTCGGTCAACTCTGCCGCGATCAAGCGGTCCCCGGGCCCGACCCGCTGGTCGGCAGGAACACAGAACCCGATCACGTCGATCTCCAACAACGTCTCCCGGACGAGATCGTTCAGGCGCTCGCCGAGCAGAGTCCGCGGCCGATGCAGCCCGGGGGTGTCGACGAGGACGAGCTGCGCGTCGTCCCGGTGGACGATCCCGCGGATCGTGTGCCGGGTCGTCTGCGGCCGGCTCGAGGTGATCGCCACCTTCTCCCCCACCAGCGCATTGGTCAGCGTCGACTTACCGGCGTTCGGCCGACCGACCAGACAGGCGAAGCCGGACCGGAACCCGGCCGCCGCCGCGCCGCCGCCCCCGGTCACTCGGCCTCCTCCGCCTGGTCCTCCGGGGTGCGGCGCACGATCACGGTCGCCAGCTGCTTGCGCCGTCCTTCGAAGCGGTCCGCGGTCAGCTCCAGCGCACCCGCGATCGCGTGGGCTCCGGCGATCGGCACCCGGCCCAGCGCCTTCGCGAGCAGGCCGCCGACGGTGTCGACGTCCTCGTCCTCCAGGTCCAGGCCGAACAGGTCACCCACGTCCTCGACGTGCGTCCGCGAGGGCACCCGGTAGGTGCCGCCGCCGAGCGCCTCGACCTGGCACTCCTCGGCGTCGAACTCGTCGGAGATCTCGCCGACGACCTCCTCGACGATGTCCTCCAGGGTCACCAGCCCGGCGGTGCCACCGTACTCGTCGACCAGGACGGCCACGTGGGCCGACGTCCGCTGCATCTCGCGGAGAAGGTCGTCGACCGGCTTGCTGTCCGGCACGAAGTGCGCGGGCCGCATCACGTCGTCGACCACCTGGGCGCGGGCCGACTCGGGATGCTCGTGCATCCGCCGGGCCACGTCCTTGACATGCACGATCCCCAGGACGTCGTCGATGCCGTCCCCGATGACCGGCACCCGGGAGAAGCCCGACCGCAGGAAGAGGCTCATCGCCCGGTGCAGATCCGTGCCGGAGTCGATGGAGACGAGCGCCGTCCGCGGGACCATCACCTCGCGGGCGATGGTGTCCCCGAGCTCGAACACCGAGTGGATCATCTCGCGCTCGTCCGGCTCGATGAGCTCCGACTCCTGGGCGATGTCGACCAGATCCCGCAGCTCGGCCTCCGAGGCGAACGGGCCGTCGCGATAGCCCCGGCCGGGTGTGAGCAGGTTCCCGACGGCGACCAGCAGCCGGGCCAGCGGCCCCAGCACCCGGGCCAGCGCGGCGATGACCGGGGCCGCCACCAGGCCGACCGTGTCGGCGTGCTGGCGGCCCAGGGTGCGTGGGCCGACCCCGACGACGACGAAGAGCATCGCCGTCATGATCCCGGCCGCCGCCAGCCCGGCATGCCACCAGACCCGCGTCGCCCCGGCAGCCACCAGGGTGACGGCGACGGCGGCCGCCGACTCGGCCAGCACCCGCAGGAAGGTCGCCACGGACAGCGTGGGCCCGGGTTCCTCGACGACCCGGCGGAGCGCGACGGCGCCGCGGCGGCCCTCGGCGACCAGTTCCACGGCCCGGGACCGGGACACCCGCGCCAACGCGGCCTCCGACCCGGCGAAGGCGCCGGCGACCGCGAGCAGGACGAGCGCGACGAGGACCAGCGGGATGCCGGGGACCGTCACCGCCGTCCCCGGGTGGACAGGAACGTGAGCAGCAACTTGCGCTGCAGCTCGAACATCTCCTTCTCCTCGCCGGGCTCCGCGTGATCGTAACCGAGCAGGTGGAGGATGCCGTGCGTGGTCAGCAGCAGCATCTCCTCGTGGGTGGAGTGCCCGGCGGCCCGCGCTTGAGCGGCCGCGACCTGAGGGCACACCACCACGTCCCCGAGAAGCCCGGGGTCGGAGTCCTCGTCGTCCGTGCCCGGGCGCAACTCGTCCATCGGGAAGGAGAGGACGTCGGTCGGCCCGGGCTCGTCCATCCACTGCAGGTGCAACTGTTCCATCGCGGCCTCGTCGACCAGGACGACGGAGAGCTCCGCCTGCGGGTGGACGTGCATCGCGGAGAGCACGTGCCGGGCCAGCGCGACGATCTCGGACTCGTCGACCGGCACCCCGCTCTCGTTGTTGACCTCGACGCTCATCGCCGCCCACCCCGTTGCCGGCTCCGGTCGGCCGGCCGTCGACCGGCCGGAGCGGTGGTCGCCTGCTGTGCCTCGTCCCACCGGGTGTAGGCGTCGACGATGTCGCTGACGAGCCGGTGCCGCACGACGTCCGTGCTGGCCAGGATCGCGAAGTGGACGTCGTCGAGGCCCTCGAGGATGCCCCGGACGATCCGCAGCCCGGAGAGGGTGCCGGTAGGCAGGTCGACCTGGGTGATGTCGCCCGTCACCACCATCTTGGAGTTGAACCCGAGCCGGGTCAGGAACATCTTCATCTGCTCCGGCGAGGTGTTCTGCGCCTCGTCGAGGATGATGAACGCGTCGTTCAAGGTGTTGTGAGTCACCAGGAAGTCGTCGGTGAGGTACAGCGAGTCGGCGGCCGCGACCGAGATGCAGACGCAGTCCGCCTCGCCGGCGGGTTCGATGCTCTCGATGAACCTCCGCGGCCGTCCCCCGCGCCCGACCCCGTGGGCCGGGCTCGTGCCGTCGCGCCGGAACGGAGCCACCCCGACCGGGAGCCGGATGTCGACGACGTGGACGCCGTGACGCGCCCGGCAGCCGGCCACCCCGCCCAGGGACCGGACCAGGAAGATCACGTCATCCCGCATCCGCTCGGAACAGGTGCGGTACCGGACGCGGCGCCAGCGGCCAGGTCGGCGGCCCGCGCCGCCGCACCGGTCGAGCAATCCCTGCAGCACCGCCAGCCGGACGGCCGCGGTGTTGAGGAGGTAACGCTCCGGAATCCCGGTCGGCGCCGGTCCCGCTCCCGCGAGTCCCCGTTCCGCCAGGGCCCGTTCTGCCAGGGCCCGTTCCGCCAGGGCCACGGCCCCGGGGGTCGCGGTGGCCGGGCCGCCCCGGCTCCCGTCGCCGTCCCGCGGGACGCCGTCGGCACCCGTCGACCGGCGGAGCCCGATCCGGGCCGACGCCGCCGCGAGCGCCCGCACCGCGCCGGGGTCGGCGCTGATCGCCCGGGTCGCCGCGGAGGTCGCCGCGCCGGCGCCGCTCAGCAGCAGGCCGAGGACGTACGGATCGATCGGTACCTCGCGGGGGACGAACTCCACCGGAGCCGTGAGCGGCAGTTCGAAGCGGTGCCGGCGCACCCTGCCGGCCAGGTCCTGGGTGCGGAGGACGCGACCGGGCCGACGGCGGCGCCGGTCACCGGGGGTCCGGACGAACCACAGGTGCTCCGCACAGGCCAACGTCGCGGCGCCGTCCTGCGCCCGGACCCGGAAGACCTGCTTGCGCCCCTGCGGATACACCCCGAGGACCGGGGTGGGCAGCCCGTCGGACCCGACGACGAGCTCACCGACCTGCAGCTCGCCGATGGGCCGGAACCCGGTCGGGGTGAGCACGGGCGTATCGACCGGCTGGGCCCGGCCCCGCATGTACGCCAGCGGCGCGACCTCGATGGTGCCCGCGGCCATCAGGCGCGGGATCGACTCGGGGTCGATCATGTCGTGCAACGCGTCGTACAGCGGCCGCAGGTAGGGGTCGATCTTCTCGGTCAGCGTGCCCGGCAGGAAGCCGAGCCGCTCCCCCGCCTCGACCGCGGGTCGGGTGAGGATGATCCGGTTCACCCGCTTGCCCTGCAGCGCCTGGACGGCCTTCGCCATCGCCAGGTAGGTCTTTCCGGTTCCGGCGGGCCCGATCCCGAAGACGATGGTGTGATCGTCGATCGCGTCGACGTAGCGCTTCTGGTTGAGCGTCTTCGGCCGGATCGTGCGACCGCGGCTGGAGAGGATGTTCAGGGTCAGGACGTCGGCCGGACGCTCCGTCGTCTGCTGCCGCAGCATCGCCACCGAGTGCTCGACGGCGTCGACGGTGAGCAGTTGCCCGGTGCCCACCACCGCCACCAGCTCGTCGATCAGGCGCTCGACGAGTACCACCTCGCCGTGCGGCCCGGACACTGTGATCTCGTTGCCGCGCACGTGCACGTCCGCGCGCGGGAACGCCCGCTCGACCGCCCGCAGCACCTCGTCCCGGGCGCCCAGCAGGGAGATCATCGGGAGCTGGTCCGGGACGACGATGCGGTGGACGGCGTGCCCCGGTGGAGAGATTCCGGCCCGACCACGCTCTGCCGGACCGCCGTCCACCGGCCGGCCTGAGCTGTCACTGATGTCTGCCATCGCCGCGCGGAGCCGACCACCCTCCAGGTCTCGATCCGTCACCGGCGCGGTGACGGCGTCGTCCCGCGACCGGCAGGGCACCGGCCGCTCGACCCCCATGGTATCCGCGGAGGCCGAGTGCGGACGGTCCGCGGGCGGCCACGGACCCGGGACACCCGGCGAGGCGCGTCAGCCGGGCGGCCAGCCGAAGCCACGGCCCGCCAGCACATGCCCGTGGACGTGGAAGACGCTCTGGCCCACGCCGGCACCGGTGTTGAACACCAGGCGGAACTCCCCGCCGGCCTCGGCGTCGGCGATCTGCTGGGCGACCCGGACGAGCTCGGCCAACACCTCGGGCTCGGCGGCGCCGAGGCCCGCGACGTCCGGGTAGTGCGCCACCGGGATCACCAGGACGTGCGTGGGCGCCTGCGGGTTGATGTCCCGGAACGCGACGACACCACCGCCCGACACGAGCAGGTTCACGCCCGCGGACCCGTCGGCGATCGCGCAGAAGAAGCAGTCGGCCATGGTGTTGGCATAGGGCAGGACCGGGCCGACTGGCAAGCGCACCGCGCGGAACGCCCGGCCCGACCCGGAACATCTCTCCTGGGTCGGTTACGGCCGGGTACTGTCAACCCGGGGCTCGAGCTGGACGTGTACGGGGCATGACCGTCACGGTGGCCCTCGGCCCGGCGGCCCCGTGCGCGGGGCGCGCCGCGGCACGCTCAGGGGGACTCGCGGAGGTTGCGGTGCACGTCGTGCCCGGTGACGCCGGCCCGGACACCGAACCGGGCGACCGGCCCGACGTCCGGTCGGATGTCGCGCCGGTGGTGGATGCCGCGATCGCCGAGCTGTACCAGCAGCACTGGAACCGGCTGGTCCGGCTCGCCGCCCTGCTGACCCGGGACGCGTCCGTCGCCGAGGAGATCGTCCAGGATGCGTTCGTCTCCCTGCACCGGCGTTGGGGCGACCTGGCCGAGCACGCCTCCGCCGCCGCCTACCTGCGCACCAGCGTGGTGAACGGCTCCCGCTCGACGCTGCGCCACCGGGGGGTGGAGGAGAAGCACCGGCAACCGGGTCCGCCCGAACCGGCCGGCCCCGAGGAGCACGCCGTCCGGGCGGACTCCGACGCCCGGGTGATGGCCGCCCTCCGCACGCTCTCCAGGCGTCAACAGGAGGTCCTCGTCCTGCGGTACTACGGCGACTACTCGGAGCAGGACATCGCCGCCACCCTCGGCCTGAGCAAGGGAGCCGTGAAGAGTCACGCCCACCGCGGCCTCGCCGCCCTCCGCGAGGCCTTGGTCCGAATCGACCACCCCGCCACCGGGGAGGTATCACGATGACCCTCAGCCCTCACGCCGGCCCCGGGGCCGGCGTGCCCGGCCCCGGCGCGCCCATCGGCCCTGAGCCGGCCGTCGACGACGGGCCGACCCTCGACCAGGGCCTGCCGGAGACCGCGGCGCTGCTACGCGCGGCGCTGCGGAGCGTCGCGGACGTCGTCCACCCGTCGCCGAACGGCCTGGAGCGGATCCTCGCCAGGGCGCACGCGGACGAGGCCACGCTACCGGCGGTCACCCAAAGTGATGCCGGCTGACCGACCGCCCAGGACGAGGACGACAGGCCCGGCCGGAGCGGCGTCGAGGCCGGCGACCCGGTGCCTGGACCGGCCCGCCGCAAGCTGGCGACGGTCGAGATCGAGACCTCGCCGCGTCCGCCTGCACCCGACCCGGTGCCCTCCGGGCGGGGGACCGCCGCCAGGGTCCCGCGTCCTCGCGGCGCCCGGACCGCCGGCGCGCCCGGTCGCTCGTGGTGGGCACCGACGATGGCGGCCGCGGCGGTCCTCGCCGTCCTGGCCGGGGGGCTCGGCGGCGTCCGGCTCGGGGTGTTCCGTGCCCCCGACCTGGCGGCCGTGGTGGGCGGGTGGAGCGCCTCGGGCGACGCCCGACCCCCCGCTCCGCCGCCCCTGCCGGTCTACCTGATCGCGCAGCGGCAGGGCCGCTGGGCGCTCGTCCGCGAGTTCACCCCCACCACCCTCACCCGACCCGACGACCGGCTGGGCGCCGCGCTCCGGTTCGCGGTCGCGGGTGCCGGGCACGCCCCGGACCTGGCCAGCGTCTGGTCCGTCGAGCACCTGCTCGGCGACGTCCGGGCCGAGGTCAGGGCTGCCGAGGTCGTGGTCCGGCTGTCGGCGACGCTGCTCGGCGAGAGCCATCAGCCGGTCTCCGGCCCGGCCCGGCCCACGCTGGCCCGGCTGGCCGTGCAGCAGCTCGTCTGGACGGCGACCGCCGTCCTCGGGCGGGACGCACCGGTCCGCGTCGAGGGCCCCACCCCGACCTCCGTGCTGTTCGACACCCTGCCGCTGAACGCCACGTTCGCCCGGGGCACCGGCGCGACGGACCCGCGGGCACCGATCTGGCTGAGCTCGGTCACCGACGGCCAGCAGGTACGCGCCGGTGCCCTCCAGGTGAGCGGCGATGCGCTGACCACCGGTACCGGAACGATCAGCTGGGCGCTCACCGATGCCGCCGGAACGGTCGTGGCGAGGGGCCAGGAGGTGCTCCGCCGCGCGGACGGCTCGTCCCCGCCCCCTCGGGCCGGTGAGCGGGCGGTGTTCCAGATCCACGTGACCCTCCCCGCGCGCGGGCACTACGTGATCGCGGTGACCCAGGACTGGCCGTCGGCAGGTGATCCCGGCGCCACCTGGACCGACACCAAGACGCTCCAGGCCGCCTGAACCACTCGGGGTCGGCGTCCGGCGCCTGGTCACCCGCCCCGGGGGCCGATCACCACCGGCCGAGCCGCACGGAAAGGACGGCGAGGGCGGCCGGGCCGGCGGACGACGACCGCAGCACCTCCGGCCCCAGCCGCACCGGCCGGGCGCCGGCCGCGGTCAGCGCCGTGAGCTCGTCGCCGCCGATACCACCCTCCGGGCCGACCGCCAGCAGGATGCTCACCGCGTCCCCGGGCAACGGGGTGGTGCTGAGCGGGTGTACGGCGTCCTCGTGCAGCACCAGCACGCACTCACCGGCGGCGGCGCGCTGCGCCAGCCCCGCCGTCGTCACCAGCGGCTCGACCGCAGGCACGGCGGGCCGCCGGGACTGCTTCGCGGCGGCCAGCGCGGTGGCCTCCCACCGGCGCCGGCCCCGATCCCCGCGGTCCGCCGGGCCACCCTCCCACCGGACGATGCTTCGCGCCGCCTGCCACGGCACCACCGCGTCCACCCCGAACTCGGTCGCCGTCTCCACGGCGAACTCGTCCCGACCGCCCTTGGCCAGAGCCTGGACCAGCACCAGCCGAGGCAGCCGGGGCGAGACGTCACGGACCGCCTCGACCGTCAGCATCAGCCGATCACGTTCGGCCCGGTCCACCAGGCACCGAGCGACCCGGCCGGCTCCGTCCGCGACGTCCACCCGCTCGCCGGCCCGCACCCGTCGCACGGACGCGGCGTGCCGGCCCTCGTCGCCGTCCAGGACGACGGCCGACCCGGGCTCCGCCGCCCGGAGCGCCGGGGGCCCGACGACGAACAGCGGAAGGCTCACCGGCCGGAGAACCGGTCCCGCAGCTTGGAGAACACGCCCTGGTGCGCCGGCGCCATCCGGCCCGACGGCCGCTCCTCGCCGCGCAGCCGGGCGAACTCGCGCAGCAGCCGCTCCTGCTCGTCGTCGAGCCTGGTCGGCGTCTGCACCGCGAGGTGGACGACGAGGTCACCGCGCCCGGACCCGCGCAGGTGTGTGACACCCAGAGCACGGAGGGTGATGAGCTCGCCGGACTGGGTGCCCGGGCGCACCTCCACGGTCTCGATCCCGTCGAGAGTCTCCAGGTCGACGTTGGTCCCCAGGGCAGCCGCGGTCATGGGCAGCTCGAGCGTGCAGTGGATGTCGTCGCCACGGCGCGTGAAGACCGGATGCGGCCGCTCGATGACCTCGACGTACAGGTCTCCGGCGGGCCCGCCGGCGGGACCGACCTCGCCCTGCCCGGGGTGCTGGATCCGGGTTCCGGTGTCGACCCCCGGCGGGATCTTGATGGTGAGGGTGCGCCGGGTACGGACACGCCCCTCGCCGGAGCACTCCAGGCAGGGCTCCGGGATGACCGTGCCGATGCCGTGGCACACCGCGCAGGGCTGCGTCGTCATGACCTGACCGAGGAACGACCGAGCCACCCGCTGGATCTGCCCACGGCCCTTGCAGACGTCGCAGACCCGCGGGGAGGTGCCAGGTCGGCAGCAGGAGCCGTCGCACACCGGGCAGACCACCGCGGTGTCGAGCTGCAGCTCCCGCGCGCCGCCGAAGGCCGCCTCGGCCAGGTCGACCTCGACGCGGATCAGCGCATCCTGCCCCCGCCGCTGCCGGGACGCCGGCCCGCGGGGGGATGACACGCCACCGAAGAACGTCTCGAAGATGTCGCTGAAGCCGAACCCCGGCCCGAACCCTCCGCCGGAGGCGTTCGGATCAGCACCCATGTCGTACATCTGGCGCTTCTCCGGGTTGGACAGCACCTCGTACGCACGCCCGACCTCCTTGAAACGTTCCTCGGCGTCGTGCCCCGAGTTGACGTCCGGGTGCAACTTGCGGGCCAGCCTGCGGTACGCCTTCTTGATGTCCTCGGTGGAGGCGTCCCGCGCGACTCCGAGCACCTCGTAGTAGTCGCTCACCGTCTGTCTGCTCACCATGCTCCGTCGTGGTTCCCCGTCGTCATCGTTCCCTGCCCGCCCGTGGGCGGCGCACCCCTGCAGCGCCACCCACTCGATGATCGCCCACCGGGCCGCCACGGGCCCGGCTCGCGCCGAGACCCGCTCATCCCGCGCTGAGGATCCGGGACACGTACCGGGCCACGGCCCGGACTGCGGCCATCGTCATGGGGTAGTCCATCCGGGTCGGCCCGAGCACCCCCAGCCGTGCCACGATCTCACCCTGGGAACCGTAGCCGCTCGCGACCACGGCAACCTCTGCGAGGTTGTCCAGTTCGGTCTCGCGCCCGATCCGCACGCCCACCGCCGACAGGTCCTCGGCCATCTCGGAGAGCAGCTTGAGCAGCACGACCTGCTCCTCCAGCGCCTCCAGGACGGGGCCGATGGACCGGGCGAAGTCGGGGCCCGACCGGGCGAGGTTCGCCGTCCCGGCCAGCACGATCCGCTCCTCGCGCTCGATCGACAGCGAGTCCTCCAGCGCGTCGAGCACGGTCCGCACCAGCGGGCGGTCGTCGGGCAGGAACGCCTCCGGCAGCCCGGAGACCACGGTCGCCACCTCGGTGAGCCGGCGGCCGGACGTCGCGGCGTTGAGCCGGGCCCGCAGGTCGCCGAGGAGCCCCTCGCCGGGGTCGAGGCCCACGTCCACGATGCGCTGCTCGACCCGACCGGTGTTCGTGATCAGGACGACCAACAGCCGGTGACCGCCGACGGGCACCAGCTCGACGTGCCGAACGGTCGACCGGGCCAGCGAGGGGTACTGCACCATCGCCACCTGGCGGGTCAGCTGTGCCAGCAGGCGGACCGCGCGGTCGACGACGTCGTCGAGGTCGACCGCGCCGTCCAGCAGGCTGTGGATCGCCCGCTTCTCGGCGACCGACAGTGGCTTCACCGTGGTCAGCCGGTCGACGAACAGGCGGTACCCCTTGTCCGTGGGCACCCGCCCGGCGCTGGTGTGCGGCTGAGCGATGTACCCCTCCTCCTCCAGGAAGGCCATGTCGTTGCGGATCGTAGCGGGCGAGACACCGAGCGCATGCCGCTCTGCCAGGGCTTTGGAGCCGACCGGCTCCCGGGTGGCGACGTAGTCCTCGACGATCGCGCGCAGGACGGCGAGCCTGCGGTCCTCACCATGTGCCGCCATCCCACCTCCCGCGATCCCTGACCTCGCCCACCGGACCTGCCGCCCGGACCGCCTCGACCGCGCGCCGCGCCAGCTGGCACTCCGGTCCTCGGAGTGCCAGTCTACGTCGCGGACCGGCCTCGGCGCTCTCCCCCGGCACCACCCGACCGGGGCAGGGGTGTGGAGCGACGCGGCGTGCCGTCGGCCGCGGCGGCGACGAGGTGCCGTACCGTCGTGGCGTGCCCGCCCCTTATGACCGTTCCGCGCCCGCGGGGCGCCGCCCGGCGCCCCGCGGCGGCGGCCACTACGACGGCGACGTTCTGGCAGCTGCCCCCCGGCGTGAGCTGCCCGAGGTCGAGGCCGAGCCCGGCCTGGTCGCCGAGGACGTCGAGACCGGCTGGGTCGGGGCCGTCGTCCGCACCGAGAAGAGCGGCGGCGTCCATGTGGTCACGCTCGAGGACCGCCGCGGAAAGGTCCGCTCGTTCCCGCTCGGGCCGGGCTTCTGGATCGACGGGGCACCTGTCCGGCTGGTGGCCCCCCGGGGCTCGGCGCCGGCCCGGCCCACCCGGACGGCGAGCGGCTCGGTGGCGGTGGCCGGGGTACGGGCGCGCACCGCCCGCTCGTCCCGCATCCTCGTCGAGGGCAGGCACGACGCCGAACTGGTGGAGAAGGTCTGGGGCGACGACCTGAGGATCGAGGGAGTCGTGGTGGAGCTGCTGGACGGTGTCGACGGCCTCGCGGGCGCCGTCGCCGCGCTGCGGCCGGGCCCGGGGCGCCGGCTCGGCGTGCTGGTGGACCATCTTGTCGAGGGCAGCAAGGAGTGGCACGAGGCGGCGGCCGTGACCAGGTTGCCCGCCGTCCGCGACCACGTGCTCGTCGTGGGCCACCCCTACGTGGACATCTGGCAGGCGGTGCGCCCGGCCCCGCTGGGGATCGCCGGATGGCCGGAGGTTCCCCGCGGCACCCCGTGGAAGGAGGGCACGCTCGCCGCCCTGGGCTGGCCGCACGCGACCCCCGCCGACGTGGCTGCCGGCTGGCGACGCATCCTGGGCAGTGTCCGCGGCTGGACCGATCTGGAGCCGGATCTGCTGGGCAAGGTCGAGGAGCTGATCGATTTCGTCACCGGCGACGTCTCGGACCGGTGACCGGCCGGACGGCGCCAGGTGGGGTCAGCCCCCTCCGGAACCGGGTGGGCGGCGGGACCTCTCCCCCGCCTGCTTCCTGGGCGAGCCGCCCCGACCCTGGTCCGGATACCCCGTACCACCGGCCCACCGGCCCAGACGCCGGTTGCCGCCACCCTGACCGGCGTCAGCGCGGCGGACCGGATCTGGGCAGCGGCAACCCACTTGTCCGGTTTCGTGGCGGCTGTCCGGTTTCGTGGCGGCCTGGGTGGCCGTCGGGTTCCTCGGCCCCCTCGTCGTCCTGCTGACCGAGGGCACCCGGCGGCCGTTCGTGCGACGGCACGCCGTGGAGGCGCTGAACGTCAATCTGTCGGTCCTGCTGTGGTGCGTGATCAGCGCGGTGCTCGTGATCGTGCTCATCGGCTTCCTGATGCTGACGGCGGTGGGGATCCTGTACCTGGTGGCCACGCTCCTCGGCGCGGTCGCGGCGGCCCGCGGGGAGGACTTCCGCTAACCGATCACGATCCGGTTCGTGAGCTGAGCCACGCCGGTCCCGGACCGCGCCGGCCGCGTCGCCCGGCCCCGACGAGCGGACCCGACGCACGCGTGGGGCCGGATAGCGAGCAGGAGTCGTGGGGCCCGGCCCCGTTCGGCTATGTTCGGCACGCTCAGAGTTGACCGCACCACGGGGAGACGCCACGGTGATCGGGTGACCACCAGCCATGAGTGGTCGCCCCCGGGACGCCTTCCTCGAGGCACGACCGAGCGATCCCCCAGGAGGACGACATGACCCAGGATCCGGGAACTCACGGCACCGGCGACCAGCACCCCCAGCCGCCGCCGTACCGGCAGCCGCCGGCCGCCCCGGACTACGGCCAGGCCCCCGGCTACGGCCAGCCGCACTCCACCACGGGCCAGCCGGAACAGGGCCAGCCGGTCAACCCGTACGGCCAGCCCGGCTACGGCCAGCAACCGGCTCAGCCCGGCTACGGTCAGCAACCGGCTCAGCCCGGCTACGGACAGCCGGCCTACGGGCAGCCGGCCTACGGGCAGCCGGCTCAGCCCGGCTACGGACAGCCGACGGCATACGGGCAGCAGCCGACTCAGCCCGGCTACGGCCAGCCGCCGACCGGTCAGCCGTACGGCGGTCAGCCGTACGGCGGCCCGGCGAACCCGAACGGGTACGGCGCCGTGCCCGGTTACCCACCGTACGGGCAGCCCGCCGCTCCAGGTGCACCGCTCAGCCCCGCGGACGAGAAGCAATGGGCCATGTTCGGCCACCTCGGGGGCATCCTGGGCTTCCTGCCGCCACTGATCATCTTCCTGGTCTTCAAGGACCGTGGTCCCTTCGTGAAGGACCAGAACACCCAGGCGCTCAACTTCCAGTTGACCCTCCTGCCGGTGTGGATCGTGCTGTACGTCCTCCGGATCGCTCTGCTGTTCAGCGCCCTCGGCGGGCTGCTCACGCTCATCTGGTGGCTGGCGATCCTGGGCAACCTCGCCCTGTGCGTCATGGCCGGCATGGCCGCGAACAAGGGGCAGACCTACCGCTACCCCTACGTCTACCGGTTCATCAAGTGATCCGCTGACCGCCGCCGGACGGGGTTCGGGCCGCAGCCCTCGGGTGCGCCGCCCAGCAGCCGCCGGGCGGTCCTCAGCCCAACAGGCGCCGCACCACCACGTCCGCCAGCAGGCGCCCGCGCCGTGTCAGAACCACCCGGCGCGGCTGGCCGGCGCGCCCGAGGGTGCTCCCGCCGTCCACCAGGCCGTCCGCGACCAACCCCGCGACGGCGGCGCGGCCGACACCGTCCAGCCGTTCCAGCCGGAGCCCGTCGGCCAGGCGGACGCCGAGGAGCACCTCCTCCTGGTACCGCTGCCGTGCGTCGAGCACCTCCCGGCCCGCGGCCGGGCTGATGCCCGCGGCGATCCGCTCGGCGTAGGCCCGGGGGTGCCGGACGTTCCACCACCGCACCCCGCCGGCGTGCGAGTGGGCGCCCGGGCCGACACCCCACCAGTCCGCCCCCCGCCAGTACCCCAGGTTGTGACGGCAGGCATCGGCCTGGGTACGGGCCCAGTTGCTCACCTCGTACCAGGCGAAGCCGGCCGCCGCGAGCAGGTCGTCCGCCGCCTCGTAGCGGTCGGCGAGGTCGTCGTCGTCCGGGGCGGCCAGTTCGCCGCGCCGTACCCTGGTCGCCAACCGGGTGCCAGGCTCCACCACCAGTGCGTAGGCGGACAGGTGGTCCGGCTGGCAGGCGAGAGCCGCCTCGACGGTGGCCTGCCAGTCGGCCGGCGACTCCCCGGGCGCGCCGTAGATCAGGTCCAGGCTGACGGCCAGGCCGACGTCCCGGGCCCAGCGGACGGCGAGGGGCACCCGTTCCGGGTCGTGCGTGCGGTCCAGGCCGGCCAGCACATGCGGTACCGCCGACTGCATCCCCAACGAGATCCGGGTGAACCCGGCCTCGGCCAGGGCGGCGAGGCCCGCGGCGTCCACCGAGTCGGGGTTGGCCTCCGTGGTCACCTCGGCGCCGCGGGCCAGCCCGAACTCGGTGCGGACGACGTCCAGCATCAGGGCAAGATCCCTGGCCGGCAGCAGCGTGGGCGTCCCCCCGCCGACGAAGACCGTGGACACCGACCGCTCGGGCATCCCGGCGTCCTGGAACACCTGCCGGGCGAACCGGACCTCGTCCGCCGCCCGCCGGGCGAAGCTCGCCAGGTCGCTCCCGCCACCGAGCTCGGCCGCCGTGTAGGTGTTGAAGTCGCAGTAGCCGCAGCGCACCCGGCAGAAGGGCACGTGCAGGTAGAAGGCCAGCGCCCGGTCGGCCGCACCGGTCACCGCCGACGTCGGCAACGTGCCGTCCGCCGGCGCCGGGTCACCCTCGGGGAGCGCGCTAGGCAGAGCGGGACACCTCGTGCTCGGCCCACCGACGCAGCCTCGGCGTCAACGCGAAACCGTCGTGCCCGTCCGCGCCGAGCAGGCGCCGCATCACCTCGGCGTCGGCCCGCAGGAAGGTGTCGGCGATCGTGACGCCGTGCGCCGGCCGACGCTCGAGGGTGATCGAGTCCCCCGCTCGGACGGCGCCCGGCTCGAGGACGGCGAGGTAGGCACCTGGGGCGCCGTGCTCGCTGAAGCGCTTCGCCCACCGCGGTTCGTCCATCCGCGCCGTGAACGTGACGCACGGAATGCGGGGCGCCGTCACCTCGAAGAGCACCTCGCCGACCCGCCACCGTTCGCCGATCACGGCGTTCGTGACGTCCACGCCCGCGGTCCGCAGGTTCTCGCCGAACAGGCCCGGCGGGATCTCCCGCTGCAGGTGCTCGGCCCACCAATCGGCGTCCTCGTCGGCGTACGCGTACACGGCCTGCTCGGCGCCGCCGTGGTGCTCGATGTCGCAGACCTGGTCGCCGGCCAGGCCCAGCGGGCCCACCTCGACCGGCCCGGTGATCGGCCGCTTGTCGATGGCGGTCCGCCCCGCCTCCTTGGGCCCGGGGATCAGCGCGCGGACGACACAGACGGCGGTCACCCGAGGGCGGCATGCAGTCATTTCTTCCCCTTGTCGGCCATGGCGGCGTCGGAGGACAACGCGGCGATGAAGGCCTCCTGGGGAACCTCGACCCGGCCGACCATCTTCATCCGCTTCTTGCCCTCCTTCTGCTTCTCCAGCAACTTGCGCTTGCGCGTGATGTCACCGCCATAACACTTGGCCAGCACGTCCTTGCGCATCGCGCGGACGTTCTCACGGGCGATGACCCGAGCGCCGATCGCGGCCTGGATCGGCACCTCGAACTGCTGCCGCGGGATGAGCTCCTTGAGCTTGCCCGCCATCATCACGCCGTAGGCGTACGCCTTGTCCTTGTGGACGATCGCGCTGAACGCATCGACGGTCTCGCCCTGCAACAGGATGTCGACCTTGACCAGGTCGGCCACCTGGTCGCCGTCCGCCTCGTAGTCGAGGCTCGCGTACCCGCGGGTGCGCGACTTGAGCTGGTCGAAGAAGTCGAAGACGATTTCGGCGAGCGGCAGCGTGTACCGCATCTCGACGCGCTCGGACGACAGGTAGTCCATCCCGCGCAGCGCACCCCGCCGCTGCTGGCACAGCTCCATGATCGCCCCGATGTACTCGCTGGGCGCCAGGATCGTCGCCCGCACGACCGGCTCGCGCACCTGATCCACCTTGCCGTTCGGGAACTCCGACGGGTTGGTGACGGTGATCTGCCTGCCGTCGTCCATCGTCACCTCGTACACGACGTTGGGCGCGGTGGAGATCAGGTCCAGGCCCGCCTCCCGCTCCAGCCGCTCCCGGACGATCTCCAGGTGGAGCAGACCGAGGAACCCGCAGCGGAAGCCGAACCCGAGCGCCGCCGACGTCTCCGGCTCGTAGACCAGTGCGGCGTCGTTCAGCTTGAGCTTGTCGAGCGCCTCGCGCAGCGCCGGGTAGTCAGAGCCGTCGATCGGGTACAGCCCGGAGAAGACCATCGGCTTGGGGTCGCGGTACCCGCTCAGGGCCGACCCGGCCGGCTTCGACGCGTTCGTGACCGTGTCGCCCACCTTGGACTGGCGCACGTCCTTGACCCCGGTGATCAGGTACCCCACCTCGCCGACACCCAGACCCTGACCGGGCACCGGCTCGGGCGAGATCACCCCGATCTCCAGCAGGTCGTGGGTGGCCCGCGTCGACATCATCAGGATCCGCTCACGCGGCGACAGGTGGCCGTCCACCACCCGCACGTAGGTGACCACCCCGCGGTAGGTGTCGTACACGGAGTCGAAGATCATCGCTCGGGCGGGCGCGGCGGCGTCCCCCACCGGATGCGGGATCCGCCGGACGATCTCGTCGAGCAGCTCCGGGACACCGGCACCGGTCTTGCCCGAGACGCGCAGGCAGTCGTCGGCGTCGCAACCGATGAGTCCGGCCAGTTCCTCGGCGTACTTCTCCGGCTGCGCCGCCGGCAGGTCGATCTTGTTCAGGACCGGCACGACGGTCAGGTCGTTCTCCATCGCCAGGTAGAGGTTCGCGAGCGTCTGCGCCTCGATCCCCTGCGCCGCGTCCACGAGCAGGACGGCGCCCTCGCACGCCGCCAGCGACCGCGACACCTCGTAGGTGAAGTCCACGTGACCGGGGGTGTCGATCATGTTGAGCGCGAACACGTGGCCGCCGCTCTCCCACGGCATCCGGACCGCCTGGGACTTGATCGTGATCCCGCGCTCGCGCTCGATGTCCATCCGGTCCAGGTACTGGTCGCGCATCTGCCGCGGGTCGACCACGCCCGTGATCTGCAGCATCCGGTCGGCCAGCGTCGACTTGCCGTGGTCGATGTGGGCGATGATGCAGAAGTTCCGGATCGCGTCGGGCGGGGTGGCGGACGGCGTGTGCGCCGTACGGGCCATCGGGGACACGCGGTGCTACCTCGAACTCTCACAGGGGCGGGATCGGGACCTGCCTCTATGGTCCCACGCCCCGGAGGAAGGTCAGACGACCCGGGTGACCTGGACCGTCACGAAGAGCTCCGAGGACGTCGCCCCCGCGATGATCCCCTTGAGCGGCGTGACGTCGGTGTAGTCGCGCCCGCGGGCGACGACCACGTGATCGACTCCGACGTCGGCCGCGTGGGTGGTGTCGAACGACACCCAGTCGCCCGCCCACCACTCGATCCAGGCGTGGCTCTGGCCCTCGACCGGGTGCCCGAGCGCGGCGTCCGGCCGGGGGTGCAGGTACCCGGACACGTAGCGCGCCGGAATGCCCAGGGCCCGCAGCGCGCCCAGCGAGAGGTGCGCGAAGTCCTGGCAGACCCCGCGCTTCGTCTGCCACACCTCGACCGCGTTCGTGTGCACGGAGGTGGAACCCGGGGAGTACTCCAGCCGCTCCCGCAGCGCCTCGCAGACGGCCCGGGCAGCCTGATCGGGCGGCCGGTCACCGGCGGCCTCCCGGGCGAGCGTGACCACCTCCTCCACCGGCTCGGTGCACCGGGTCTGGACCAGGAACTCGTGGTGCGTGTCGGCCACGTCACGACGGCGCAGCACGTCCCAGCCAGCGTCCGCGGACGGCACGTCGGCCGGGTACAGCTCCACCGTGCTGGTCGAGACGACGGTCAGCTCGTCGTGGGGACCCAGCGCCTCGAAGGCGGTGACGTAGGTGCCCCAGTAGTCCCAGTAGGTCGTCGACCAGGTCATCGCGTCGACGTCCACCCGGCAGTCGAGCGCGGTCTGGGTCGTCGTGGTCAGCGGGGTCATCCGCGCCTCGTTGTACGACGCGACGACGGGCCGGTCGTACCGGTACCCCGTGGTGTGCCGGATCACCAGCCGTCGCGCCGGGATGAGGGTGTACGGGACCTGAGCGCTCATGAGACCCCCTCGAGCCACGCGGTGGTCACCGCCCGCGGGAAGTACCGGTTGGCAACGGCCTCGCTGGCGTCCGAGCACGCCCGCTGGACCTTCTCCATCTCCTCCGGCAGGTCCAGCAGGATCTCCGCCAGCCGGCGGTACTCCAGGCTGGTGCGGGCGAGCCCGAGCTTGCGCCGTCCGCGGTCGCTCACGCCCACCCGCTCGGTCGTCGGTGCCAGCTCCTCCAGGCACTCCTCGGCCTGCACCAGCGCGTACAGCACCGACCGAGGGAACAGCCGGTCCAGCAACAGGAACTCCGCCGCACGCTCGTCACTGGCGACCCCTCGGTAGGTGCGCACGTAGCTCTCGTGCGCGCCGCACGAGCGCAGGATCGTCGTCCACGACGGCAGCGTCCCCGAGATCGTGCTCGTCGCGATGAGCCGGGCGGTCATGTCCGCCCGCTCCAGGCTGCGCCCGAGGACCAGGAACCGCCAGGTGTCGTCGCGGCTCATCGTCGCGTCCGCGATCCCGGACACCAGCGCCCCGCGCTCGCGGACCCAGGCGAAGAACTGGTGGACCGTGCCCCGCCGGCGGGCCTGCTCGACGCCGATCCAGGTGGTGTTCAGGCACTCCCACATGTCGACGGAGACGGTTTCGCGCGCCCGGCGCGCGTTCTCCCGAGCCGCGATCAGCGACCCGACGATGGAGCTGGGGTTCGAGGCGTCGAATGCCAGCCGCTCCAGCACCATCCCGCGGTCGACGGCCTCGCCCTCCGGCACGTCCACGCCCATCACGGCGAGCAGCGCCCGACAGGCGTCAACCTCCGGAAGGTGCGGGTCCTCCAGCAGCATCTGCAGGTGGACGTCGAGGATGCGGGCGGTGTCGTCGGCCCGCTCCACGTACCGGCCGATCCAGAACAGGCTCTCCGCGATCCGACTCAGCATCGCCCCGCCGCCCCCACCCTCCGACACCCTTGCCGCTGCTGCTGCTGTTGTTGCTGCTGCTGTACCTGGCCCTCGTCGGGACCAGGGTCGGGCAGCGGCATCGACACCAGGCGCACCGGCCCGTGCGGGGTGCTGGCCCGGCGGATCTCGTGGATGCCCGTGGTCATCCCGGAGAGCACCCAGGTGTCCTTCGACCCGCCGCCCTGGCTGCTGTTGACGACGAGCTCACCCTCCGGCAGCGCCACCCGGGTCAGCCCGCCGGGCAGCACGAACACCTGGTGGCCGTCGTGGACGGCGAAGGGTCGCAGGTCGACGTGCCGCGGGCGGAGCTGGCCGTCGATCAGCGTCGGGACGGTCGACAGCATGACCATCGGCTGCGCGATCCAGCCGCGGGGGTCGGCCAGCACCTGCTCCCGCAAGGCCGCCAGCTTCTCCCTACCGGCCCGTGGGCCGATGACCAGGCCCTTGCCGCCCGCGCCGTCCACCGGTTTGAAGACCAGCTCGTCCATCCGGCCGATGGCCTCGGTGAGATGGTCGGGCTCGTCCAGCCGATAGGTGCGGACGTTCGGCAGGATCGGCTCCTCACCCAGGTAGAAGCGCATCAGGTCCGGGATGTACGAGTAGATCAGCTTGTCGTCGGCGGCGCCGTTGCCGATCGCGTTGGCGATCGTCACGTTGCCCAACCGAGCGGCGTTGACGAGCCCGGGGCAGCCCAGCTGGGAGTCGGCCCGGAACTGCACCGGGTCGAGGAACTCGTCATCGACACGCCGGTAGATGACGTCCACACGCTGCTCGCCGCTCGTCGTCCGCATCCGCACCCGACCGTTCGAGCACACCAGGTCGCGGCCCTCGACGAGTTCGACGCCCATGGTGCGGGCCAGCAGGGTGTGCTCGAAGTAGGCGGAGTTGTAGATCCCGGGGGTAAGGACGACGACGGTCGGGTCGCTGACACCATGCGGCGCGGCCGCGCGCAGCGCGGCCAGCAGGCGTCGGGGATACTCGTCGACGGGCCGGATGCGGTGCGTCGCGAAGGACTCCGGGAACACCGTCGTCATCGCCCGACGGTTCGCCAGCACGTAGCTGACGCCGGACGGCACGCGCACGTTGTCCTCCAGAACCCGGAACCTGCCCTCGGCGTCCCGGATCAGGTCGACCCCGGCCACGTGGATCCGCACGCCGTTCGCGGGCTGGATCCCGGCGGCGACGCGATGGAAACCGCTCGCCGAGGCGATCACCCGCCACGGGACGATCCCCGCCTTGACGGCCTCGCAGGTCCCGTACGCGTCCGCGAGGAACGCCTCCAGCGCCCGGACGCGCTGCTTCACGCCGGCCTCGACCTCGGTCCACTCCTCGGCCGAGATCACCCGGGGGACGACGTCGAGCGGGAACGGCCGCTCCTCGCCGGCGAAGTCGAAGGTGACACCCTGGTTGAGGTACGTGCGGGCGAGTGCGTCGGCCCGGGCGGCGAGGTCGGCGCCGGTCAGCTTGCGCAGAGTGCTGTGGACGGCGCGGTAGGGCCGACGGGGCCGGTCGGGGGACGCGAGCATCTCATCCCAGGCGGAGGTCGTCCGGTAGCCGTCGAAGAGTTCCGCCATGGTGGAGGAATCTAGCTGCGGGAGGTCACGCCGACGTTACGAGCCGGCAATAACACGCTGAGCGCGATTGCACGACGTGACGCTTGTACCGAAACAAGCGCTTTGTCGCAGCAGTTCAGCGACATGCATTCCTGAGACTCCACAACATCATCTCACCCTCGGTCACCGATCGGGCCCCTGCCGCAGGCGGCATGGCGGCCCACGCGCTGCTGGTAAGCTCGGATGCCGGTGCGCGCCCGGGTCGTGCGCGCGCCAGGATGCCTCCCGGTAGCCGGCGCCCCCACCGCCGGCCGGTCCTGGAGGAGCCGGTGCCCTCGACCGACCTGTCCCAGCATCAGGAAGAGACCACGCGTGGCGAACATCAAGTCCCAGATCAAGCGGAACGCGACCAACGAGAAGCGCCGACTCCGGAACAAGGCCGTGAAATCGGAACTCAAGACGTTGGTCCGGGCGTTCCGGGAGGCGGCGGCTTCCGGCGACGCCGATGCCGCGACCACCGCACTCAAGGCCGCATCGCGCAAGCTCGACAAGGCCGTCAGCAAGGGCGTGATCCACAAGAACCAGGCGGCGAACCGGAAGTCGGCGATGGCGAAGGCGGCCACCGCGCTCTGACCCTCCCACGCTGCCAGGAGCAACGGCGCCGAGACCCTGCGTGGTTCCGGCGCCGTCGGCCCGTCGGGGGCGGTACCGTCGTGTCGATCGATGAGCCGGTCCATCGACGAGCCCTCCACTCACGGGCCGGCCGATCCACTGGCACGTATTCCGCGACGACGGACGGACGGATCACGGCAGATCATGACGCGACAGGTGGGCCGCAGCGCAGCGGGCCGTCGCCCGGCTTCGCCCGGTTCGCGTCGTCCGGCTTCGCCGCGCGTGCTGGGCATCCTGGGCGCGATGATCGCGGTCACCACCATGCTGCTCGGCTGCTCCGGTGGCGCGGCGGAGATCGGCGCCGAGGGTCCCGCTCACCTTGACGTCCCGGCGTCCACCATCGACGGGCCCAGCGATGCGCCCAGCGCCCCGAGGCCGCCCTCGCCGCTGGCTGAGGTCAACCAGTCGGCTGCGCCCGCTCCCGCGGCTGCGCCCGCTCGTCCGGCCTCGACGTCGACGACCGGTCCGCGCGAGGCCGCGTCGTCCCGGGCCGCCGCGGCACGCCGGTCGGCATCCGCGGCCGGTGCCGCCACGCGGTCCTCGACGTCCGCCCGCTCGGCGATGCTGGCCGCGGGGAGGACGAGCGCGAACCCTTCGCCGAGCCCGACCGGCACCGGGCCGGTGCTGCTGCTCAGCCCGCCGACCGAGAGCGTCGCCGAAGCGGAGGTGGTCCGACTGGTCAATGCGCGGCGGGAGGCTGCCGGCTGCAACGCCGTCGCCGTCGACGGCCGGTTGGTGGAGCTCGCCCGGGCGCACAGTCAGGATATGTCCGGTGCGGCCGGGTTCCGGCACAACGGTTCGGACGGGCGCACCCCGTTCCAGCGGATGATGGCTGCCGGGTACCAGTACTCCCTGGCCGCCGAGAACATCGCCGCAGGGCAGACCACCGCGGCAGCGGCGATGGCGGCGTGGTCCGCCACCTCCGCGTACCAGGCCAACATCGTGGACTGCCGATTCACGGAGATCGGGGTCGGAATGGTGGTCCGCCCAGGGACGCCCTACGTCGTCTACTGGACCCAGGAATTCGGCACCCCGATGTGACTGCCCGCCGATAACTGCCCGCCGATAACTGCCCGATAACTGCCCGCCGGATGACGGCCGCGGCGCTGCGCTCCGGCAGATCAAGCGCCCCGGCTGCGGGCGATCGTCAGGACGGCGCGCTCCACTGCGTAGACCGGGTCCCGTCCGCCACCCTTGACGGCCGTGTCCGCCTCCGCGATCGCCACGATCGCGTCGGCGATGCCCCGTTCGGTCCACCCGTTCAGTTCCCGCCGGGCCCGGTCGACCTGCCAGGGTGCCATGCCGAGCGCCGCCGCTTGATCCGCGGACCGGCCGCGACCCACCGCGGAGACCTTCGCCATCGCCCGCAGCTTCAGCGCCAGGGCCGCGACAAGGGGCACCGGGTCCGCTCCTGTCCCCAGCGCGTGCCGGAGCAGCGACAGAGCCTGATCAGCGCGCCCGGCGACCGCGGCGTCCGCCACTCTGAACCCGGTGACCTCCACCCGGCCGCCGAACCACAGCTCGACCGTCTCCGCCTCGATCCGGGCGGTCCCGGACACGTCGGCGTCCTCGGCGAGCTGCGAGCAGGCAGCGGCTAGCTCGCGCAGGTCGCTCCCGACGGCGTCCACCAGAGCACGCACCGCCTGGGGGGAGGCACGCCGGCCCAGCCGCCGGAACTCGTTCGCCGCGAAGTCGACCTTCTCCTCGTCCTTACTGATCGGCAGGCAGGCCGCCTCGGGCGCACCGGTCCGGCGCGCGGCGTCGAGCAGGCCCCTGCCGCGCTGGCCGCCGGAGTGCCGCAACACCAGGCACACGTCCGGCGCGGGCGAGCCGAGGTACTGATTGACGTCGGCGACCAGCGCGTCGGCCGCCGCCTCGACCCCGTTGACCAGTAGCACCTTTCCGCCCCCGAACAGCGAGGGGCTGGTCAGCAGCTCCAACCGGCCGGCCTCGTAACCGGCGGCCTCCAGGGTCTCCACGGAGAGATCCGGGTCCACCTCCCGGGCCCGCCGGACAACGGCGGCGACGGCACGCTCGGCCAGCAGGTCCTCCGCGCCAACCACGAGGACGACGGGGCCCGGCTCGAGATCCTCGGGGGCAACGGCCCGCACCGGTGCCGCGGCACGCTTGCCCGCACCGGCCCCACCACGACCGGACGACCCAGAGGCAGAAGCCCCGGCTCGGCCGGCGCCCCGCCCGGAAGTGGCTGCCACGGCAGGAACCTTAGCGCGCGGCCCACGGGGCGCCCTGCCACAACCGGACGGCGGTGGCAACCGTGTCCGACAGCATGGGCACCCCATCCGGACCTCCTTCGGGCTTCAGCTCCTCGGCGACCGCAGCCGCCAGCCGCCAGCCGCCAGCCGCCGGTCGGCGGCTCATCGGGCCGGCGGTGGGTCCCGCGGTGGACCACGGGCGAGACCCTGGCCCGGGTGGGCTCCCCGCAGCGGCGCAGCGGAGAGGGCGCCACCGGGCCGGACGCTGACGGCGATCGCGCCGTCCGTGTCGGTCCGGAAGGCCTCCACGCCCATCCCGTGCAGCATGGCCAGGGTGGACGGCGCCGGATGCCCGTACTCGTTGCCTGCGCCCACACCGATCAGCGCCACCCGGGGCCGGAGCGTGGCGTAGAGCTCCCGGATCTGTTTCGCCGAGCCGTGGTGCGCCACCTCCACCACGTCGACGGACGGCCCCAGGACACCGGGGCGTGCGGTCACCCACGCCAGCAAGGCCTGCTGCCCGTCGCGCTCCAGATCCCCCATGCCCACCAGGCGCAAGCTGCCGGACGGCGCGCGTACGTCGAGGACGTAGGCAAGGCTCGCCTCGTTCACCACCGACCCCTCGTCGCCGTGGTCGCCCCCAGCAGCTGAGGGCCCCGACCCGCCCCGCGGGCTCGCCCCCTGCGCCGGTGCGAGCACCCGCCAGCGGACCGACCAGGCCGCGCCATCCGCGGCGCCGCTCTGACCGGCCGCCCCGACCCGCTCGGGCACCCGGGCGACCGCCAGTTCCCGCGCCACCGCCTCGGCGTTCTCGGCCGGCTCGGCCAGCGGGCTCACCAGGACCTCGCGGACGTCACGCCGAGCCAGCACTCCCGGCAGCCCGCCCACGTGGTCGGCATGGAAGTGGGTCAGGAGCACGAGATCGAGGTGCCGGACGTTCAGACGGTCGAGGCAGGACGTCATCAGCCGCGGATCCGGGCCGGTGTCGACCAGGACCGCCCGGTCGACGCCGCTGCGGGCGACGAGCGCCGCCCCCTGGCCGACATCGCACTGCACCACGGCCCAGTCCGGCGGCGGCCAGGGACCCGGACCCCACGGCGGCAGCCGCGAGCCGGCCCACCACCCGATCACTGCGGCCAGCAGCGCCAGGACCCCGACCGCAAGCCACCGGCGGCCAGGGGTTCGCCTGGCCGCGTGCCGGGTACCCGCGCCACCTCGGACCCGCGACGGCTGGGGACCCACCGGGCCGCCAGCGGCACGGGGAGGCAGCCTGGGCGGTGCCCCCCAGGGATCGCGCCCGGCGTCACCGAGGCGCCAACGGGTCGTCACCACGATGAGCGCGGCGGTGAATCCTGCCAACAGCACGGCGCCGCCGGGCCCCGAAGGCCATGGCAGCGATCCCCAGGGCATGCCCGCGGCCCGGTGCGCAACGAGCGCGATCCACCCGGTGGCGAGCCCACCCAGCCGAGCCGGCACCTCCGCGGCCACCGGCCACAGCGGCGCGACCAGCGCGGCAACCAGGCCGAGCACCGTGGCTGGCGCGACCGCAGGCTCGGCGAGGAGATTGGCCGGGACCGAGACGATACTCACCGATGGCTGCAGCAGCACCAGGATCGGGCCGCACATCGCCTGGGCTGCTGCCGGAACCGCCACCCCGGCCGCCAGGACGCGCGGTAACCGGCGGGACAGGGACCCGGTCCAGAGGGGTGCGAGCAGGAGCAGGCCGGCGGTCGCCAGGCACGAGAGCGCGAAGCCCGTGCTGCGGGCCAGCCACGGATCGATGGCCAGCAGCAGGACGCCGGACCCGGCGAGGAGGGGCAACCCGCGCGACTGGCGTGCGCCTGCCAGGCCGAGCAGGCCGACACCCCCCATCGCAGCGGCTCGGAGCACGCTCGGCTGAGGCCGCGCCACCACCACGAACCCGGCCAGGACCACAGCGGTCAGCACCAGCCGCAACCGCCGACCGGCGCCCAACGCCGACGAGACCCAGAGTGCCGCACCGGCACTGATCGCCACGTTGGCGCCGCTCACCGCAGTGATGTGGGTCAGCCCGGCCGCCTGCAGATCCGAACGCAGACGATCCGGCAAGGCGCTGGTGTCTCCCACCACCAGCGAAGGCAGCAGGCCACCGGCGTCGGTGGGCAGGCCGGCGCAAGCGCGGCGCAACCCGCCGCGCAGCCGGTCCGCCAGGCGCCAGGGCCACGAACCACGGCTCACGGCCCGCGGGCCCCCTTGCGCCGTCAACAGAGCGACGACGTCGTCGCCCGGGTCGGCCGCGCGCAACCGGCCCACCGCGATGACGGTCTGGCCGGCGCTCACCGCCTGCCAAGCGCCACTGCCGAGCAACAGCAACGGCGCGCCCACCCGCACGCTGATCCCCCGCCCGGCCAGCTGGTGGGCCGCGATCCGGACCGCGACTTCGGGTGGACGGCCCGGGGGCCCTCCGGTGACCTGGCGCGGATCGTCGGTGACCTGCGCTCTCACCTCGACCACTGCCCGGTCGGCCGCCCACCGGGGCAGCGGCGCGTGATACCGGGTGGCGCACGCGACCGCGCACGTCGCCAGGACCGCAGCCATCACCGACAGCACCAGGACCGGGGCGGCCCCGAACCGGCCACCCCCGCGGGAATCCGCTCTCCGCGGGACACCCCGCGACATGACGAGCCCGACCGCCGCCAGCCCGAGGGCGACGAGGCATGCCACGGCCGGTGCAGCGCCGGCCAACCCGTTCCGGCCAGGGGCACCGGCCGCCGTGCCCCACCAGGCGGCGGCCCAGGCTGCCGACACAGCTGGTACCAGCCGCAGATCTGGATGCCGTCGCCCGACCGGCTCGGAACCCGCGGACACCCCCGTCACACCGTCACCCGAGGGCGGAGCTGCGCCAGGAGCCTGTCGCCGATGCCGGGCACCTCACCGAGCTCCTCCACCCGGGAGAAGCGGCCGTGCTGAGCCCGCCAGCCGAGGATGCGCCGGGCAAGGACGGGCCCGACCCCCGGCAGGCCGTCGAGCTGCTCCGCGGTCGCCGTGTTGAGGTCGAGGGGGACGGCGGTGCCCAGAACCCCGTCGGCGGGGGCACCCTCGACAACGGCAGGGGGCTCGGGCGGCACCGGGTCGTCGGGGCCCGGCACGCTCACGTGCTCGCCGTCCGTGAGCCGCCTTGCCAGGTTCACCCGGTCGAGACGGGCGCCCGGTACGGGACCACCGGCGGCCATGACGGCGTCCCACAGCCGGCTCCCCGACGTGAGCCGGACGAGCCCAGGTCGGCGCACCCGACCCGCGACGTCGACCACGACCTCAGCCGCGCCTGGCGAACCGGTCAGGACCGGAGCACCCTGGGCGCCGATCGCCCACACCGACGTGGTGGCCGGGGCGGTGACGGACGACGTCGCCGCCGCGTGACTCCACCCCGAGGCCCCGCTCGGACCCGCCGCGGACGCCGGGCCCGCGCCCCGACCCGCCTCACGCGACCCCGGAAGGGTGAGCTCGCCCGATCCCTCGGCGTAGGCGCGGGACACCAGGGCCGCCGCCAGGACGAGCGCGATCACCAGAGCGGCGAGCGCGGCACCACGCGGAACGCCGGGCCGTTCCCGCAGCACGAGCGGCACCCTGTCGACGGCACCGGCCCGGAGCCGGGCCACCAGCTCAGATCTGGCGAGCCGGCGAGGCGGGGCGGCAGCCGGCCACCCGGAGTCGGCGGGCTCCGGCTCGCGGCTCGGTGACCGAGACCCGTCGGCGGACGCCGGCCCGTCGGCGGACGCCGGCCCGGTCGGAACGATGCCGCCCCGGCCGGGCCGGGAGAACGAGCCCCGTGGTGACCCGCGCCGCACGGACGGGCGCGCAGCTGCGGCCGTGCGGTGTCGTGCGGCCGACGGCCGCGCTTCTTCGTCGATCACGCTTCGACGTTAGGGCGGGGCTCCGTCCGCGTGGCTCAGCCCCGGCACCGCTGTGGACGGCGTGACCCGACGCTCACCTGTGGACGGAACGACGTGGCGACCCCGGCCACCCGCCGGACCAGCGCCCCGGACAGCAGGACCCGGACGACAGGACCCGGACGACAGGGGTCAGCAGGCCGTCAGACTGGGATCGGCGCCACGACCACGCCGAGCAGGCCCGGTCCGGCGTGCGCGCCCACCACGGCCCCGACCTCGTCGACCACCAGGTGGCGGACTTTCGGGATCCGCTGGCGCAGCCTCTCCGCGAGCTCCGCCGCGCGGTCAGCCGAGGCCAGGTGCTGGACGGCGACGTCCACGTGCGCCGTGCCGGCCTCCGCGACCGTGATCTCCTCCAGCCGGGCCAGGGCCCGGGACGCTGTCCGCACCCGCTCCAGCGGCTCCACCCGGCCGTCCACCAGGTGCAGGAGCGGCTTGACCGCCAGCGCTGACCCGAGCCAGGCGGCCGCCGGGCCGATCCGGCCGCCCCGGCGCAGGTACTCCAGGGTGTCGACGTACAGCCAGACGCCGGTCGAGAAGGCCTGGCGCATGGTCCGATGGGCGACCTCGGCGGTCCCCGCGCCCTCGGCGGCGGCCTGGACCGCCGTCAGCGCGGCGAAGCCCAGCCCCATCGCCAGCAGCCGGGAGTCCACCACCTCGACGACCACGCCTTCCGCCCGCACCGTGCGGGCCGCCGTTCGGGCGGCGTCCACGGTCCCGGAAAGGTCGCCGGAGAGGTGCACCGAGACGATCCCGGTGGCCCCTCCCGCCGCCAACTGGCGGTAGGTCTCGACGAAGGTCTGCGGCGAGGGTCGCGACGTCGTCACCGGGTGCCAGGCGAGCAGAGCTTCGGCGACCTCGGCGCTGCTC
>DATDMG010000055.1:0-12171 GCA_036518955.1 Kineosporiaceae bacterium | reverse complement strand
GGCGAGGTCGGCCAGCGACCGGACGCCGGCATAGCCGGTGAGCAGCCCGAAGCCGAGGCCGGTGAGCTTCCACGGCAGGGCCAGCCCGCTGACCAGGACGGTCGACACGAGCGAGACCCCGAAGAGCTGGATCCGGCGGGCCGCCCGTTCAGCCCGCTCGGCCAGGGCTGGCGTGGACACCTGTCGACCTCCTGCCTGGACCGGGCGGCACGTCGGCTCCAGGGGCGCCCGGTGGACTGCGGCTATCGTCTCCGATCGTGGAACCGCTGCGCAGCGCATCCAGGCGCGTCGTCGTCCTCGTCTCCGGAAGCGGGACGCTGCTGCAGGCGCTCCTGGACGCCGGGCGGTCGCCGGGGGCCGAGTGGTCCGTCGCGGGCGTGGTGAGCGACCGGCCCGACGCCTACGGGGTGGAGCGCGCCCGGGCCGCCGGGGTGCCCACCGCCACCGTGTCACCGGCCGACTTCCCGCAGCGGGCCGGCTGGGACGAGGCGGTCGCCCGGGCGGTCTCGGTGTTCCGCCCCGACCTGGTGGTGCTGGCCGGCTTCATGCGGATCCTCGGCGAGCCGTTCCTGCGCCGGTTCGGCAGCCGGACGGTGAACACGCACCCCGCCCTGTTGCCGGCCTTCCCCGGGGCGCACGGCGTCCGGGACGCGCTCGCCTACGGCGTGAAGATCACCGGCACCACGGTGATCATCGTGGATGCGGGGGTGGACACCGGCCCGGTCGTCGCTCAGCGTGCCGTGCCGGTCGAGGACGGCGACGACGAGGAGCGGCTGCACGAGCGGATCAAGGTGGTCGAGCGGGAGCTGCTGGTCGAGGTGGTGGACCGGATGCTCCGCTGCGGGTGGCGGGTGGAGGGGCGCCGGGTGCTCATCGGCGCCCGGGCGGCCAGCGGGTAGGGTCGGCGTCGTGGGCCCGCAGACCTCGCACACCTCGCACACCTCGCCGGACGCCGGGACGGCCGCGTCCACGGTCGATCCGGGCCGCGTGCCGATCCGGCGCGCGCTGGTGTCGGTCTACGACAAGACCGGGCTGGACGAGCTCGCGCGGGGCCTGCACGCGGCCGGCGTGGCCATCGTCTCGACCGGGTCGACCGCGGCGCGGGTCGCGTCGCTCGGCGTCCCGGTGACGCCGGTGGAGAACCTGACCGGGTTCCCCGAGTGCCTGGACGGGCGGGTCAAGACGCTGCACCCGCGCGTGCATGCCGGCATCCTCGCCGACCGGCGCCTGCCGGCCCACGTCGCACAGCTGGCGGAGCTCGGCGTCGAACCGTTCGACCTCGTGGTGGTGAACCTGTACCCGTTCCGGGCGACCGTGCTCTCCGGCGCCGGCCCGGACGAGTGCGTCGAGCAGATCGACATCGGCGGACCCTCGATGGTCAGGGCTGCGGCGAAGAACCACCCGAGCGTCGCCGTCGTGGTCGACCCGGCGCGGTACCGCGACGTCCTGACCGCGGTCGCCGCGGGCGGGTTCACGCTCACCGAGCGGCGCCGGCTGGCCGTCGCGGCGTTCGTGCACACCGCCACCTACGACGTCGCCGTCGCCTCCTGGATGGGCAACGTGCTGGCGCCCACGGACGACGGCACCGGGTTCCCGGCCTGGACCGGTGCCACCTGGGACCGCGCCGCCGTCCTGCGGTACGGCGAGAACCCGCACCAGCGGGCCGCGCTCTACCGGCACTGGCGCCCGGGCCTGGCGCACGCCGAGCAACTGCACGGCAAGGAGATGTCCTACAACAACTACGTCGACACCGACGCCGCCTGGCGGGCCGCGCAGGATCACGGCGACCGCCCCACCGTCGCGATCGTCAAGCACGCCAATCCGTGCGGCATCGCGATCGGCGCGGACGTCGCGCAGGCCCACGCCCGCGCCCATGCCTGCGACCCGGCGTCCGCCTACGGCGGCGTGGTCGCCGCCAACCGGCCGGTGACCGTGGCGATGGCGGAACAGCTCGCGGACATCTTCACCGAGGTCGTCGCCGCGCCGGACTTCGAGCCCGCCGCCGTCGCGGTGCTCCGCCGGAAGAAGAGCGTCCGCCTGCTGCGGGTTCCGACCGGGGGAGCGCCGGACGCGGTCGAGTTCCGGGCGGTCGGCGGCGGGGTGCTGCTGCAGACCGTGGACCGCCTCGACGCGGCCGGCGACGGCCCTGCCGGCTGGCGGCTGGTGAGCGGCGACCCTGCCGACGAGGCGACGCTCGCCGACCTCGCCTTCGCCTGGCGGGCGGTGCGCGCGGTCAAGTCGAACGCGATCCTGCTCGCCCGCGACGGCGCCAGCGTCGGGATCGGGATGGGCCAGGTCAACCGCGTGGACTCCTGCCGGCTCGCGGTCGAGCGGGCCGGGGCCGAGCGGGCGCGGGGCGCGGTCGCGGCGTCCGACGCGTTCTTCCCGTTCGCCGACGGCCCCCAGATCCTCTTCGCCGCCGGGGTGCGCGCCGTCGTCCAGCCCGGCGGGTCGATCCGGGACGACGACGTCGTGGCCGCCGCGAAGGCGGCCGGGGTCACCATGTACCTCACCGGTACCCGGCACTTCGCGCACTGAATCGGGTCGGGCGGTCCGTGGTGGTCCAGTGGGAGGTGCCGCCCACCCGGCGGATCGCCTTCGTCGTGGTGCTGATGGTCGTCGCGGCCGCGATCCTCGTCAGCGTCACCGTGGACTCCCGGGTCGGCGGCTACACCCTCGCCGGGGCGCTCGCGCTCGCGGCCGCGATGCGAGCCCTGCTCCCGGAGAAGTACTGCCTGGGACTGCTCGTCCGGTCGCGGCAGTTGGACGTCCTGCTCGACGCCGGGTTGGCGATCGTCCTGTTTGTCCTGGCCCACGTCGTACCCGCCTGACCCTGGTCCCGGGCAGACTGCCCGAGCAGGTTGACATGCGCGGACGGTGACGTTAAGCAAGCGGTGTGGAGTACCTGCTCCCGCAGCCCGCCGACCGGCGTCCCGCTGCCGAGACGCTGCACGAACTCCGGCTCTCCTGCGCCTGGGTGCTGGCCAGTGCCGACTTCGGGAGCACGCTCGGCGATCGGATGGCGGAGCTGGTCCCGTCCGGCCACCCGCTGCGGTCCGAGGCCGTTCCGGTGCAGGAGCTGGCCGTCGCCGTCCTCGACCCGGTGCGAGACCCGGAGCGGTACGGGGGTGCCCTCGACTTCGTCGAGTCGCGTTGGCAGCAGCTCGGCGCCTGGGCCGCCGAGGTGGGGCTGCCGGACGACGCCTGCCACCACCTCGTCCGCGCGGTCGCCCGGGCGGCCCGGGACGTGTCGGGCGAGGACTGGGACTCGGCGGCCAGCTCCGGCTGGGCGGCGTTGCAGCTGTGGATGCAGGCCCACCTCGTCGCCGGCGTGCAGCAGGTGCGCCGGGTCGGCGCTCCCGCCGTCCCGGGCCCGGCGCAGCCGGTGGATCCTGCGGACCAGGGCGCCCACCAGCCGGACCAGGGCGCCCACCAGCCGGACCGGCCACCGCAGCAGCAGCCGTTGCACCGGCCCGGCGGCCCGGCCGGCGGCGGCGACCAGGCCTCGGCGCGGGCCGGGCGGGTCGCGGATCCCCCGTCGCTCGACCCCTTCACCGACCGTCCGCTGGCCCCGGCGGAGGCGACGTCGTCGGCCGGGGCGGCCCGGACGGTTCGGCTGGGCCGCCGCCGTCCGGATCACGTCGCGGCGACCCGCCCCCGCGGGATCTTCGAGCCGCGGTCGGGCCGGCAGCCGAGCGCACCCGACCTGCCGGGCGGCGGGAGCGGTGCGCGGCTGCGCTGAGGAACGCCGGGGGCCTGCTTCCGCGCCACCCGCTCGCCACTCGGCGTGACGGTGTGAGACCTGACCGGACGGGAACGGACTGGGCGTTCGAGGATGTTCTGTCCGTCCGAGCGAGGCTGCCCCCCGGGTAGCCCCAGCTGCGAACCCCAGGGTGACGGGCTCACCGTGCGGACCGGAACCGCGTAGATTGACGGTGCGTCTGGCCGGTACCGGACGCCCTGGCCCCCGATCGGGCCCTGGCGTCCCCCGCCCGGACGTGCCCCAGCGGCAGCCCGCGAGACGAAGGACGACGGATGACCGAGCCGACACCCCTGGCACCGCCTGCCCCTGCCGAAGGGATGCTCACCCTGACCGCGCCGGCGCCTGCGTCGGCGGTCGCCACGACGGCGGCGCCGAAGATGGCCCCGCCGGTGCCCGCGGCGGAGGTCCCGAGGTTGGACGCCACCGTCGAGGGCTACCTCACCTCGCTGCTCAACCAGTCGGTGAACTCCCCGGAGTTCGCGCAGAAGGCGTCCGACGTCCGGACCATGGGCGACGCCGAGATCCGGCGCGCCGCCGAAACCTCGAACCGCCTGCTCAAGACTCCGGTGAAGGCCCTGCAGGAGGGCGGGCTGTCGGAGTCCTCCAAGGTCGGCGGCACGCTCCTGGAGCTGCGCAGGACCGTCGAGGACCTGGACCCGGGCCAGGCGTCGGGCGCCAAGGGGTGGCTCGACAAGCTGCCGTTCCGGGACCGGCTCACCGACTACTTCCGCAAGTACGCCAGTGCGCAGAGCCACATCGACGCGATCCTGCACGCCCTCTACTCGGGGCAGGACGAGCTGCGCCGCGACAACGCCGCGCTCAACCAGGAGAAGCAGCAGCTCTGGGACACCATGGGCATGCTCAACCGCTACGTCTACGTCGCCGAACGGCTGGACGCGCGGGTCGCCGCGGCTGTCGCGGACGTCGAGCCGGCCGACCCCGAGAAGGCCAAGGCGCTCCGCGAGGACGTGCTCTTCTACATCCGGCAGAAGCACCAGGACCTGCTCACCCAGCTGGCCGTGTCGATCCAGAACTACCTCGCGATCGACATTGTGATCAAGAACAACATCGAGCTCGTCAAGGGCGTCGACCGGGCCACCACGACGACCATCTCGGCGCTGCGGACGGCCGTCATCGTCGCCCAGGCCCTGAACAACCAGAAGCTCGTGCTCGACCAGATCACCGCGCTCAACACCACGACGTCCAACCTCATCCAGCGGACGTCGGAACTGCTCCGGGACAACTCGGTGGCGATCCAGCAGCAGGCCGCATCAGCGACGATCGGGCTGCCGCAGCTGCAGGCCGCGTTCCAGAACATCTACCAGACGATGGACGCGATCGACACGTTCAAGGCGCAGGCCCTGGACACCATGGCGGCGACGATCGGCACCCTGCAGAGCGAGGTGGCCAAGTCCCAGGCCTACCTGGACCGGGTGCGCAAGCACGACGAGCGGCTGGCCGGCGGGTCGCTCGAGCTGGGGCGCTGACGCCGCACGAGCAGTCGGGAGAGTGCACGCACCGTGGCCTCGTTGAGGGACCTCATCGCGGCGGTCACCGGCCGCCCGCGCAAACCGGAGCCGGAGCAACCCCGGCTGGAGCTGCCGCGCGTCCCGACCGGGGACGAGTTGCTGGCGTCCGTGGCGACGATCGAGAACGAGGTCACGGCGGCCGTCTCGGCCGACCGCGTGCCCGGGCTGGTGGCGGAGCGGGTCCGGCGTATCTGCGCGACGGCCCGCGACACCATCCCCCGGCTGGACCAGCTCGGTGGCGGGAGCCGGGACGCCCACTCGGTGATGGCCACGGTCACCAGCTACCTGCCCGAGGCGCTCGGCGCCTATCTGCGGCTGCCCCGGTCCTTCGCCGACCGCCGTCCGGTGGATCGGGGCAAGACCTCGTTGATGGTGCTCGTCGACCAGCTCGACCTGCTCGCGGCGACGATGGACGACATCTTCGAGGCGGCGTGCCGCTCGGACGCCGAGGCGCTGGTAGCCCACGGACGCTTCCTGGCGGAGAAGTTCGGGCATGCCGCCGAGGGCGGCGACCTCAGCCTCGGTGGAGGCACATCGTGACCGGGGCCGGCTCCGGAGCCGGCCCGGCGTCGCCCGTTCCGGGTTCCCCGGGGCTGCTGGCGGCCCTTGACCGGCTCGCGCACGTCGCCGCCGCCGCGGGTCTTGACGTCGGCCAGGCCCGCGCCGAGGGTGCCGCGTTCGCGGCTGCCGTCGCCGAGTCCGGGCCCGGGGCGGCCCACGCCTGGGCGGACGCGCTCGGTGGCACGACCCGGACCTTCTTCGAGGCCGCGGTCCGCGGCCGGCGGTGGCGGGCCACGCCCACCGACGGCCTGTCCGCGCTCGTCGCCGAACGGTCCGCGGCCGCCGCGGACTACGCCCGGGCGCTGGTGGACGTCGCCGCGTCGGCGTGCACGCTCGGCACCCCCACCAGCCGGGTGGCCGAGAACGCCACGGTCGCGTCGGCGGCCCAGCTCGGGGCGGCCGGACTGTCGGCCTCCGACGCCGGTGGCGGTCCGGGCGGTCCGGCCGGCCGGCCGGCGTCCGGCGCCGGTCCGGGCTCGCCGCGCTGGCCCGCGTCGGCGCAGAACGTCGCGGACACCCTCGCCCTGATGGACGTCGTGGGCGACGCGCTGTCCCGCCTCACGCCGCCGGCGGGGCGGGAGCCGATCATCCCGGCCGGTGGACCCTCGCCCGGTGGGCCTGTGCCGCCAGGACCGCCGACGGGAGGGGGTACCCCGGGCGACGGGCCCGCCGCCCGGGCCGGAAGCGCCGGTGCCGGCGGCCCGGCCGAGCCGGTCGAGCCGGCGAAGACGGTCGAGGAACTCCTCGCGGAGCTCGACGAGCTGATCGGGCTGGCCGCCGTCAAGACCGAGATCCATCGTCAGACGGCGCTGCTGCGGGTGGAGAAGCTCCGCGCCGAGGCCGGGTTGCGCAGCGCCACCATCACCCGGCACCTGGTCTTCCTCGGCAACCCCGGGACGGGCAAGACGACGGTGGCCCGGCTGGTCGCCGGGATCTACCGGGCGATCGGCCTGCTGAGCACCGGCCAGCTGGTCGAGGTCGACCGGTCCGAGCTGGTCGCCGGGTACCTGGGGCAGACCGCGACCAAGACCGCGGACGTCGTCGCGTCGGCGATCGGCGGCGTCCTGTTCGTCGACGAGGCGTACAGCCTGGCGGGGGACCAGTACGGCGAGGAGGCCATCGACACCCTCGTCAAGGAGATGGAGGACCACCGCGACGACCTGGTCGTCGTGGTGGCGGGCTACCCGGAGCCGATGCAGGAGTTCATCGCCGCCAATCCGGGGCTGGCCAGCCGGTTCCGGACCATCATCACGTTCGCGGACTACACCGACGACGAGCTCGTCCAGATCTTCTGCCGGCTCGCCGAGGACACCGACTACCGGCCCACCGACGCGGCGCGCGACCGGTTCCGGGAGATCCTGGCGGTGACGCCGCGCGGGGAGGGCTTCGGGAACGGGCGTTTCGCCCGCAACGTGCTCGAGGCGGCGATCGGCCGGCATGCGTGGCGGTTGCGCGACGTTGTGCAACCGACGGTCGACGAGCTGCGTCTGATGCTGCCCGAGGACCTGTCGGACAGCGAGACCGGCGACGCCGGGCCGGGTGCGGAACCGCACGAGGGGGAGGCAGACATGACACTCGACGCGACGGGCCCGGGGCTGGTGGTCCCCGGCGCCCAGCAGGGCCCTGACCCGGGCCCGAGCCCGGACGGCGCGCGATGACCCAGACCACCGGCAGGCCGGTGGCCCCGGTCCGCTCCGCCGCACCCGTCACCCGGCCGGCTCCTGGCGCCTCCCCACCGGGTCCGGCCACCACGACGATCGGCCGCCAGGCGCGCCCCGGGCGGATCCAGGGGTTGGCGCGCACGCTGTTCCAGGGTTCCCCCGGCCGGCTCCGGCTCGCCGGGATGCTGGCCATCGCGGTGTGCCTGGTCTTCGGCGCGCTGAGCGCGGCGGCGTTCCAGGCGCGCAGCACCGCGCTGGCGAACGCCGACGCCGACGCCGCCCAGCTGATCCGGGTGCAGCAGATCACCACCGAGGTGGTCCGCGCGGACTCGTTGCTCACCGCCACCTTCCCGAGCCCGGAGAAGGAGACCGCGGAGCAGGTCGACGCGTTCAACCAGGCGCTGAAGAACGCGGCCCAGCTCGTCGCGCAGGCGGCCGCCGCGAACCCGGCGGACGGCGACCACCTCGCCGCGGTGAGTGACGCGTTGGGTCAGTACCGGCAGTACGCGACGAGCGCGCGGATCTACAACAAGCTGCACGACCAGAGCGCGCTGGGCTACCTCCGCCAGGCCGGGACGGCGCTGCGCGGTGGCGGTGGGGGCAACCCGAACCTGATCACCGGCAACGGCATGCTGCCCGCGCTGAACAAGCTCATCGCGGCGAACAGCCAACGGGTGAAGGACGCCTACGCGGCCTCCGGATGGGCCACCTGGGAGATGATCGGCGCCGATCTGGTGGCCCTCGCCGGGCTCGGCTGGGTGCAGGTCTGGCTGGCGAGGCGCACCCGCCGGTACCTCAACCTGCCCCTGGTAGCGGCGAGTGCCGGCGTCCTCGCCGTCGGGCTCGCCGGTCTGGTCGTGATGACGGCGGCGCAGAGCCGGGCCACCACCGTGCGAGACACCTCGTACACCGCCTTCACGGCGCTCGCCGACGCCCGGATCGCGGCGAACACCGCGAAGTCCGACGCCAGCATCTCCTTCCTCTACCTGCGGACGGGCGGCAGTGCGCTGAGCTACGAGACGGAGTTCATGACCGCGGCGGCGCTGGTGCAGCAGCGCGTCGACACCGCGGGGTCCGCGGTCGGGACGACGAACGTCGGGCACGACTTCAGCACCTGGCGGGGGGAGGCGGAGAAGGTGTTCCAGACGTCCACGGAGAACTGGCCCACGGTGGCCGCTGCGATGGCGGATCCGGCGCAACCCTTCAACGTGTCGTTCCAGGCCGTCGACGACTCGCTCCGGCGCGGTATCGAGCAGCAGGCCCGGGCCGTCGACGTCGGCCTCGGCACCGGCGACCTGACGCTCCGTGTGCTCGCCTGGCTGGCGGTCGGCGTCGGCCTGGTGTCCGCGGTGCTGGCCTGGGCCGGGATCGCGCAGCGGCTGGAGGACTACCGATGACCCGCCGCAGCTACCGGGCGCTGGCGGTCGGTGCCCTGCTCGCGACGGCGGTGACCGGGTGCTCGACCGCGGCCGTCGGGCCGGCCGCCGTCCTGGACCAGATCACCAAGCAGCAGACCGAGGCAGCCGCCGTCACCACCCCCGGGACCTCGGCCGCCGATACCCCCTGCAGCAAGAGCGAGCCGGCGGCGCAGGCGTCGTACCCGCCGCTGCCGTCCGTCCCGGCGCCCGACGCGTTGCCGGCCAAGTCCCTGGAGGCGGCGATCAAGGCCCGCGGCTTCCTCGTCGTCGGCGTCGCCGGTGACACCCGGCTCCTCGGCGCCTGGAACACCCTGTCGGACGGCGAGCCCGCCGGTTTCGACATCGAGATGGCCAAGGCGATCGGTCGCGCCATCTTCGGCTCGGACGGCCACGTGCGTTTCAAGATTATCACGGCCGCCCAGCGCTTCCCACAGGTCAACCTGGGGTACGACCGTGGCGGGGTCGATCTCGTGGCGCGCGCGGTCTCGGCGACCTGCGGGCGCTGGGACGCGGCTGTCACCGATGCCCAGACCGCCTCGGGCTCCGCCTTCTCGGTCGCCTACCTGGCCTCTGACCAGCGGCTGCTCACGCGACCCGGGGTGAGCAGTCTGGCGGAGCTCGTCAAGGCGAAGAACGCGAGCACCGGCGGGCGGCCGCGGGTGTGCGCCCCCGCCGCTTCCACCAGCATCGCCAACCTGAAGGGCACCGGCGTGATCGCCGTCCCGGTCGCCATCCACAGCGACTGCCTGGCGCTGTGGCAGCAGGGCCGGGTCGACGCGATCACCGGGGACGACGTGATCCTCGCCGGGTTCAAGGACCAGGACGCGACCGCCCAGGTCACCGGCGACAAGCTGGACACCACGGACTACGCGCTGGCGATCGCGAAGTCCCACCCCGAGTTCGTCCGGTACGTGAATGCGGTGATGGCGACGCCCGGCTTCCGGGACGCCTGGGACGCCGCGTACGCCCGGTACCTGGCCGCGCCGTTGAAGTCCGCGCCCAAGTCGTTCCCGTCGCCGGACTACGGTCGCCCGCTGCCCGCAGGCGCCGGAGGATGAGCACGATGAGGGATCGATGACGGTTCAGCCCGCCGGCTCGGCCCCGGCGGGGCCGGCCGTCGCGCCCCAGGCGCCGGGACGGTTGGGGGAGGCCGCCGATGTCGGCGCGCTCTCCGCCTACCTCGCCGCCCTGGCGGACTGGGTGGACCGGCGCCGACGGGAGCTCGACCACGTCGACGCGGCATCCCTGCGCGCCGACGACCCGGATGCCTACTCGGCCGACGTCACCCTGTCGATGGCGCTGTGGCAGTCGGTGAGCGACCGGCAGGCCGCGCTGGCGCGGCTGTGGGACTCGGGCCGGGCCGACGCCACCGCCCGGGAGAGGATGTCGCAGGTCATCTGGGCCCGGATGGACCCCGGAACCGGTGGCGCGGCGTCGGGAGGGATGGCCCTGTCGCTGGTCGAGGCGTGCCGCCTGTCCGACGCGCTGATCACCCAGCTGACCACCCGGCTGGCCTTCGACCCGAGCGCCGCCGACGCACCCGCCCGGGTCGCCGCCCTGCGCGGCGCGCTGGAGCGGCTGCGCGAGCTGGTCAAGCAGGAGCCCAGCTGGTCGGCGCAGGTGGAGAACCTCGCCGTCCGGGTGAACGACCTGGCGACCCGGGCGATGCGCGGGGCGGACGTGTCGGCCCCGCTGAAGCAGCTCGAGACGGACGCCGCCCAGGCCGAGCGCGACCTGATCGTGCGGACCGCGAGCGTGCGGCAGGCCGAGCGCGACCGGGTCGCGGCGGCGCGGCGGCTGGTGGTGGACCGCAAGCGGGCCGCCGACCAGCTCGCCGCGTTGCGGGTCCGCGAGGAGGCCGCCCGGGAGTTGGTGGCCCGGTGCGTCGCACAGATCGCCCGGGCGCCGCGGTTCGCCGTCCCCGAGCCCGACGTGCTCGGCGAGGTTCCCGCCGAGCGGGCCGCCCTGGACGCCTACCTGGCCCGGCTGGACGCCGTCGGCCGGGCGATGGGCGTCGTCGAGAAGGCGTACGCCGCCCCGCTCGCCAAACGCCAGGAACTGCTCGGACTGCTCGACGTCTATCGGGTGATGGCCCGCCGCACCGGGCAGGAGGGCGATCCGGTGGTGGCCGCCGCCCTCGAGCAGGTGCGGTCGACCCTCGCCACCGTGCCGTGCGACGTCGTCGCGGCCGAGGCCTACTGCGAGAGATTGCCGATGTTGATTCGATCCGCCGCCCCTACCGGCGCCGACCCACGCCAGGAGAGACCATGACGGCGCAGGCGTGCACGCAGCCCGGGTGCACCGGGAGCATCCAGGACGGCTACTGCGACGTGTGCGGGTCGCCCGTCGGCGCCGCCCCGGTCGTGGCCACCGGCGGCGGTCCGGGTGGCGGCGCGGGTGGCGCCGCGACGTCCACCGCGGTCTCCACCCCCTCTCGAGCCACCTCGGCGTCCAACCGGTTGGCGAGCATGCAGATGGGGACGGCGCTGGCGGGCCGGGGATCCCGCCCGACCCGCCCGGCCGGGACCGGCTCGTTCCGACTGCGCGGCAGCCGCCTCGGCGCCGGCCTGACGACGGTGCCGCCGATGCCGGAGGTCGACGCCTCGAAGGCGCTGCTGCACGACCCGCAGGTGCCCGAGGACCGGCGCTACTGCCCCTCCTGCGGCAACCCGGTCGGCCGGTCCCGTGACGGCCGGCCCGGTCGCACCGAGGGGTTCTGCCCGCGCTGCCGCAACCCGTTCTCGTTCTCCCCGAAGCTCACCCCCGGTGAGCTCGTCAGCGGCCAGTACGAGGTCGCCGGCTGCCTCGCCCACGGCGGCCTCGGCTGGATCTACCTGGCCTACGACGTCCACCTGAACCGTCGCCCGGTCGTGCTCAAGGGGCTGCTCAACGCGGGCGACCAGGACGCGTACGAGGCGGCCCAGAAGGAGCGCGAGTTCCTGGCCCGGGTGGCGTACCCGTCGATCGTCAAGGTCTACAACTTCGTCGAGCACGCCGGCGCCGAGTACATCGTGATGGAGTACGTCGGCGGGACGTCGCTCAAGTCCATCCTCAAGGAACGGATGCGGGCCAACGGGGGCAAGTACGACCCGATCCCGGTCGACCAGGCCATCGCCTACCTGGTCGAGATCCTGCCGGCGTTCCAGTACCTGCACGACCTCGGCCTGGTGTACTGCGACTTCAAGCCGGACAACATCATCCAGGTCGGCGACGCGGTCAAGCTGATCGACCTCGGTGGC
>DATDMG010000054.1:0-4916 GCA_036518955.1 Kineosporiaceae bacterium | reverse complement strand
TCGGTGGGCACGCGGCCGAGGGCGGGGCGTTCAGCATCCTGCGGTTCCCCGAGCCGGACCTGCCCGACGTCGTCTACGTCGAGCAACTCGCCAGCGCGCTCTACCTGGACAAGCGCGAGCAGGTGGACCGCTACGGGCAGATCTTCGACCGGCTGACGGTCGACAGCCAGCCCCCGGACCTCAGCGCCGAGACCCTGCAGAAGATCATCTCGCGGAGCTGAGACCCCGGCACTGCCGGCACGCCCCTCAAACGGACGACACGGAGCGTGGTTTGACCCCCAAGGGAGCCTCCCCGCCTGGGCGATTCGTCACGCTTTGCTGACCGTTACTCCCAAGGGTGACCAAACCCGCTGGAATCTCCGACGGTACATGCATATGCTCGCGCTGATGCACGTGCATTAGCCGGTGCATTCGGCGTAGGTCGCACAGGTCGCGGCCCCGCCGCGAGCAAAGATCAGGAGGCACAGCATGGCCCACGCGTACAACGGCATGCCCGCCACGGAGCTGGCGGACGTGACCTGGCGCAAGAGCCGCCGGAGCAACTCCTCCGGCAACTGCGTGGAGATGGCGAAGCTCTCGGACGGGCAGGTCGCCGTCCGGAACTCGCGCTTCCCGGAGGGGCCGGCGCTGGTCTACACGCACGCGGAGATCGAGGCACTCGTGCTCGGGGCCAAGGACGGCGACTTCGACCACCTGTTGGGCTGATGCCCAACAGCGGCCGGACCGACCGCTCACCTTCTGGCATGGCCCGCAGGAGGTGATGTGGCACACCGACCGACCGAAGCCGGACCACACCCTGATCGACGTGGTCCTTCCGTTCCGACGGGAGCCGGAGCGGACGGCGCACAGCCGTTCTCGCTCCGGCTCCACCCGAGGTGATCCGGAGTACCTGCCGGCCGGAGCACCGTGGCGTGGCGCTCTCGGACTGTGGACCGGCAGGACGGACGGGCGTCGCGGCCCTACCGCGGGGGGCGCACGTCCGCGGCGACGGGCGGGGTGATCGGGCGGACGCCCTCTGCCGCCCGGGCCGCCCCGGGGCGGGGCGGACCCCTACACCCGCTGGCCGTACACGTTCTGGTAGCGGTCGTACAGGCGGTCTATCACGTCCTGCGGCAGCCTGTCGACCGGCCCGAGCTGACCGGCCAGGTGCATGGTTCGCGCAGCGTCCTCACACATGACCGCAGCCTTCACGGCCGCCTTGGCGCTGGGCCCGACGGTGAAGACCCCGTGCCCGGCCATCAGGACGGCGGGACTGCGGTGGGTGGCCAGCGTCTGGACAATTCCGGCGCCGATGGACTCGTCCCCGATGAGCGCGAACGGCCCGACCGGGATGTCGGACCCGAACTCGTCAGCCATCGCGGTGATCGCGCAGGGGATCGGCTCACCACGGGCCGCCCACGCCGTCGCGTAGGAGCTGTGCGTGTGCACCACGCCACCCACCTCCGGCAGGTGCCGGTAGACGTACCGGTGCGAGGCGGTGTCGCTGGACGGCGCCAGGCTGCCCTCGACCACGCGACCGTGCAGATCCACGACGACCATCACCTCGGGGGCCAGCTCGTCGTAGCCGAGCCCGCTCGGCTTGATCACGACGAGGTCGGCCGCGCCGTCCGGGTCCGGTACCCGGGCGCTGACGTTCCCGGCGGTCCACACCACGAGCCCCCAGCGGACCAGCTCCGCGTGCAGCCGGGAGACCTCGACCCGAGCGGTCGCGACGGCGTCCCTGAGGTGCTCGGGCACCCCGGGGCGGTCTGGGGCAGTGCTCACGAACGGGCCTCCTCGGCGAGCGGGCGGGCCGCCCGGCGGGCCCGGGCGGCGTTGCGAACGGCGCGCAGGCGGTGGAGCACATCCGTGCCGCCCCGGCCGAAGTGGTCGTGCAGCGCGGTGTACTCCGCGAAGAGCGTGTCGTACGCCTTCGCCCGCGCCGGATCGGGGCGGTGGACGGCCGGCTGCCGGCGGCCCATCGCCGCCGCGGCCGCGTGGATGTCGGGGTACCTCCCGGCGGCGACGGCGGCGTGGATCGCCGACCCGACGGCGGGCCCCTGCTCGGAGCCGGTGATGCTGAGCGGTACCGCGAGCACGTCGGCGTACGTCTGCATCAGGAACGCGTTCTTCACCAGGCCGCCGGAGATGACCACCTCGTTCACCGGCACGCCCGCCGAGGTGAAGCTCTCCATGATCGTGCGCGCCCCGAACGCGGTCGCCTCGATCAGGGCGCGGTACACGTCCTCCGGTGCGGTGGCCAGGGTCTGCCCGACGACGACCCCCGACAGGTCGTGGTCCACCAGCACGGAGCGGTTGCCGCCGTGCCAGTCGAGCGCGATCAGCCCGTGCTCGCCGACCTCCTGGACGGCGGCGCGTTCGCTCAGCACGGTGTGGACGTCGACACCGCGCCGGGAGGCCTCGTCGTGCACCGGCGGCGGGACCTGGTTCTCGACGTACCAGGCGAAGATGTCGCCCACCGCGGACTGGCCGGCCTCGTACCCGAGCAACCCCGGCACGACCCCGTCGCGGACGACGCCGCACATCCCCGGCACCTCCGCCAGGACGGGGGAGCTCATGATCAGGCACGTGGAGGTGCCCATCACGGCGAGCAGCCGGCCGGGTGCCACGGCGTCCGCGGCAGCGGCGGTGACGTGCGCGTCGACGTTGCCGACCGCGACGGCGATCCCCTCGGGCAGGCCGGTCAGGGTCGCGCCCTGCGCCGTCAACCGGCCGGCGAGCCCACCGAGCGGAGACAGCGGGTGCTCCAGCTTCTCGGTGACGAAGTCGGCGAACCGGGGGTCGAGGGCCGCGCAGAAGTCCGTGCCGGGATAGCTGCCGTTCTGGTAGATGCCCTTGTAGCCGGCGGTGCAGGTGTTGCGCGTCTCGGCCCCGCACAACTGCCAGACGATCCAGTCCGCGGCCTCGATCCAGCGCTCGGCGCGGCGGTACAGCTCCTCGTCCTCCTGGAGCACCTGCAGCGCCTTGGCGAACTGCCACTCCGACGAGATCCTGCCGCCGTACCGGGCCAGCCAGGTCTCCCCGCGCTCGGCTGCCAGGGCGTTGATCCGCTCGGCCTGCGGCTGCGCGGCGTGGTGCTTCCAGAGCTTGGGCCAGGCATGCAGCCGCCCAGCGAGACCGGGCAGCTCGCAGAGCGGCGTGCCCTCCCGCAACACCGGCAGCACGGTGCTCGCGGTGAAGTCCGTGCCGATCCCGATCACCGCCGCCGGGGCGATCCCCGCAGCCCCGAGGGCCGCGGGGACCGCCACCGAGAGCACCTCCCGCCAGTCGGCGGGAGCCTGGAGGGCGGTGTCGGGAGGCAATGGCGTACCGTCCGGTAGCGTGTTGTCGATCACCGCATGCCGGTAGGGATGGACCGCGCTGCCCAGCACCTCGCCGTCCGACACCCGGACGACGACCGCACGCCCGGACAATGTGCCGTAGTCCACTCCGACGACGACGTCGGGCCGCTCAGTCATGGCAGCGGTGCCTCCTTGCGCTTCACGGACCAGGCCCGCGCGAATCCACGCCCGGCGTCGAGCCAGTGTTAGCGTAAACATCCGGAGTGTCAATACCTCACCGAGGCCTGGCCTCACAGTCGCCGCCTCGGTCCAGAAAGCCCCAGCCTACTGCTCTTTCAGCTCGCAGCAGCTACCATTCACATCACGTGTTAACGCTCACCACCACGGCCTGCACGGGTTCGCCCGGACCCGACCGCCGCGGCGCCGCACGGCTGACCCTCACCGAGCACGGTTGCGCAGGACACTGATCCAGTTGTGCAGGACACTGATCGCAGCCACCCGTAGTTCCGGACCGCCGCTGGGCACGAATCCGGCCACCCGAGGATGGGACCATGACCGAGGAGATCATTCGAGACGGCCCCGCGCCGGGCGGGGCCGTCCGCCCCGCCCCCGGGATGAAGGACGTCGCGCGGTTGGCCGGGGTGTCGCACCAGACCGTGTCCCGGGTGCTCAACGACAGCCCGAACGTCCGGCCGGACACCCGGACTCGGGTGATGGCCGCCATGCAGACCCTCGGCTACCGGCCGAACCATGCCGCCCGAGCGCTGGTGACCGGCCGATCCCAGGTGATCGGGGTCGCCACGCTGAGCGGTCAGCTCTTCGGCCCGGCGTCCACGCTCTACGGGGTGGAGGACGCGGCCGCACAGATCGGCTACGCGGTGAGCGTGGTCGGCGTCCGCGAACCGTCCGCCACGGAGCTGCGGACGGCGATCCTGCGATTGGTACGGCAGGGCGTCGACGGGGTCCTGGTCATCGCCCCGATCCACATCGCCCAGGGCTCCCTGGACTCCCTCGCCACCGAGATCCCGCTCGTCGCCCTCGAGGGCGCACCCGAGGGCGCGTTCAGCGTGGTCGGCGTCGACCAGGTCGCCGGCTCCCGGCTGGCCACGCAGCATCTGCTGGCCCTCGGCCACCGCACGGTGTGGCACGTCGCCGGCCCCACGGACTGGTTCGAGGCGACCGGCCGGCTCGAGGGGTGGCGGTCGGTGCTGATGGACGCGGGCGCCGAGATCCCGCCCACCCTGCCGGGTGACTGGAGCGCCCGCTCCGGCTACGAGGCCGGGCTCCTGCTGGCCCGGATCCCGCAGGTGAGCGCGGTGTTCACGGCGAACGACCAGACGGCGCTGGGCGTGCTGCGAGCCCTCGCCGAGCACGGCCGCCGGGTGCCGGAGGAGATCAGCGTCGTCGGCTTCGACGACGTGCCCGAGTCCGGGTACTTCATCCCTCCCCTGACCACCGTCCGGCAGGACTTCGCCGAGGTCGGGCGGCAGGGCGTGGCCCGGCTGCTGGAGATCATCGGGTCCCGGCAGCGGGACACGACCGAGCGCTCCCTGATCACCCCCACCCTGACCGTGCGGCGCAGCACCGCGCAGGCACCGCAGCTCGTGGACTGAGCCGCCGTCCGGGGCCATGGCC
>DATDMG010000053.1:0-2536 GCA_036518955.1 Kineosporiaceae bacterium | reverse complement strand
GGTGGAGCACTCGGTGCGCGAGCTCAACCCCCACGCCACGATCCTGCGGGCGGAGAGCCCGGTGACCGTGGACGACGCGGAGGCCGTCCGGGGCCGGCGGGTGCTCGTCGTGGAGGACGGCCCGACCCTGACCCACGGCTCCATGACGTACGGCGCCGGCGTCGTCGGGGCCCGCAGCGCCGGCGCCGCGCAGATCGTCGACCCGACGCCGTATGCCGTCGGGTCGCTCGCCGCGACCTACCTGAAGTACCCGAACGCGCGCGGTGTCCTGCCCGCCATGGGCTACGGCACCGAGCAGGTGCGTGACCTCGAGGCGACCATCCGCGCGGCCGTCGACGCCGGCGCGTGCGACGCCGTCGTCAGCGGCACGCCCATCGACCTGACCCGCGTCCTCACCGTGCCCGCGCCGCTCGTGCGGGCCCGGTACGAGCTGCGCGAGGTCGTCCCGGGCGGCCTGGCCGCCGCGGTCAGAGCCGCCCTGCCGCTCGAGACCCTCGGCGCCGACACCGGCGCCCTCACCGCAGGGAGTGCACCATGACCGTCCCCACCGAACCCCACCCACCGGACCACCGCCCAGCGGACGACCGCCCGCCGGACCCCGGTCAGCAGCAAACCCTCGGCCGGCCGACCGGCCCCGCCCGCACCCGCGGACGGCGCGCCGGCTATGCCGGGTCCGTCGTCGTCAACCTCATCCTGCTCTGGCTCATCAACGGCTGGCCCGGCTGGGACGCCGTGCCGTTCCTGACCGCCAGCACGGTGCTCGTCATCGGCGCCGTCAACGCCTCGATCATCGCCCGCATCGTGGCCGACGCCGTCAACCTCGTCCTGGACCTGCCGCGAGTGCGGGCCCTCGGCGACATCGTCTCCATCGGCTTCGGCCTCTTCGCGCTCCTGCGGATCTGGCAGGTCTTCCCGCTCGACGTCACCGGCGGGTGGGAGATCCTCGCACGGATCGTCCTCGTGGTCGGCTTCGTCGGCAGCGCCATCGGGATCGTCGAAGCCCTCAGCCGGCTCGTCACCGGCCGCTTCCCGAGGATGTGATTCCCGTGACCTCCACCACCGTCGTCCCCGCCGACCGGCGCCAACCGGCCGGCCGGCACCTCGCCGCACTCATCATCGGGTGCCTGCTCATCCTGCCCGGTGTGGGCCTGCTCCTCGGCGGGGGCGCGATCAGCATCGCGTATGCCGTCGGGCGCGACTCCGCCGGCTTCCTCTCCCTGACCTACCCCGTCGTCTCGAGCTCGTCGCCGGCGATCACGGTCGGTGACGCCGTCGTCCAGACCGCTCCGGACGCGCCGTCCTGGGTGCTCGACCGCCTCGCCCTCGAGATCCGCCTGAGCGCGCAGCCGCTCGAGTCGGGCAAGGCCATCTTCCTCGGCGTCGCCCCGACGAGCCAGCTCAACGCATACCTCAGCGGTGTCGCGCACGAGCAGGTCATCGGCGCCACCGCGCCCACCGCGAACAACCCCCGCACGCCCGTCATGCGCGCCATCCCCGGCGCGGACCGCGCCCCCGCGCCGACGGGCCAGAAGATCTGGGCCGCCTCCGCCACCGGCACGGGGAGCCAGGCGCTGACCTGGAAGGTCAGCGAGGGCCGGTGGAGCGCCGTGCTCATGAACGCCGACGGCAGCCCCGGCGTCGCCGTCTCGGCCACCACCGGCGTCAAGGCCGGGTTCCTGCTGCCGCTCGCCCTCCTGATGCTCGGGATCGGCCTCGTCGTCACCGGCATCGCCGTCTTCCTCATCGTCCGCGGCGCCAGCGGCAGCCGGCCCGCGAGCTACACCCAGACGCCCGGTGCCCCCGCCGGCTACGTCGAGCCGACCGGCGAGCCGGTGCAGTCGGCGCCGGCGCCCCCGCCGCCCTCGGCGTGGCACTCACACCCCCGGGCGATGAGCCCCGTGGCCCTGGACGCCCGGCTCGACGAGCCGCTCTCGCGGTGGCTGTGGCTGGTCAAGTGGTTCCTCGCCATCCCGCACTTCATCGTGCTCGGGGTGCTGTGGGTCGCGTTCTTCGTCGTCTGCGTCATCGCCTTCTTCGCGATCCTCTTCACCGGGCGCTACCCGCGCAGCCTCTTCGACTTCAACCGCGGGGTGCTGCAGTGGAACTGGCGCGTCAGCTACTACTGCGCCAACGGAGGGCTCGGCACCGACCGCTACCCGCCGTTCAGCCTCGGCCCCGAGCCGGACTACCCGGCGCGCCTCGACATCGCCTACCCGACGCGGCTCTCACGCGGCCTGGTCCTCGTGAAGTGGTGGCTGCTCGCGATCCCGCACTACCTGATCCTCGCGCTGCTGCTCGGCGGAGGCGGATGGGCGTGGAGCCAGGCCACCGACAACGGCTACCGGTTCGACGCGTACGGCTGGGGCGTCCTCGGCCTGCTCGTCGCGATCGCCGGGTTCTCGCTGCTCTTCACCGGGCGCTACCCGCGGGCGCTGTTCGACCTCGTCATCGGGCTCAACCGCTGGGTCTACCGCGTCGTCGCCTACGCCACCCTGATGACCGACGTCTACCCGCCGTTCCAGCTGGACGAGGGCGG
>DATDMG010000052.1:0-8776 GCA_036518955.1 Kineosporiaceae bacterium | reverse complement strand
AGGCCGCCGAACATGATCACGCCGGCGAGCAGGGTCGGCAACGGATGGCGGACGATGCGCCCGGCGACCCGGCCCCACACCCCGGACCGCCCGCTGCCCTGGATGCTCCAGGGCAGCAGCTTCGGCCGCCCGAACCAGGTGCGGAACAGGCTGCGCTTGACCGCCAGCAGGGAGAGCCGGATGGACAGCAACGCAGGCAGCACCGTCAGGCCGGCGAGCAGGGTGACGGCGATCGCGATCGCGAACGGCAGGCCGAGGTCGCGGTAGAACGGGAAGCTGGCCAGGAGCAGGGTGAACATGGCCACGATGACCGTGCCGGCCGATGCCGCGATCGACTCCCCCACCTTGGCGACGGAGTGCTCGATCGCCTCCTGCGCGGGCTCCCGCGGGTGCAGCACGTCGGCGACGACACTGGCGAACAGGCTGGACCGGCCCGGGTAGCGCGTCCCTCCCTCGTCGTGGGGCCGGCCACGCAACTCCTCGCGCACCCGGAAGACCAGGAAGAGCCCGTAGTCCGTGCCCGCGCCCAGCACCAGCACGATGAGCAGGAACTGCGCGATCGGTGAGACCTGCAGCCCGTGCTGGGCAGCCTCGGCCACCAGCGGACCCGAGATCGCCACGGACAGGAACGCCGGGGCGAGCGTGGTCAGGCTCAGGCTCAGCGAGCGGAAGATGAGAACCAGCAGGACGACGATGAACAGGGACGACAGCCCCTCCAGCTGGTTGCCCTGGTTGCCGGAGGCCTTCTGCTGGTCGACCTGGGTGGCTATCGCGCCGGTCAGGTGCGCGGACAGCCCGGCCGGCAGGGCGGCGTCCTTGATCGCGCCGCGCAGGCCGTCGACCAGGGTGATGGCCTCGGGCCCGCCACCGCCGAGCCGGACGAAGGCCAGCAGCTGCTCGGCCTGCCCGTCGCCGGACCGGCCGGCGTCCTGCACCTTGACCACGCGGTCCACCCCGCGCAGCCGGCCCTGGACCCGGTTGACCGCCTCCAGGTCCGTGGGGATCAGCGCGCCGCCGTCGCGCGCCACGATGACGGGGACCGGGAACAGGTCCGAGGTGCCGAACGGAGCCGCCAGGTCGGCGGCGTGCTGACTGGGCGCACTGTCCGGGAGGAACTTGCTGTTGTTGCTCTGGGTGACGCTCGACAGGGCGGGCAGCTGGGTGGTCGCGGCCACCGCCGCCACGAGCCACGCCAGCACCATCAGCCACCGGAACCGGACGCTCAGGCGCCCGATCGCCGCGAAGACCGCCTCGACCCCCATCTGGTTCCCCCTGGATCATGTTCCGCGCAGCGGCGCGTTGCCGTGCGGCGACCGGCCGCCGCGCCGCAGCCGGCCCGACGCGCGTCCTGCCGCGCGCCGCACCCCTTCGCGACGATCATACGGACCGAGCGGCGGATGCCGCAGGCGACCCCCCCGAGCCGGCCCGGAACTCAGCCGAACACCCGGGGACTCAGCCGAACACCCGGGGACTCCACCGGACCGGGCCCGGAGCTGCTCCCGGGAGCCGGGCTCACGCCCGGGAGTCGGGCGCACGCCGGGAGGCGGCCGCCCGCTCCTGTCGGATCTGCAGGGCGATATCGATGATCATATCCTCCTGCCCGCCGACGTAGCCGTGCTCCCCCACCCGTTGCAGGATCTCGTGCGCCGGGACGCCGTAGCGCTCCGCGGCCCGTTCGGCATGCAGGAGGAAGGACGAGTACACCCCGGCGTAGCCCTGGACGATGGCCGAGCGGTCCATCCACGGCCGCCGCGGGATGATCGGCAGGACCACGTCCTGGGCCGCGGCCAGCACGCTCTGGACGTCGACCCCGGTCGCCACGCCGAGCCGCTCGAACGTCGCCGCGAGCACCTCGGTCGGCGCGTTGCCCGCCCCGGCGCCCAGGGCGCACAGCGCGCCGTCGATCTGCCGAGCACCGGCCTGCTGCGCGAGTACCGAGTTGGCGACCCCGAGCGAGAGGTTCTGGTGGCCGTGGAATCCGACCTGCGCCTGGGCACCGATCTCCGCCAGGACGGCCGTCACCCGCGCCTGGGCCTCGCCGAGCACCAGCGCTCCGGCGGAGTCCACCACGTACACGCACTGCGCGCCGGCGTCCACCATGATCCGCGCCTGAGCGGCGAGCCGCTCGGGCCCGATCCGGTGGCTGAGCATCAGGAACCCGACGGTCTCCATCCCCAGCTCGCGGGCCGCCCCGAAGTGCTGGACGGAGGTGTCGGCCTCGGTGCAGTGGGTGGCGATCCGAGCCACCGAGGCGCCGACGTCGTGGGCTCGGCGCAGGTGGTCGACCGTGCCGACGCCCGGCAACATCAGGACGGCGATCCGCGCCTGCCGTGCCTCCTGCACCGCCGCCGCGATGAGGTCGAACTCGTCCTCGCGGGAGAAGCCGTAGTTGAAGCTGGACCCGCCCAGCCCGTCGCCGTGGGCCACCTCGATCACCTGGACGCCGGCGCCGTCCAGGGCGTGCACGATCGCCCGCACCTGCGGGGAGGTGAACTGGTGGCGCATCGCGTGGGAGCCGTCCCGCAAGGTCGAATCCGTGATCCGGACCTCGGCGGCGGTCGGGCGCACCGGGGCGTTCACCGCACCGTCCGTTCGCGGCCCGCCCCGGCGGCACGGTGGACCGCGATCAGGTCACCGATCCGGGCCGCGGCGGCGGTGATGATGTCCAGGTTGCCCGCGTAGGCCGGCAGGTGGTCCCCACGGCCGCGGACCTCGAGGAACACCGCCACCCGGGCCATCCCGTTCCAGCTGTCGCAGGGCGGGTCGTACTGCGGGTCCGCCCGCAGGGTGTAGCCGGGCACGTACTCGCGCACGCCGTCGACCATCTGGTGGATGGAGGCGCTGATCGCGGCCTGCAGGGCGCCGGGCTCGGCGGCCTGCGCCGGGATGGCGCAGAACACCGTGTTCCTCATGATCATCGGAGGTTCGACCGGGTTGAGGATGATGATGGCCTTGCCCCGCCCGGCCCCGCCGACGACCTCCAGCCCGGCGGCCGTCGTCCGGGTGAACTCGTCGATGTTCGCGCGCGTGCCGGGCCCGGCGGACCGGGAGGCGATCGAGGCGACGATCTCCGCGTAGGGGACCGGCACGACCCGGCTGACCGCGTGGACGATCGGCGCGGTGGCCTGCCCCCCGCAGCTGATCAGGTTGACGTTGGGCGCGTCCAGCGCGAACTGCAGGTTCACCGGCGGGCAGACGTAGGGACCGACCGCTGCCGGGGTCAGGTCGACGGCGACGACGCCGGCCTGCGCGTACCGGGGGGCGTGCGCCAGGTGGGCGCGGGCGCTGGTCGCCTCGAAGACCACGTCCGGCAGGGGATCCTGGCGCAGCAGCCAGTCCACCCCCTCGGCGCTGGCCTCCAGCCCCAGGCTGCGCGCCCGGCGCAGCCCGTCGGAGTCCGGGTCGATCCCGACCATGTACCGCGGGGTCAGGTGCGGGCTGTGCCGCAGCAGCTTGAACATCAGGTCGGTGCCGATGTTGCCGGATCCGACGATCGCGGCGGTGGCGGTGCCCCCGCGCAGGTTCCCCGTCGTCGACGTCCCCATCAGGAGCCCTCCGGAGCGAAGCAGGCGGTGACACCGCCGAGTCCGGCGAACGTCGCGGTGAAGATGTCACCGGGAGCCACCGGAACCGAGGCGGTGATCGACCCGGGCAGGACGACGTGGCCCGCCTCCAGACCGACGCCCCGCGCACCGAGGGTGTTGGCGAGCCAGACCAGCGACGACAGCGGTGACCCGAGGACGGCGGCGCCGACCCCGCTGCCGACCACCTCGCCGTTGCGGTGGAGCAGGCAGCCCGAGGTGCGTAGGTCCACCCCGCCGAGGGCTACCGGGGTGCTCCCGAGGACGACGCCCCCCGAGGAGGCGTTGTCGGCCACGGTGTCCAGGATGCCGATCCGCCAGTCCCGGATCCGACTGTCGATGATCTCCAGGGCCGGCAGCACGAAGTCCACCGCGCGGACCGCTTCGGCGACCGTGACGCCGGGGCCGTGCAGCGGCCGCCCGAGCACGAAGGCGACCTCGGGCTCCATCCGGGGCTGCAGGAACCCGGCCATCGGAATGGGCAGGCTCTCCAGCTGGAACATGTCGGCGAGCAGGTGGCCGAAGTCGGGCTGGTCCACGCCCATCTGGCGGCGCATCGCCTCCGACGTCAGCCCTACCTTGTGGCCCACCAGCCGGGCGCCGGCCTGCAGCCGGCAGGTGAGTTGGAGGAGTTGGATCTCGTAGCTGTCGTCGAGATCCATTCCCGGGTACCGGTCGACCAGCGGGTCGACCGGCTTGCCCGACTCGTAGGCCTCCAGGAGCAGTTGCGCCGCCTCGGCGCGGCGGACGTCGTCCATGGCCCTCCTCACTGTCGCGCAGCTGTCGTGGCGGGTCCGGCGGCTACATCAGTCACGCCGCGGCCCGTCACTCACGCCGCGGCCCGTCACTCACACCGCGGCCCGCCGACGCCGCAGCGACGGCGGCGCGCCGGGAGCGGGGATCCGCCGGCCGCCCAGCGTCGCCAGGACTCCGAGCATGATCAGTCCCGCCGCCGTCGCCACCAGTCCGAAGATCACAGCCGCGATGGGGACGGTCGTGCGGATCAGCCGCAGCTGCCCGATCCCGTCCCGGGCCAGGTCCGCGCTCGTCCGCTGGGTGGCCTCGGTGAGGGACGCCGTCACGTCGGCGACGGTGCTCAGGACCGTGCCCGACTCATCACGCAGCGTCTGAACCGCGTGGCTGGTCGCGCTGACGATGGTCCCGGTCACCGGCTCCACGGCGAGGTCCGTGACGGACTCGACGTACCGGTGGACGGTCACCGACCCGGCGCCGGGCCGGTTGATCAGGGACGGCGGCACGTCGATGGTCTCGACCCGGGTGGCCGGCACCTGCTGCCGGAAGGTGTACAGCGTCAGCCCGAACTTCGCCTGTTCCCCCTGGTAGACCGCCGGCCAGGCGCGGTCGGTGTCCTCGTCGAAGAAGGGGTAGGCGATCCGCTGGGTACCCATCGGGAACGTGAAGTACAACCCGTTGCGGGTCGCCGGCTTGCCGTCGACGGCGGCCCCGCAGCAGTTCTGCAACATCCCGCTCACCCGGTCGAAGGGCATCCTGTCCAGCGTCGCCTGGATGAGCTTGCCGTCGGCGTCCTCGGTGTAACTGAACTGGTTCCACACCGCGATGTTGTCGTTCCCCGCCGGCCGGTCGCCCTGGATCCGGCGGTGGGTCGTCAACGTCACCCCGTGGCGCATCTTCAAGCTGCCCTTGTCCAGGATCGAGGAATTCCCGTCCGACACCGCGTCGACCACCGTCGACACCTCGAGCGGCGCCTTGGCGACCCTGGGCGCCAGGTACCACTTGGACATCAGGCCGATCACGATCGCGAACGCGCCGAGTGCCACCAGCGCGAGCCCCATTGCTCGCCGCATCCTGAGCTCCTGTTTCCCTGTCTGGACGTCGGTCGACGTCGCGGTGTCCGTCCCCGGGTTCCGGGAGATCACTTCAGGGTGCCGTGGGGGCCGACGGCCTCGTCGCGGATCCGCAGCTTCGTGCCGACGTCGTGGAGCACGGCTGCCCGCACCTGCCCACCTCCCGCCCAGAAGTGAAACGCGTTCCAGGTTAGGGGTCCGGCAATCCCCCGAGCAAGCGATTGGGCAGGTCGGACGGTCCCGACCATACTGGGGGAGTGACCGCGATGAAGAAGGTGGCGCCGCGCTCGCCCGGGATGCGGGATGCCGACGGGCCGCCGTCCGAACGCCGGGCGGACCTGGTCCGGATCGCCGGGGAGCTCTTCGCCGAGAAGGGCTTCCGGGCCACCACCGTCCGGGAGATCGCGGACGCGGCCGGCATCTTGTCCGGCAGCCTCTACCACCATTTCGACTCCAAGGAATCGATCGGCGACGAGATCCTCTCCCGGTTCCTGGACGACGTCCTGACCGGCTACCGGGAGGCGGTGGCCGCCGGCGGCGACGCCCGCGCCGTGGTGGAGCGCATCGTGCGCACCAGCACCGACCGGTTGATCCGCAACCGCGCCGCGCTGACCATGTTGAAGAACGACTGGCCCTACTTCAGCAGCCAGCCCAGGTTCGCCCACATGCGCCGGACACTGCGCGAGATCGAGGCGATCTGGATCGCGGAGCTGGAGCGGGGGAAGGTGGAGGGGCTGTTCCGCGCCGACCTGGACCCCCGACTCACCTACCGGCTCCTGCGCGACATCCTCTGGATCCCCACCCACTGGCGCCACGGGGGTGAGGGCTGGGCCCCGGAGCAGATCGTCGACGCCTTCCTCGGGCTCCTGTTCCACGGCATCCTCACCCCGTCGACCCGCTGACCCGAAGGGGATCACGCCGGCGGACGAGGTACCTGCTATCCTCCCGAGCAAGCGTTAGGTTGGGAGGCGGGATGGGCCGGCTGGACGGCAAGGTGGCACTCGTGACCGGGGGCGCCCAGGGGATGGGCGAGTCCCACGTGCGGCATCTGATCGCCGAGGGAGCCCGACTGGTGTTCGGCGACGTGCGGGACGAGCAGGGCCAGACCCTGGCCGACTCGCTCGGCCCGGGATGCGCCCGCTACGTCCACCACGACGTCACGAACGAGGCCGACTGGCAGCGGGTGGTCGAGATCACCACGTCGACCTTCGGGCGCCTGGACGTCCTGGTGAACAACGCCGGCATCCTGCGACGCGGCACGATCGAGAAGATGCCCCTGGCCGAGTTCCGCCAGGTGATGGACACCAACCTGGTCGGCTCCTGGCTCGGGATCAAGTACGTGACCGCCGCGATGAAGTCTGCCGGCGGCGGTTCCATCGTCAACATCTCGTCGGTCGAGGGGTTCGCCGGTACGGCCGGCCTGTCGGCCTACTCGGCGAGCAAGTTCGCCGTCCGGGGCATCACCCGCTCGGCCGCCCAGGAGCTGGGCCGGTACGGCATCCGGGTCAACTCGGTCCATCCGGGCGGGATCCTCACGCCGCTGCTCCGGGAGGAGGCGGCGGCGTTCGCCTCCGACACCGACGGCGCCGCCAAGGTCTTCGGCCGGATGCCGATCCCGCGTCTCGGCGAGCCGCTGGAGGTGTCCCGCCTGGTGGCCTTCCTGGCCAGCGACGACTCCTCCTACTGCACCGGCAGCGAGTTCGTCGTGGACGGCGGAATGATCAGCGGCCCGGGGTACTGAGTCCACACCCGACGACGCGGCGAGTCCGCGCGGAGACGAGGACACGGATGGACGACGTGAGCGTGGACGGGCTGGTGGCGATCGTCACCGGCGCCGGCAGCGGGCTGGGACGGGCCGAGGCCCGGGCGTTGGCGGCGGGCGGGGCCCGGGTGGTGTTGGGCGACCTCGCCCCGGCGGCGCTGGACGAGGTCGCCGCCGAGATCACGGCCGCCGGCGGGGAGGCGGTGACCTGCCCGGGCGACGTCGGGGAGACGACCACCGGCGAGGCCCTGCTGGAGCGGGCGCTGGGCGCCTTCGGCCGCCTCGACGTCCTGGTCAACAACGCCGGCGTGGTCCGCGACCGGATGATCTTCACGATGTCCGAGCAGGAGTGGGACAGCGTGATCCGGGTCCACCTGCGCGGCCACTTCGTGACCACCCGCTGCGCGACCGCCTACTGGCGGGAGCGCAGCAAGGCGGCCGGCGGCCCGGTCTACGGCCGGATCGTGAACACCTCCTCCGAGGCGTTCCTGCTGGGGTCGCCAGGGCAGCCCAACTACGCCGCCGCGAAGGCGGGGATCGTGGCGCTCACCCTGTCCACGGCCCGCAGTTGCGCCCGGTACGGGGTGCTGGCGAACGCGATCTGCCCGCGGGCCCGGACGGCGATGACCGCCGACCTGATGGGTGCTCCCCCGTCGGGCGACGACCCGATGGCTCCGGAACGGGTCGCCCCGCTGGTGGCCTACCTCGCCAGTCCCGCGGCGTCCCGGATCACCGGCGAGGTGTTCGTCGTCCACGGCGACGTGGCCGCGGTCCTGGCTCCGCCGACCGTGCGCGCGCAGGTCCGCGCCGGCGGAGACGGCCGGTGGACGGCGAAGGGCCTGCACGACCGGCTCGCACCACTGTTCACCGCGGACCCACCGCAGCCGGGATTCGTCTGCGAGGCGACGTTGCCGTTGGCCGACTCGACGTTCGGCGAGCCGGGACCGATCCGGTGACGAGCGATCGGTCCCGCGCGCCGCTGGGGGACGCGGAGGCGGCCGAGCTGCTGACCTCGGCCCGCAAGCTGCAGCTGGCGACGATCAATCCTGATGGCACGCCGCACCTGGTGACCATGTACTTCGCCCTGTTGAACGGGCGGATCGTGTTCTGGACGTACCGCGCCTCGCAGAAGGCGCGCAACCTCGCCCGCGACCCGCGCCTGACCGTCCTGGTCGAGTCCGGGGAGCAGTACTTCGACCTGCGCGGCCTCCAGATCACCGGGGTCGCCCGTTCCGTCGAGGACGCCGCCGAGGTGGAACACATCGGCGGCCTCGTCGCGGCGCGGATGGGGGGCGTCCCGGCGGACCTGGTGAGCGACTACGTCCGGCAGGCGGCCCGCAAGCGGATCGCGTACGTGGTCGAGCCCGGCCGCGTCGTCGGCTGGGACCATAGCGTCCTGCCGCAGTAGCGGGCAGCCCGGTCCACCGCACCACGTTCCCGTCCGGTCGTCACCGGGTCGACTCCACCGCATCCAGGAACCCCGGACGCTCCCCGCCGCCGTGGACCAGCAGGCTCGCGCCGCTGACGTAGCTCGCGGCGGGCGCGGCGAGGAAGAGACAGGCGGCGGCGACGTCCTGCGGGCTGGCCATCCGCCCGAGCGGTACGGA
>DATDMG010000051.1:0-14816 GCA_036518955.1 Kineosporiaceae bacterium | reverse complement strand
CCTCGTTGACTTCGTTGAAGAGGTCGACGCCTTCGGCGCGCCACTCACGTTCCTTCGACGAACGCTGCTCGAGCAACGACTTCTCGCGGTCGCGCAACGATGCCGCGCGTTCGAACTGCTGCGCCTCGATCGCCGCTTCCTTCTCCTTGCGCACCTTGGCGATCTGGTCTTCGAGCTCGCGATAGTCCGGCGGTGCCTGCATGCGACGGATGCGCAGGCGCGAGCCCGCCTCGTCGATGAGGTCGATCGCCTTGTCGGGGAGGTGACGGTCGGAGATGTAGCGGTCGGCGAGGTTGGCCGCCGCGACGATCGCCTGGTCGGTGATCGACACGCGGTGGTGGGCCTCGTACCGCTCGCGCAGGCCCTTCAGGATCTCGATCGTCTCCGTGACGCTCGGCTCGTCGACCTTGATCGGCTGGAACCGGCGCTCGAGGGCGGCGTCCTTCTCGAGGTGCTTGCGGTACTCGTCGAGCGTGGTGGCGCCGATCGTCTGCAGCTCACCGCGGGCGAGCATCGGCTTCAGGATCGAGGCCGCGTCGATCGCGCCCTCGGCCGCGCCCGCGCCGACGAGCGTGTGCAGCTCGTCGATGAACAAGATGATGTCGCCGCGCGTGCGGATCTCCTTCAGCACCTTCTTCAGGCGCTCCTCGAAGTCGCCGCGGTAACGCGACCCGGCCACGAGGGCGCCGAGGTCGAGCGTGTAGAGCTGCTTGGCGTGCAGGGTCTCGGGCACGGTGCCCTCGACGATGCTCTGCGCGAGGCCCTCGACGATCGCGGTCTTGCCGACGCCGGGCTCGCCGATGAGCACCGGGTTGTTCTTGGTGCGGCGGCTGAGCACCTGCATCACGCGCTCGATCTCGCGCTCGCGCCCGATGACCGGGTCGAGCTTTTTCTCGCGGGCGAGCTGCGTGAGGTTGCGACCGAACTGGTCGAGGACGAGCGACCCCGACGGCGTGCCCTCCTGCGGCCCACCCGACGTCGCCGGCTCCTTACCCTGATACCCACTCAGCAACTGGATCACCTGCTGCCGGACCCGGTTCAGATCCGCCCCCAGCTTCACCAGCACCTGAGCGGCGACACCCTCACCCTCCCGGATCAACCCCAGCAGGATGTGCTCGGTCCCGATGTAGTTGTGCCCCAACTGCAGCGCCTCGCGCAGCGACAGCTCCAGCACCTTCTTGGCACGTGGAGTGAAGGGGATGTGCCCCGATGGGGCCTGCTGACCCTGCCCGATGATCTCCTGAACCTGTTCACGCACCGCGTCGAGCGAGATGCCCAGAGACTCCAGCGCCTTGGCCGCGACGCCTTCACCCTCGTGGATCAGGCCGAGCAGGATGTGCTCGGTCCCGATGTAGTTGTGGTTCAGCATCCTGGCCTCCTCCTGGGCCAGGACGACGACACGGCGGGCGCGGTCGGTGAACCTCTCGAACATCAGCGCTCCTTCGTGCGGTCGGGCCGTGGACGGGAGGTCCTCCGGCTGACCTTGTCGATGCTATCTCCGGCTACCGGCGTGAACACCCCGCAACCATCAGGTGAGACTCGGCCGATACACGTGCTTCGACCAACGGTGACCAGGACTTTCGTGTTCCGCCGCCACCATCGCGAACGGCTTTGTTCGCTGCGAGCGGACGGCGCGCCAGGGCATCATCGCACCGGCATCGGCGACGAACGGGGCATTCCCACCGCTCGGTCACTGTGAGCAAGAGAGTGAGCCATCCGTGAGCGGACGTCAACGGTCCGTGGCAGAAACCTTTCACCCAGCCGCGAACGGGCCGTACACCGCCGTCGCCGTACCCGCCAGGACCTGATGGCGCTCGGTGTCCGAGGCCCCGGCGAGCAGCTGCCGCGCGACGTCCACCACCTGGGCGTACCCGGCCGCGAGCAGGCAGACCGGCCAGTCCGACCCGAACATCACCCGACCGGCTCCGAAGGCGTCGAGGACGACGTCGGCGTACGGCACCAGGTCGGTCACCGTCCACCGGGCCCAGTCGGCCTCGGTGACCAGCCCGGACAGCTTGCACGTCACGTTCGGCTCGGCCGCCAGCGTCCGCAGGTCCGTCGCCCACGGCTCCAGCCGGCCGGCCGCGGCGGGCGGCTTGGAGCAGTGGTCCAGCACGAACCGGCCCCCCGGCACCTCCCGGGCCGCCCGGATCGCCGCCGGGAGCTGGTGCGGCACGGTCAGCAGGTCGTACACCAGGCCGGCGGCGGCCACCGCCCGCAGCCCGCGGACGACGTCGGGCCGGCACAACCACTCCGGGTCGGGTTCGGCCTGCACCAGGTGCCGGACGCCGCGCAGCCACCGCCCACCGGGCGCCTCACGCAGCCGGGCGAGATCGTCCGCGACCGACGGTGCGGTCAGGTCCACCCAGCCGACGACCCCCGCCACCAGCGGGTCGGTGTCCGCCAGGGCGAGCAGCTCGGGCGTCTCGTCGGAGACGGCCTGGGTCGCCACCACGACGGTCGCCACGACTCCGGCCGCCTCCGCCTGGGGGCGCAGCTGCGCGAGGTCGAAGGAGCGGCGGATCGGCGCCATCGCGGACCCGGTGATCCACTCCTGGTCGCGGACAGCGAGGTCCCAGACGTGGTGGTGCGCATCGACGACGGGCCCGATCATCACGCCTGCTCCGATCAGAGCGAATCCTATAGGAAATTGCCTATCGGATAGTTGCGCTGCATACTCATCCCGTCAAGACGTGCCGCGGGACACGGGTCGCCAGGCGCCTGCGGTGATGGCACTCCCACGACACCCGTCACCGCGGGCGCCGGCCGACCGGCGACACCCGCCACCCGTCCCGCCGCCCACCAGGCGCCGGCGGCCGCCGAGCTCCCGCCGGCGGCGGTGCCCGGCCTGCCGGTCGTCCACCGGGCCCGGCACCCGCCTCGCCGGCAACCTTGACGGCGCCGCCGCTACCATTCGCAGCCACCTGGCGGCCGACCGCGACCGGCTCGTGGTCGGCTCCCGCCGACCGACGACGAAAGGCTCGCCGTGCACCTGATCCGACTGGGCCCACCCGGCGCCGAACGCCCCGCCGTCCGCGACGACGACGTCACCTACGACCTCGGCCCGCTGACCGCGGACGTGACCGGCGCCTTCCTCGCGGCGGGCGGCCTGGCCCGCACCCGCGCCGCACTGGACGCCGGAGCCCTGCCGGTTCTCGACCCGGAGGGGTTGCGGGTGGGGGCACCGATCGCCCGGCCCGGAAAGATCATCTGCATCGGGCTCAACTACCGCGATCACGCGGCGGAGACCGGGGCGGCGATCCCGGCCGAGCCAGTGATCTTCATGAAGGCATCGGACACCGTGGTCGGACCGACGGACCAGGTGCTGGTGCCCCGGCGTTCCACGAAGACCGACTGGGAGGTCGAGCTGGGGGTCGTGATCGGCACCCGGGCCAGCTACCTGGGCTCACCCGCCGAGGCCGCGGCGCACGTCGCCGGGTACGTGCTGTCGCACGACGTCTCCGAGCGCGAGTTCCAGATCGAGCGCGGCGGCACCTGGGACAAGGGCAAGTCCTGCCCCACGTTCAACCCTCTCGGCCCCTGGCTGGTCCCCGCCGAGGAGATCCCGGACGTGCAGACCCTCGGTCTACGCCTGTGGGTCAACGGCGTGTTGCGGCAGGACGGCTCCACCCGGGACATGATCTTCACCGTCGCCGAGCTGATCCACTACATCAGCCAGTTCATGGCCCTGGAGCCCGGCGACCTGGTGAACACCGGCACACCCGCCGGGGTGGCCCTGGGCCGGCCGGACCCGAAGCCGTACCTGCGGTCCGGCGACGTGATCGAGTTGGAGATCGACGGCCTGGGCCGGCAGTCGACCCGCCTCGGGCAGGCCTGAGTGGCCCTCGGGCTGGTGGCGCGCCTGACGACGGTCGACGTCGTCGCGGTGGGCGGGGCTGTCGAAGGCCGGCTGATCGAGCGCGTCGACCACCGGCACGAGCACCTCACCGATCCGGTCGTGGTACGCGGCGCCCGGTACCGGGCGCCGCAGGCCCCGGGGTCCGGCGCACGGACCCGGCCGGAGCGGCCGGCCCGGTTCCGGTACCCGGACGGCCCGGAGTGGGCCGAACACGTTGCGGAGGGGTTGCGATGAACACGTCGAGCGCCGGCGCCGGGGAGTTCGCCGGCCTGGTGGCCGCCGTCACCGGCGGCTCGTCGGGGATCGGGCTCGCGGCGGCACAGGTGCTGCGGGACCGCGGCGCCGCGGTCGCCGTCCTCGACCCGGTCCCACCCCCGGACGGCGATCTGCTGCACCTGACCTGCGACGTCACGGCCGATGCGCAGGTGGTGGCCGCGGTGGCCGGGGTGGCCGAGCGGCTCGGCGGACTCGACGTCCTGATCGCCAACGCCGGGATCGGGGCGCAGGGCACGGTCGAGGAGGCGGACGACGCCACCTGGACCCGGGTCCTCGACGTCAACGTCCTCGGGGTCGCCCGGTCGGTCCGGGCCGCGCTACCGCACCTGCGCCGGTCGACGTCGCCCAGCGTGGTCGTGACGTGCTCGATCGCCGCCTGGGCCGGGCTGCCGCGCCGCGCCGTCTACAGCGCCAGCAAGGGCGCGCTGCTGGCGCTCACCCTGTCGATGGCCGCCGACCTCGTGGCGGAGGGCATCCGCGTCAACGCGGTCGCGCCGGGCACCGTCGACACGCCGTGGATCGGCCGGCTCCTGGCCGCGGCGGAGGACCCGGCGGCGGAGCAGGCGGCGCTGGCGGCCCGCCAGCCGACCGGCCGGCTGGTGAGCCCCGAGGAGGTCGCCCATGCGATCGCCCACCTGGCGTCGCCGCTGGCGGCGTCGACGACCGGCGCCGTCCTCGCGGTGGACGGCGGCATGCACGGGCTGCGACCGGCGAGGCGGCCGGGCTGACCGCCGTCCGCCGGGGCTCGAGGCGGTCCGGCGGGTCGGTCAGCGGCGCCGAGCCTCCTGCCGCAGCCCTGGGCCTGAGGACCGGTCACCACTAGAATGGTCAGACCATATGGCGGCGGTCTGGGCGGGCCCCGGACCCGGACCGACGAGGAGGTCGCCGTGCGCATCGCCCTGTTCGCCACGTGCCTCGCCGACGCGCTCTTCCCGCGGGCTGCGCAGGCGACCGTCGTCCTGCTGGAGCGGCTCGGCCACCAGGTGGCCTTCCGGCCGGACCAGACCTGCTGCGGCCAGATGCACGTCAACACCGGGTACCAGCGCGAAGCGCTGGACCTGATCCGCCATCACGTCGCGGTGTTCGAGCAGGCACTGGCCCCGCGCTCGGCGGGCGGCGACGGCGCCGGGGCCGTGGTCGCGCCGTCCGGGTCGTGCGTGGGCAGCGTGCGGCACCAGCACGCGGACGTCGCGCGGCGGCTCGGCGACCACGCCCTCGCCGACCGGGCGGAGGCCGTCGCGGCGCGTACCTACGAGCTGTCGGAGCTGCTGGTCGACGTCCTCGGGGTCACCGACGTGGGCGCCCGCTACCCGCATCGGGTCACCTATCACCCGACGTGTCACGCGGCCCGGCTGCTGCGGGTCGCGGACAAGCCGCTCCGGCTGCTGCGCGCGGTCGACGGCCTGGATCTGGTGGAGCTGGACGGCGCAGACCAGTGCTGCGGGTTCGGCGGGACGTTCGCGCTGAAGAACTCCGACACGTCGACGGCGATGCTGGCGGACAAGATGCGGGCGGTGCAGGCGACCCGGGCCGAGGTGCTGACCGCCGGGGACTCGTCCTGCCTGATGCACATCGGCGGCGGGTTGACCCGGCTGCGGGCGGGGACCCGCACGGTGCACCTGGCCGAGATCCTCGCCGGTGAGGGCTGGGAGGCGGCGCTGTGACCACGTTCCTGCCCACCCCGGCGGTGCCGCCCCGGGCGACCGAGCGGGGCACCCTGCGTGGCACCACCCGGTTCCCGCAGGCGGCCCAGCGGGCACTGGCGGACGGCCAGCTCCGGCGCAACCTCGGGCACGCGACGGCCACGATCCGCGCCAAGCGGGCCGCCGTCGTGGCCGAGCTGGCGGACTGGGAGGCCCTCCGCGCGGCCGGTTCGGCGATCAAGGCGGCCACCCTCGCCCGGCTCCCGGACCTGCTGGAGGAGCTGGAACGGAACGTCACCGCCCGCGGCGGCGTCGTGCACTGGGCCCGCGACGCGGACGAGGCGAACGCGATCGTCGTCGACGTGGTCCGGGCGGCCGGCCGGCGGGCCGGGACGCCGGTGGACCAGGTGGTCAAGGTCAAGTCGATGGCGACCCAGGAGATCGGGCTCAACGACGCGCTCGCCGAGGCCGGCGTCCGCGCGGTGGAGACCGACCTCGCCGAGCTGATCGTGCAGCTCGGCGATGACACCCCGTCGCACATCCTGGTGCCCGCGATCCACCGGAACCGGGCCGAGATCCGCGAGATCTTCCGGCGCGAGATGCCCGGCGTCGACCCCGGGCTCAGCACCGAGCCGCGCGCCCTGGCCATGGCCGCGCGCGCCCATCTGCGGCGCACGTTCCTGGCCGCTCGGGTCGCGGTCAGCGGGGCGAACTTCGGCATCGCCGGGACCGGCACCCTCGGGGTGGTCGAGTCCGAGGGCAACGGCCGGATGTGCCTCACCCTGCCGGAGACCCTGATCACGGTGATGGGCATCGAGAAGGTGCTGCCGGCCTGGCGCGACCTGGAGGTGTTCCTGCAGCTGCTGCCGCGGTCGTCGACCGGCGAGCGGATGAACCCGTACACGTCGCTGTGGGCCGGCGTCACCCCGGGCGACGGCCCGCAGGACGTCCACCTGATCCTGCTGGACAACGGCCGGACGGCGGTCCTCGCCGACGAGGTCGGCCGGCAGGCACTGCACTGCATCCGGTGCTCGGCATGCCTCAACGTGTGCCCGGTGTACGAGCGCACCGGCGGGCACGCCTACGGCTCGGTCTACCCGGGGCCGATCGGCGCCGTCCTCACGCCGCAGCTCGCCGGGATGCACGGTCACGGCGACCCGGTCGACAGCCTGCCCTACGCATCGTCCCTGTGCGGGGCCTGTTTCGACGCCTGCCCGGTGAAGATCGACATTCCGCGGCTGCTGGTGCACCTGCGCGCCCGGCATGTGGACGACGAGCGGACCGGCCGCCGGCTGCCCACCCCTGAGGCGGCGGCGATGGCGGCAGCCGGCTGGGTGATGGGGTCGCCGGGCCGGTTCGCGCTCGCCGCGCGTGCGCTGTCGGCCGGCCGGCTGCTGGCCCGTCGCGGCCGGATCGCCACGCCGATGCCCTTCCCGCTGTCGCGCTGGACGGCGGCCCGAGACCTGCCCGCCCCACCACCGGAGACCTTCCGGGACTGGTGGCTGCGTACCCGGGGAGGCGACCGGTGACCGCCCGCCCGCCGGAGATCTCCCCGACCCGGGCAGCCGGCGGCGGTGCGCCGCGGGCCGACGCGAAAGGCGTCGTCCTCGCCCGGATCCGCGCCGCACTCGGCCCGGCGGCGCCGGCGATGCCGGCGGTACCCCGCGAGTACGCCACCCACGGTGCCGTCCCGCCGGGCGACCCCGCGGTGCTGGACCTGCTCGCCCATCGCCTCGAGGACTACCGGGCGGTAGTCCTCCGGTGCGCCCCGGACGACCTCGCCGCGACCGTCGCGCAGGCCCTGGTCGGCCGCGGCGCCCGGCGCATCGTCGTCCCGCACGGCCTCGAGGCGGCCTGGCTCGCCGCCCGCTGGGACGGCGAGGCGCTGCGGGACAGCCCCGACCGGCCCCTGCCGGTCACCACCCTGGACGCCGTCCACGGGGTGGTGACCGAGTGCGCGGTGGCGATCGCCGAGACCGGGACGATCGCCCTGGACTCCTCGCCGCGCTGCGGACGCCGGGCGATCACCCTCGTCCCGGACTACCACCTCATCGTCGTCCGGGCCGACCAGGTCGTCGCCTCGGTGCCGGAGGGTCTCGCCCGGCTCGACCCGCAGCGGCCGATCACGCTGATCAGTGGTCCGTCCGCCACCAGCGACATCGAACTCGACCGGGTCGAGGGCGTCCACGGCCCGCGCACCCTCGACGTCGTGATCGTCGAGCCCGCCGGGTAGCCGTCCGATACCGTTGGCGGCACGAGGGGAGTACTCCCGCGCGCCTGCCCGGTCAGTCCGAGGGCCCACGCCTTCCCGGGGGGCGGTCGCTCGGTGCGGCGGAGGAGACCTCGGCCCGGCCGAGCCGCACGCCACCCCGAGGAGATCTGTTCGTGTCCATCGCCGGCCCCACCCTGTGGGGCGCCACGCTGCTGCTCGTCGGCCTCCTGCTGGCCGTCGACTTCCTGATCACCCGCCGTCCGCACCAGGTCTCGCTGCGGGAGGCCGCGGTCTGGTCGGGGGTGTACCTGTCGCTCCCGCTGGCCTTCGGCACCTGGGTGTGGTGGCGGCACGGAGCCGGGCCGGGATCCGAGTTCCTGGCCGGCTACATCGTCGAGAAGTCGCTCTCCGTCGACAACCTCTTCGTGTTCATGCTGCTGCTGACCTCCTTCGCCGTCCCCACCGGCCTGCGGCAACGGGTGCTGCTGTTCGGCATCGTGGGCGCGCTGGGGCTGCGCGGCGCCGCCATCGCGGTCGGGGCGGTGGCCCTGGAGACCTTCAGCCTGACCTTCCTGGTGTTCGGGGCGATCCTGCTGCTCACCGCCGTCACCGTGCTGCGGGACGCCCGGCGCGGGCACCGGGAGGTCGACGTGACGGCCATGCTCTCGGTACGGCTGCTGCGGCGCGTCCTCCCGGTGAGCGACCGCTACCACGGCACGCGGCTGACCGTCCGGGACGGCGCGGGACGCCGCGCGCTCACCCCGCTGGCCCTCGCCGTCGGCGCGGTGCTGGCGACGGACATCGTGTTCGCCGTCGACTCGGTACCCGCCGTCTTCGGGGTCACCGAGGACCCTTACCTGGTGTTCGCCACCAACGCCTTCGCGCTGCTGGGACTGCGGGCGCTGTACTTCCTCCTCAGCCGGCTCCTGGACCGGCTGATACACCTCGGCTACGGCCTGGCCACGATCCTCGGGTTCATCGGCGTCAAGCTCGTGCTGCACTGGGCGCAGCTGACGTGGCCCGCGGTGCCCGAGGTCCCGACGGCCGTCTCGCTGGGGGTCATCGGCGCCGTCCTCGCCACGGTCACGGCGACCAGTCTGGTGGCCACCGGGCGCCGTGAGCGAGCGGCCCGGGAGCCGGAGCTCACCTCTCGATGATCTGAGGCACTCACGGCTGGGACTCATGAGACGGTAGGACCCATGACGGCCCGAACGCCTCGGATCACCGACCCGATGGCGCGGGCTGCGGAGGCGTTCTCACTGGTCTGGTCATCGATTCCGGCAGAGCTGTCGGACAAGATCTCGACGTCCCAGCTGCGGGTCCTGATCACTGTCGGGCGCAGCGGGGTGACCACGGTGACAGCGCTCGCTCGCGACCTGGGTGCCCTGCCGTCGTCCGCCACCCGGCTGTGCGACCGCCTGGTCGCCGCGGGGTTCCTGGCTCGAGCGCCCGCGGCGGCGAACCGGCGGTTCCATGCGGTGTCCCTGACCCCTGCGGGCGAGCAGCTGCTCGACGTCCTGGACACCCACCGGCGCGACGCCTTCACCGCGATCGTCACCCGGATGGACCCGGACGACCGGGAGGCGCTGCAGCGAGGCCTGGTCGCCTTCGCGGCGGCGGCCCCACCACCCGCTGACTGCGCGCGAGCGGCCGACGACGACTCGCCCGCGTCGGCGTCGTCGGACGGACGGCGACCGTCGGGCCCGGCCGACCCCGCGACACCCGGGTTGCCGTCGGCGGGGAACCCTCGGACGCAACTGGCGTGATCAGGGCGCAGGGCTTCAGGATGCGTGCAGCGTCCCGAGCCCTACTCCTCGAAGGAGTCCGATGATCTACCGCAGCCCACTGCCCGATGTCGAGATCCCCGATGTCCCGCTGACCACCTACGTGCTCGAGGGCGCCGGCGAGGCCGGCGACAAGCCGGCCCTCGTCGACGGCACCAGCGGTCGCGCGATCACCTACACCGGTCTGGTCCACGCCGTCCGCAGCCTCGCCGCCGGCCTGGCCGACGCCGGGCTCCGCCGCGGCGAGGTGCTCGCCCTGGTGAGCCCGAACGTTCCCGAGTACGCGGTGGTGTTCCACGCGGTGGCCAGCCTCGGGGCCGTCATCACCACGCTCAACCCGGTGTACACCGAGCGAGAGATGCGGCATCAGCTCCTCGATTCCGGTGCGGTGATGCTCGTGGCCGCGGGGCCGACCGCGCCGGTCGCGCTGGCGGCGTCCGAGGGGACGGCGGTCCGGGCCCGGTACCTGCTCGGCGAGCCGAGCGGAGACGCCGCCACGGTCGGTGCCGTACCGCTGGCCGCCCTGTTCGGGGAGGCTGTCACCGACCCGGCGCCGGTCGACCCGCACGACGTGGTGGTCCTGCCCTACTCGTCGGGCACGACCGGCGGCTCGAAGGGAGTGATGCTCACCCACCGCAACCTGGTGGCCAACATCGCCCAGACCCTCGGAGCCGCCGGCCTCACCGCGGACGACGTGGTGATCGCGGTGCTGCCCTTCTTCCACATCTACGGCATGCAGGTGCTGATGAACTGCGGGCTGCGCTCCGGCGCCACGGTCGTCACCCTGCCGCGGTTCGACCTCGGGCAGTTCCTGGAGGCGCACCAGCGGTACCGGGTCACGAGGTCGTTCGTGGCCCCGCCGATCGTGCTGGCCCTGGCCAAGCACCCGCTGGTGGACTCCTACGACCTGTCCGCGGTCACGATGGTCTTCTCCGGCGCGGCGCCGCTCTCCGCGGAACTCGCCCTCGAGGCCGGCGGCCGCCTGGGCTGCGAGGTGGTGCAGGGCTACGGCATGACCGAGCTGTCGCCGGTCAGCCACCTCACGCCCCCCGGCTCGCTCGTCCCTGGATCGGTCGGGGTGACCGCCCCCAATACCGAGGTCCGGATCGTCGACCCCGTCTCGGGGGAGGACGTCGAGCCGGGCGAGGACGGCGAGGTGTGGGTCCGCGGGCCGCAGGTGATGAAGGGATACCTGAACAACCCGGAGGCCACCGCCCGCGCCCTCGACGGCGAGAGCTGGCTGCACACCGGCGACATCGGCCACCTCGACGAGAGCGGTCACCTGTTCGTGGTCGACCGGCTGAAAGAACTGATCAAGGTGAGCGGCTTCCAGGTGGCCCCCGCCGAGCTGGAGGCCTTGCTGCTGACCCACCCCATGGTCGCGGACGCCGCGGTCATCGGCGCGCCCGCGCCGGAGACCGGCGAGGTCCCGGTGGGTTTCATCACACTGCGGCCGGGGGCGCAGGTCACGCCGGAGGAGATCCTGGGGTTCGTCGCCGGGCAGGTGGCGCGCTACAAGCAGCTGCGTGAGGTGCGCATCGTGGAGGCGATCCCGAAGTCGGCCTCAGGGAAGATCCTCCGGCGCGTGCTCAAGGAGGAGATGGTCGCCCGGTCCTGACCTGCTCAGGCCGGGCCGCGAGGCACGCCGGCCACCCGTGACCGCGTCAGCCGGACGGCGCCCCACCTCGTGGCGGGAGGGGCGCCGTCAACGCGATCCGAGCCGGTCCGGCACCTCAGTGGGCGGCCTCGTAGGCGGCCCGAACCTCGCTGGACACCCGACCACGGTCGCTGACCTGGAAGCCGTTCTCCCGCGCCCACGCACGCACGTCCGACAGGTCGGTGCGCTCGGACGCCGGACGGCTCTTGGGAGCCCCGGTGCGGGCCCTGCCGGTCGCTCGACCGCCGACCCGGCGGGCGTGACCCACCCAGGGCGCGAGCGCGTCGCGAATGGCCTCCGCGTTCGTCGCGGAAACGTCGATCTCGTAGCTGATGCCGTCGAGGGCGAAGCTTACCGTCTCGTCGGCCTCGCCCCCGTCGACGTCGTCGACGAGGATGACCTGTACCTTCTGGGCCATGGACTCTCCCGGGAAATGATCGAGGGAATTCTCGACAGGGAAATCTTGACGCCTAAGCGCCGGAATGTCAAAGCTGTCGGCGATTTTTCTTGTGGTTGCCCACGGCCACCCACCCGGCGGGGCCTAATGGCTTGGTACACAGCTTTGCCCCTTCAGCGGTCCCGGAGCGGCAACTTCCCGTGATCGATTCCCAGCGTAGCCGGACCATTGCCGAATGCTCTGCCCGAGGCCGCCGAGCGACCCCGGACCCGAACGACCCGCAGGCGCCGGGGACACGGCCCGGGGGAAGCCCGGTGCCACCAGGAGGCACGGCGCCACCGGGGGCCACAGTCTGACGTATGGGGATTTGCCACGCGCTTCCTCCGGCCCGGACGAACGGCGCGCCGCGCGTGCACAATTAAGGAAGTCACGAGGATCCCATGAGCTTGATCTACAGCGCAGGCCGGTACTCGCGGACCGGTAGCCGGAGCAGCCAGTCACCCGCGACTCACCGGTAACTCAACTGGCGCTCGACCCTGTTCCCGACCCAGGGCCCGGCTGGATGTGTGGTGGGATGTTCGGCTGGATCTGGGTAGAGACGGTCGACTCGGGCTCCGAAGAGGAAGACATGGTCACCCCGGCCTCCGATGAGGGGCCGCTCCCGGCGCCCCGGCCCGAACTTGTCGAGATGCCCGCGCCGTAGGTCCCGCCAGGGGCACCGCCGGCGGCCGCGGCCCGCTCCTCCGCCTCGATCCGGGCCTGCGCCAGCCGCTCCCGTCGGTCCGCCTGCAGGATGGCCCGCAAGGCCAGCCAGAACAACAGCAGCGCGCCGGCAGAGGGAACGATGGCCACCAGGGTCGTCACAGCCCCAGCGTACGAGTCCGGCCGGTGAGCGGCACGCCACGGCCCGGGCCGGCCCAGCGGGCCGACCGCAGGTCACTCCGGCTTGACGAGAGGGAACAGGATGGTCTCCCGGATGCCCAACCCCGAGATGGCCATGAGCAACCGGTCCAGGCCCATTCCCATTCCTCCGGACGGCGGCATGCCGTACTCCATGGCCCGCAGGAAGTCCTCGTCGAGCTGCATGGCCTCGATATCACCCTTCGCGGCGAGCTGCGACTGGGCGACGAAGCGCTCCCGCTGAACCACCGGGTCGACCAGTTCCGAGTATCCTGTCGCCAGCTCGAAGGAGCGCACGTACAGGTCCCACTTCTCGGCCAGCCCCGGCGCGGACCGGTGGGCCCGGGTCAGCGGCGAGGTCTCTTCGGGGAAGTCCCGCACGAACGTCGGCGCGTACAACCCCGGCACGACGACGTGTTCGAAGAGTTCCTCCGCCAGCTTACCCGGACCGTAGTGTGCCAGAACGGGGACGTCGAGCTTGCCGGCAACCTCGACGAGCCGTTCCATGGGCGTGTCAGGGACGATGACCTCGCCCAGGGCATCGGACAGGGAACCGTAGAGCGTGATCTCCTTCCACTCCCCGCCGAGGTCGTATTCCTCGCCGCCGGCCAAGGTGACGACCTCGCTCCCGTGCACGGAACGGGCCGCCGACTGGACCAGTTGCCGGGTGAGCTCACCGACCGTGTCGTACGAGCCGTACGCCTCGTACGCCTCGATCATCGCGAACTCCGGGGAGTGCGATGAGTCGGCGCCCTCGTTGCGGAAGTTGCGGTTGATCTCGAAGACCTTGTCGATTCCACCGACGACGCAGCGCTTGAGATACAGCTCGGGGGCGATCCGCAGGTACAGGTCGAGGTCGTAGGCATTCATGTGCGTGACGAACGGCCGTGCCGCCGCCCCGCCGTGCAGGACCTGCAGCATCGGGGTCTCGACCTCGACGAAGCCCCGGCGGTGGAACTCCTCCCGCAGGGCACGCACCACCCCGGCGCGGATCCGGACGATATCGCGGGCCGCGGGCCGGACGATCAGATCCACGTACCGCTGCCTGACCCTGGTCTCCTCCGACATCTCCCGGTGCAGCACCGGCAGCGGCCGCAGGGCCTTGGCCGCCAGTTGCCAGCGGTCGGCCAGGACGGACAGCTCGCCCCGCTTGGAAGAGATCACCCGACCGTGCACGAAGACGTGGTCGCCGAGGTCGACGTCCGCCTTCCAGTCGGCCAGCGCGTCCTCGCCGACACCGGCCAGCGACAGCATCACCTGCAGCCGGGTGCCGTCCCCCTCCTGCAGGGTGGCGAAGCACAGCTTGCCGGCGTCCCGCTTGAGCACGACCCGGCCGGTGACGCCAACGTCGTCGTCCGTCTCCTCCCCGAGCGCCAGATCCGGGTGCGCCTCGCGGACCTGTCGCAAGGTGTGGGTCCGCGGCACGACGACCGGGTAGGGCTCCCGCCCCGCCCGCAGCAGCCGCTCCCGCTTGGCCAGGCGCACCTGAATCTGCTCGGGGACGTCGGCCTCGGGCAGGTACTGCCCGGGGTCGCCCGGGGTGCTGCCGGCGGCGGGTGGCTGGGTGGGCTCGGCGGAACCCCCGGAGGTCTCGGTCACGAATCCCAAGGCTATCGGCCGGCCACCCGGCCCGCGGCGGCCGCGGCCGACGTCAGGCCCGCGGCGGCCGGCCCCGGATGTACTGCTCGTCCACCGGGAGCCGGCCGCTGGCGCCGACCGCGCGGAGCAGCAGGATCTCCTCCTCGCGCCGGGACAGGATCCCGCGGACGGCGCTGCGCCAGGTCTCGGAGTCGTCGCCGGGCGCGTCCGCCAGCTGCCGGAGCACCCGGACCAGCGCCTCGTGCCCGGCCAGCAGGCTCTCCACCACGCTGCCGGGGTGACCGGGGTCGGCGGCGCCGGTGTCCACGCCGGCGGGCAGCGGCACCTGGGCCGCGACGGCGGCGGCGGCGAGCATGCTCAGGTCGCGCGCGTCCCGCTCGATCCACTCGGTGCGGTCGAGGACGCCGCCCCACGCACCGGCGAGCGCGCCGGCCGTGCGCAGCACGCCCTCGGCCTGCAGCGACACCGCGGACCGCAGCAGCGAGCTGA
>DATDMG010000050.1:0-20699 GCA_036518955.1 Kineosporiaceae bacterium | reverse complement strand
GATCAGGCCCCCGGCCGGGGGCATCGGGCGTGCCGTCCGGCACGCGACCGGGCCGCGTGCCGGCGGCGAGCACCAGGGTCGGGCCGTGCCGGTCCACGTCCGGGGGAGGGTCGACCGTCGACGCCAGCGGGCGGACCCACCATGCCTCGGGCGGAGGAGCGCTCACGGTGTGTACCTTACTAAGCACTCAGCGTGATGCACATGCCCCGTCGGTACTCATCGTCGCGGACCACGCGCCGGGTCGCCTCGCCCGTCCCGGGCTGCCTGGACGACGCCTCACCCGTGCGCGCGGGCCAGGGCGATGACCAGGATCGCCAGTGCCAGGAGGAGCAGCAGGCCCACGCTGACGGCGCCGCGTCCCGCCGGCCGGGGGACGACCGTCGGCCCGGGCCCGGGATCCGGCCCGGTCGACGGCCCCGGGAGCGGGTCGGCCACCGGTGCGAGCAGGCAGGCCGGGCCGGCCGCCGCGGTGGGCGCCGGAGCAGGTCGGGCGAGCTGCGTCCCGGCGGCGACCGCCGCCCCCAGCGACACCGCCTGTTCGGGTTCGGCCCTGGCGACGATCGGCGCCGCGAGGCGTTCGCTCAGCAGCGAGCGGACGAGCGGCATCCGGCTCCCGCCACCGATCAGCAGCACGCTGTCCAGGTCGGTCGCCGCCAGTCCCGCAGCCTGCAGGCAGCGCTCGAAGAGGTCGAGCGTGCCGAGCAGCAGCGGCTCGATCGCCACCTCGAGCTGGGCCCGGGTGAGCGTCACCTCGGTCGTGATCCCGGGGAGTTCGACCGGCACCACGGCCCAGGGCGCGACGCTCAGCGTCTCCTTGGCGGCCACCACCGCCCGGCGGAGTCGGTGGACGCCGGTCCGCACGGCGGCCTCGCCGTGGTCCAGGCGCCGCCAGACATCGCCGATCTCGGCGGTGACGTGCCGCAGCAACTCCCGGTCGACGTCCGCGCCCGCCAACTGGCTCGAGCTCAGCGACGTGCCGACCAACTCCAGTCCCGTCGGCACCACGCGCAGCAGGCTGGCCTCGAAGGTGGCGCCGCCGAGGTCGTAGACGCCGAGCAGCGTCCCGGGGTCCGGCGGGTGCCGGTCCACGGTGCCCATCCAGGCCGCGATCGGCACGGGGACGAGCGTCAGCCGGTTCGCCGGGATCCCGGCCCGGACGGACACCTGCCGGAGCAGGTCCACCCGGTGGTCCCGCCAGCTGCCCGCCACGGTCACCGCCACGTGCCCCGGCTCCTCGCCCACCTGGTCGGCCGCGGCGGCGAGCACCCACTGCAGCATCCGGGTGACCAGCCAGTCCGCCCCCACCTGCCGGCCGGCCATGAGCAGGCCCAGGGCGTCCCCGAAGCGCCGGGTGAACTCCCAGGCGGAGCGGTCCGGGGCGCCGGGGCTGGCAGCCTTCGCCGGCTCGCCGACCAGGAGCGTGTCGTCCTGGGTGAGCAGGGCGACGGTGGGCACCCAGGGTGTTTCCCGGCCGAGCGGGAGGACGTCGACCCGCCCGTCGCGCCAACTCGCCGCCGAGGTGCGAGTCGTTCCCACGTCGATGCCGAGTGCGTGCACGTAGAGGTCTCCCGGGCCGGCCTGAGTCCCGGTCAGGCTAGCGCCCGGCCGACGTCCGATCACGGCTTTTGTGCGCTCACGGCTGAGCGGTTGCGGCAGCGGCCCGGCGACCGCGGGTGGCTACAGGTGCAGACCGCACTCCGTCTTGGCCCGGCCGGCCCAGCGGCCCGCCCGCCCGTCCTCGCCGGGGCGCGCCGCGCGCGTGCACGGCGCGCAGCCGATCGAGGTGTAACCCGCCTGCAGCAGCGGGTTCAGCAACACGTCCGGATGCTCCGCGAGGTAGGTGTCGACATCGTCGTCCGTCCAGGTCGCGATCGGGGCGAGCTTGAGCACGCCGCGCCCGGCGTCCCAGGCGACCGTCGGGGTGCCGGCACGGGTGGGGGACTCGTCGCGGCGCAGCCCGGTCGCCCACGCCCGGTACCCGCGCAGCGCGTTGTTCAGCGGCGCGACCTTGCGCAGGGCGCAGCACGCGTCGGGGTCGGTGCGATGCAGGAGGCCGCGGGCGGCCTCGTGCTCGGCGACCGACTCCCGTGGCCGGATCGTCAGCAGCCGTACCGGATAGCTGGCGGCGACGGCGTCCACCGTGCCGATCGTCTCGGCGAAGTGGTAGCCGGTGTCGACGAAGAGCAGGTGCACGCCCGGAACGGCCCGGGACGCCAGATGGGCCAGCACGGTGTCACCCATCGCGGCGGTCACCGCGAGGTCGCGGCCGAAGGCTCGACCGGCCCAGCCGAGGACGGTCAGCGGGTCGGCGCCGTCGAGGACGGCGTCCGCCTCCGCCGCGAACGCCACCGGGTCGGTCTCCAGGGCGGCGGCGACATCCTCGGGGCGGGACAGCAACGGTCCGATCATCAGGTGTCACTCCAGTCGGTGGAACGCGTGCGTGGATCGGCGGAGGGCGGGCGCGACGCCGCGGGCGCCAGGCCGTGGAAGGTCAGCGAGAACAGGCGCAGACAGCTGCGGCAGTGCCAGACCGGCGTCCCGTCGTGATCGGCGGGCCGCAGGTCCTCCTCACCGCAGAACGGGCACACGTACGGGACGATGCGCGTCGAGCCCTCGGTCACTGCAGGTCCGCCTCGCCGGCGCGGGCGACCCAGTCGGCGAAGGCCTCGCCGTCCGTGCGCTGGGCCAGCCAGCGGCGGACGACGCGCTCGACGTAATCGGGCAGGTCGGTGCTGGTCGTCTTGAGGCCGCGCAGTTTGCGCCCGAAGCCGGCATGGACGCCGAGACCGCCGCCGAGGTGGATCTGGAAACCCTCGACGGTCGGGCCGGCCGGGTCGGCCGGGTCGGGCAGTTGCACGCCTTTCAGCCCGATATCGGCGGTCTGCGCCCGAGCGCACGAGTTCGGGCACCCGTTGACGTGGATCGTCAGGCCGGGCGCGTCGGCCGTGAACAGGCCCGGGACGTCGGAGAAGCGCTTCTCCAGCTCGTCGACCAGATGGGCGGCGGTGGCCTTGGTCTCGACGATGGCCAGTTTGCAGTACTCGATCCCGGTGCACGCCATCGTCCCGCGCCGGAACGTCGAGGCATGGGCGGACAGGCCCAGCAGGTCGAGTTCGTCGAGGAGGTCCGCCACCTTCGGCGCCTCGACGTCGAGCACGATCACCTTCTGCTCGGGCGTGAACCGGATCCGGTCGCTCCCCGCCCGCTCGACGGCGTCCGCCAGGCCGTGCAGGACCTGCCCGCTGATCCGGCCGACGGTCGGCGCCGCGCCGACGTAGAAGCGGCCGCGGCGCTGCTTGTGGACGCCGACGTGGTCGCGCCGACCGAGCGGCGGCGGGGGCGGCGGAGGGCTGTCCTGCAAGCGCCGCCCGAGGTACTCGGTCTCGAGGACCTCGCGGAACTTCTCCGCACCCCAGTCCGCCACCAGGAACTTCAGCCGGGCCCGGTTCCGCAGCCGCCGGTACCCGTAGTCCCGGAACACCCGGATGACGCCGAACCACACCTCGGCGACGTCCTCGAGCGGGACGAAGGCGCCCAGCCGCTGGGCGAGCATCGGGTTCGTGGAGAGCCCTCCGCCCACCCACAGGTCGAACCCCGGCCCGTGTTCGGGGTGGTTGATGCCGACGAAGGCGACGTCGTGGATCTCGTGGGCGACGTCCTGGTGCGGGCTGCCGGAGATCGCGGTCTTGAACTTGCGCGGGAGGTTGGCCAGGCTCGGATCGCCGATGTAGCGGCGCTGGATCTCCTGGATGGCCGGGGTGCCGTCGATGATCTCGTCGAAGGCGATCCCGGCGACCGGCGACCCGAGGACCACCCGCGGGGTGTCGCCGCAGGCCTCGGTGGTCCGCAGGCCCACGGCCTCCAGCTCGGCCCAGATCGTCGGCACGTCCTCGATCCGGATCCAGTGGAACTGCAGGTTCTGCCGGTCGGTGATGTCCGCGGTCCCGCGGGCGTACCGCGTCGAGATCTCGGCGAGCACGCGGAGCTGCCGCAGGCTGACGGCCCCGCCGTCGATCCGGACGCGGAGCATGAAGTACTCGTCCTCGAGTTCCTCCGGCTCCAGCGTCGCCGTCCGCCCGCCGTCGATCCCCGGCCGGCGCTGGGTGTACAGGCCCCACCAGCGCAACCGGCCCCGAAGGTCGATCGGGTCGATCGACCCGAAGCCCTCGCGGGCGTAGCTGCCCTCGACCCGCTCCCGGACGGCGAGACCGCCCTGGTCGCTCTTCCAGCGTTCGTTGGCGTTCAGCGGTTCCCGGTGGCCCAGGGCCCACTGGCCCTCGGGTCGGGCCGGTCGTCGGCCGCGGGCCGCGGCCGGGGAGGCGCCGCGAGGGCCGGCGGCCTCCGCGGGGCCGTCACCCGCTCGGTCGGCGCCCGCCGGTGGATGATTCGTCTGGGTGCTCACGCTGTCTGTCCTTTCGGGCGCGGGAAGCGCCTCCCCGCCGCCTGCGGGCGGGCTGGGGCCGGGCTGGTGCCGCGTCACACGGGGTGGAGATCCGCAGGGACGGCGTCCGGGGCCGTCCGGAAGGTCACGCTCGGCGCACCGCCGTCGGCGCCCGCAAGCGCTCGTGAACCGTGACCGGAAGGTGTCAGGCCCGACAGACCGCGCTCGCCGTCCGCAACAGGTCGACGTGGTGACGGCGCACGAGTCTCAGCTCGTCGACCGCTCGAACCAGGCCGGAGTGCTCCACGGACTATCCCTCCATCGCTCCTGGCAGTAGCACCGGCCGGCCCTCGCTCTATTCCGCGGAGGGCGGTGGTTGCTGCGGCGTCGACGAGCCAGGTCTCTCGGCCGCTCTGGATGGCTTTCCGGAAACGTTACTGAGCGTAAATCAGGATGGTCAACGGGCTGTCCACCATGTGGACCACGTCGTAAAGTGGATTTTTTTAATGAAGAAAGTGGTGGTGGTCGGCGTCACAGTCGGTGGGGGTGCGGTGGCGTCGCCGTCCGCCCACACTTTTGGCCACGCCGGTCCCGGGCTGGTCCAGAGACGGCGGCGACGAAGGAGTGTGAGCTGGGATGGGACGTCTGCGGCACACGGACGGGCTCACCGACGACCAGCGGGAGATCCTCGCGGCGGTGCGGGAGTTCGTGGACGAACAGATCATCCCGGTCGCCACCGACCTGGAGCACAAGGATGAATACCCCACGGCGATCGTCGAGGGCATGAAGGAGATGGGCGTCTTCGGGCTGATGATCCCGCAGGAGTACGGCGGGCTGGGTGAGTCGCTGCTGACGTACGCGCTGGTCGTCGAGGAGATCGCTCGCGGTTGGATGAGCGTCTCCGGAATCATCAACACCCACTTCATCGTCGCGTACATGATCCTTCAGCACGGGACCGAGGAGCAGAAGCGGCGTTACCTACCGAAGATGGCGGTGGGTGAGGTGCGCGGCGGCTTCTCGATGTCCGAACCCCACTGCGGTTCCGACGTGTCCGCGATCCGGACCAAGGCGGTTGCCACCGGTGATGGTTCGTGGACCATCAACGGCCAGAAGATGTGGCTCACGAACGGCGGCTCCTGCAATCTCGTCGCGACCCTGGTCAAGACCGATCTCGGCGCGCAGAGCGTCTACAAGAACATGACCACCTTCCTGGTCGACAAAGGTACCGGCTTCGGCGAGACGGCACCCGGCCTGCTCGTGCCCGGAAAGATCGAGAAAATGGGGTACAAGGGGGTCGACACCACCGAGCTGGTCTTCGACAACTACGCCACCACCGACGTCCAGATTCTCGGCGGGACGCCCGGGCGCGGTTTCTACCAGATGATGGACGGCGTCGAGGTCGGCCGGGTGAACGTCGCGGCCCGCGCCTGCGGCCTGGCGATGCGGGCCTTCGAGCTCGGGGTGGCGTACGCCCAGCAGCGCGAGTCGTTCGGCAAGAAGATCGCCGAGCATCAGGCGGTGCTGTTCCGGCTCGCCGAGATGGCGACCAAGGTCGAGGCGGCGCACCAGATGATGGTCATGGCGGCCCGGACGAAGGACGCCGGCGAGCGCAACGACCTCGAGGCGGGCATGGCCAAGTACCTGGCGAGCGAGTACTGCCGCGACGTCGTGGAGGATTCCTTCCGCATCCACGGCGGTTACGGGTACTCCAAGGAGTACGAGATCGAACGCCTCTACCGGGAAGCTCCGATGCTCCTCATCGGCGAGGGGACGGCCGACGTCCAGCGCATGATCATCGGCCGGCGTCTGCTGGAGGACTACGCGCTGAGGGCGTGACGCCGGTCGTCCCGGCGGGCGTCGCGCTACGTGGCCGGATCGCGTCGGCGGCGAGATCCGGTGCCTACTGGCTGCAACCTTGCTGCTCCTCTCCGCGTCTTCAGGGTGGGTCGAGCACAGGGGGTTGCCATGCGGCGTGACGGAGTGCGGAGTGACGGGCAGCGGTGGGGGGGTCGTCGAGCGTGTCCTGCCCGCTGGGCGGCGGCCATGGCCGGTGTGTTGCTGCTGGGGTCCGCCGGGGCCTGCGGGGGTGGGGGAGTGCGCGGTTCCGCGTCGCCCCCGCCGGGGGCCGCGACCGGCACGGAGATCTGGGTGCCGGTCGCCTGGGAGAGCTCCGGTGGGGCCACACCGTCTGCCGGTGCCTCGACCGGGTTGCCCATGACCGGGGTCGCGGGGTTGCTCCGCCCGGGGGACTCCGGACCGCAGGTGCTCGCCCTCCAGCAGCGGCTGGCCGCGCTCGGCTACTGGGCCGGCACCCCCGACGGTCGGTACGGCGAGGTCACCGCCCAGGCGGTCACCGCGCTGCAGAAGGTCGCCGGTCTCGACCGGGACGCAGTCGCCGGGCCACGCACCCGCGCCGCCCTGGACGCCGGCGTCCGCCCGCGTGCGCGCAGCTCCAGCGGTCACGTCGTCGAGATCGACCTGGCCCGCCAGGTCCTGCTCATCGTGGACGCCGGCAGGGTCAGCACGGTCCTGAACGTCTCGACCGGATCCGGCGAGTACTACCAGACGCCGGGCGGCGGGCGGGGCCATGCGGTGACACCGCCCGGGCATTACCGCGTGTTCCGGTCGGTCGACGGCTGGGACACCTCGCCGCTGGGTCACCTCTACCGGCCGCGGTACTTCAATGGCGGGATCGCCGTCCACGGTTACCCGTCGGTCCCTCCGTTCCCCGCGTCCCATGGATGCGTGCGGGTGAGCCTGCCGGCCATGGACATGATCTGGTCCGACGACCTGTTGCCGGTGCGAGGCACCGTCTGGGTGTATTGAGCGTGACGGAGCGACGTCTCAGCGATCTCTCAGACCGGCGCGGGCGCCTTCGGTGCCAACCTGCGCGAAGATGGCGTCATGTCGAACTTCGGACCGTTGCCCGGGCAGCCGGCCGCTCGTGTCCCGCTGCCGCCACGCGGTGAGCCGATCGCGCGGTACGACACCTACCTGGAGGCGCAGCGGGCGGTCGACTACCTCTCGGACCATCACTTCCCGGTGCAGTTCGTGACGATCGTCGGCACCGGGCTGCAGATGGTGGAGCGGGTCACCGGCCGGCTCACCTACCCGAGGGTGGCGCTCGCCGGGGCGCTGTCCGGCGCCTGGTTCGGGCTGTTCGTCGGGCTGGTCCTGTCGCTGTTCGGCGGCACGGACGCCGCGCTGCTCGCCGCGCCGCTCTTCGGGGCAGCCTTCGGCATCCTGTTCGGGGTGATCTCGTACGCCCTGACCGGGGGGCGGCGGGACTTCACCTCGACCAGCCAGATCGTGGCCAGCGAGTACGCCGTCCTGTGCCTGGCGGAGCAGGCCGGAGCTGCCCGCCACCTGCTGCAGCAGTTGCCGGGCGGGACCGGCCGTGGCGCCCGGTCCGGCGAGCCGCCCGCCGGACCGGGCGTCGACGGCACGGGCCACACCGGCATCCCCTACGGCCCTGGCTCCGGCACGCCGGGGTGGCCCGTGGGGGTCGGGAGCGCTCCCGAGCAGCCACCGTACGGCGGCGTGGAGCCCGGCGAGCCCGGGGCCCTCGCCCAGCCGGGGGTGGTCGGCGCGCCCGATGAGCCAGGCCTGACCTACGGCGAGGCCATCGAACGGCAGCGTCGCGAGCGGCTCGAACGGGAGCGCCGGGAGCGCGAGCAGGCGGTGGAGCGCGAGCAGGCACAGCGGGAGGGCCGGGTCGACACGGACGACCGCGGCTGACCGTTCAGCAGCCCCCACCCGGGCACAGGTCCCGGTAGGCCGGGACGTCGACGGCCGGGGTCCGGCGGCCCGAGGCCGCCAGCACGGCGTCGAGCACCGCCAGCAGGACGGCGTCCGCCGCGGCGGCCTGTACCGCCACCACGTCGAGCGGCCCCAGCGGGACGGCGCCGGTGGCGAGCGTGAAGACCGTGTCGCCGTCCAGCAGGGTGTGCGCCGGCACCAGCGCACGGGCCAACCCGTCGTGCCCGGCCGCGGCGGTGCGGGACGCCGCTGCCGGGTCCAGTGCGGCGTCCGTGGCGACCACGGCCAGGGTGGTGGCCGAGCGCGGTGCCGATGCGCCCAGCGGTGCCCCCGGCGCGGGCCGCTCCGCCGGCGGCGGTCGGTCGGGCCGGTACCGGGTGAGGTGGGCAAGGAGAGCGTCCGCCTGCTCCGCCGGCGGGGTACCGGGGCGGGAGCGCCCCGGCGGCACGAACGCCCGGCCGAGCAGCCCGCCGTCCAGCGGGTCGACGGGTGAGCCGGCCGGGTTGAGCACCACCAGGGCCCCGACCGTGACGACGCCGCCCGCCACGGTGAGCCGGACGGACGCCTCCCCGACACCTCCGGCCAGCGCCCGGAACGCGGCGAGCGCCCCGGTCCCGGCACCGACCGACCCGCCGGCCGACCCGCCGACCGACCCGCCGACAGCGGCGGCCGCCGCGGCGTACCCGAGGTCGGCGTCCGGACGGCGGGACAGATCCCCGCCCCGCCCCAGGTCGAAGATCGCCGCGGCCGGCACGATCGGGACCAGCAGGCTGCACGGGTCGGACGGCGGCCCCACCGGGAAGCCGCGGCCGTGCTCCTCGCACCAGCGCATCACGCCGTCCGCCGCCGCGAGGCCGTAGGCGCTGCCGCCGGTCAGGCACACGGCGTCCACCGTCGGGACGAGCGTGGACGGCGCCAGCGCGTCGGTCTCCCGGGTCGCCGGCCCGCCGCCCCGGACGTCGACCCCGCCGGTCGTGCCCGGAGGCGGCAGCACCGCCGTGACGCCGCTCAGCCAGCCGCCGCCCACGCGCTGCGCATGGCCCACCGCGACCCCGGGGACGTCCGTGAGCGCACCCCACCGCCGGTTCGACATCCCCCGATCATCCCGCCTCGGCGCGGCCGAGCAGGACGACGGCGAGCACGATCTCGGCGTCCGTCCAGGCGAGCGGGGCGACCGCGGCCGGGGCGCCGTCCGCGAGGACCTTCTCCGGCACCGCCCCGTCCGGGGTGCGGTGCGCGGCGAGCCAGCCGAGCCAATGCTCGGCCACCGGGCGGCGGCCCAGCGCGGCGGCGGTCACCGCGAAGGCCGCGGTCTCCGGCGTCCAGGAGATCCCGTCGTCCGGCCAGGCCTCGCCCGGGGCCAGGCCTCCGGCCGGGCGCAGCGTCGTGGTCTGGACGGCGGCCCACGCGTGCAGCAGCGCCGGGTCCGGGGGGCCGGGGACGAACGGCGGCAGCAGGAACGCGATCGCTGCGTCGCGGTGCCGATCGCCGCGGTGCCGCCCGTACCTCGGCCCGAACTGGCTCCGGACCAGGCCGGCGAGCCGGGCTGCGGCGACCGTGTCCTGGGCGGCGTCCGCGGTGCGGCCGGCGATCCGGTGCAGGCGGGCGGCGGCGGACAGGCCTGCCAGCAGCGGCGCGGCGGTGCCGAGCGTGACGCGCCGTTCCCGGACCTCCCAGTAGTCCCGGGACGGCGGCGGCAGCGACCGGCCGTCGTCCGTGATCCGGTGCGCGACGGCGGCGCACCGGTCGACGAGCGGGGTCAGGGTGGCCACGACGGAGGCCGGATCGGGGGTGGTCGCGCTCACCTGGTCGGCGGCCCACAGCACCCAGCCGACGCCGTCCGCCTCGATGCCCCGTTGGTCCGGCACGGCGCCACTGCCGTCCGGGAGGTAGCGCGCCTGGAAGCCGGTCGGCTCGAGCGGCAGCCGCGCCAGGTGGCGCAGGACGGCGACGGCATCGTCGCGGTGGCCCGCGACGGCCAGCGCGACGGCGACGAACGAGGCGTCCCGGGGCCACACGTACCGCCACGCACCCGCCGGCCCGGCGGTGGCCCCGCCGGCCGGGGTGGTGAGCGCGCGCAGGTCCGCCAGCGCCCGCGCCGCGAGCCCTGCGTACGGGGTTCCGGCGCCGGGCAGCGGGCCCCCGCTGTGCAGCCACGGCTCGAGGCCGGTGACCTGGGCCGCGACCCGGTCGGCGGCGGCGCGCTCGAGCGGGATCCACCGGGGTGGCCCCGGCCACCACCGGCCGACGGCCAGGGCGCAGGCGACGGCGACGGCGACGGCGCCCACGGCGGCACGACGCCGGCCGGTCGCACCCGCGGTCCTCGGCATCGCCCCCGCCCTGATCCAGCTGTCGCCGGACCACGGTACGGCACGGCGTCCCTATCCTGGGCCGGTGGACAGGCGCCGGTTCCTCGGCCGCACCGGGACCGCGGTGGCCGGTGCCGCCCTCGGCGGCTCCGCGGCCGCCGGGTTGGGCGCGCTGCAGGTCAGGGCGACGCGGCAGAGCTGGGCGTCCACGATCAGCCCGGCGGACGTGCCGGGCGCGGTGCGCACCTGGTGGTCCGGGGACGTCGCGGTGGGCCGGGTGGTGGCGCTCACCTTCGACGACGGACCCACCGAGCAGTTCACCGGTCATCTGCTGGACCTCCTCGCCGGGGCCGGGGTCCGGGCCACCTTCTTCGTGATCGGCGCGCTCGCGGAGCGCCATCCGGACCTGCTGCGTCGCGTCCGGGACGCCGGTCACGAACTCGGCAACCACACCTACGACCACTACAGCGCCGCCGTCCGGGACCGCGACCAGGTGCGCGAGGCGGTGCTCCGGGGCAGCGACGTGATCGAGCGGGTCACCGGCGCCCGGCCGCGGTGGCTCCGGCCTCCGCGTGGTGAGGTCACCACCGCGACCCTGCTGGCCGCCCGGGAGGCCGGCCTGGACCTGGCGCTGTGGTCCGTCGCCCGGGGCGATGCCGCGGACGCCGACGGCGCCGGGGTGCTGCGGCACCTCACCACCGCGCTGCACCCCGGAGCCGTCGTCGACCTGCACGACGGGATCGGCCGCTCGTCGTTCAGCGGATCGCCCGACGGCGACCTGCTGATCCGCCGCCGCGCCGAGCTCGGCGTGCTGCCGCAGGCTCTGGGCCGTTGGCAGGCCGACGGCTACCGGTTCGCCGCGCTCAGCGAGCTCATCCCGGGCACGCCGGGCATCCCGGGCACCCTGGGCGGACCGCCCACCCCCGGCCGTACCGGGCCGGGCTGACCGGACGGTCGGCGTCGGTCAGCCCCGCAGGCCCGCCATCCACGCCTCGATCTCGGGCACCGTGCGCGGCAGCGCGGCGGACAGGTTCTCGCAGCCCTCGTCGGTGACCATCACGTCGTCCTCGATCCGGACGCCGATCCCGCGGAAGGCCTCGGGGGCCTTCAGGTCGTCCGGCAGGAAGTACAGGCCCGGCTCGATCGTGAAGACCATGCCCGGGCGCAGCTCGGCGTCCAGGTACATCTCGCGCCGGGCCTGCGCACAGTCGTGGACGTCGATGCCCAGGTGGTGGCTCGTGCCGTGGATCATCCACCGGCGGTGGAACTGCCCCTGGTCGCCCAGCGTCTCCTCCACCGTGCCGGGCAGCAGTCCCCACTCCCCGATCCGCCGGGCGATGACCTGCATCGCCGCCTCGTGCAGCTCCCGGAACGTGGTGCCGGGCCGGGCGAGGGCGAACGCCGCGTCCGCCGCCTCCAGGACCGCCTCGTAGACCTCCCGCTGCGCCGGCGTGAACCGGCCCGAGACGGGCAGGGTGCGGGTGACGTCCGCGGTGTACAGGCTGTCCACCTCGACCCCGGCGTCGACCAGGACCAGGTCGCCCTCGCGCACCGGGCCGTCGTTGCGGATCCAGTGCAGGGTGCAGGCGTGCGGCCCCGCCGCGGCGATCGTGTCGTAGCCGACCCCGTTGCCCTCCTGGCGGGCCCGGCTCTCGAAAGCGCGCTCGACGACCCGCTCGCCCCGGGGGTGCCCGACCGCGCGGGGCAGCTCCCGGACGATGTCCGCGAACCCTCGGGCGGTGACCTCCACCGCCCGTCGTAGCTGCTCGATCTCGTACGCGTCCTTGACGAGCCGGAGCTCCGACAGGACCTGCAGCAGTTCCCGGTCCGCGCTGACCGCGGCCTCGGCGTCCAGGCCGGCGGCGGCGCGGGCCGCGTCGACGGCGACGTCCACGGCCGGGTCGGACTCGCGCACGACACGGACGGCGACCTCACCCTCGCCGCCGCCGACGTCCTTGGTGATCGCGTCGATCACCTCGTCGAGGTGGCGGGTCTCGAGCTCGGTCTCGGCGGTCAGTTCGGCCAGGCTCCGCCGGGCGCCGACCCAGAGTTCCCCGTACCGGGCGCTGGCGTAGAACTCCTCGGTGTCGCGCTCGGCCCGCGGCCGGTAGTACAGGACGGCGTCGTGCCCGCCGTCGCCCCGACCACCGTCCCCCGCCGCCCGGTCGCCGCGGCGCGGCTCGAGTACCAGGACGGCGTCCGGCTCGCGGTCGGTCCCCAGACCGGTGAGGTGGGCGAACGCGGAGTGCGGGCGGAAGCGGTAGTCGGTGTCGTTGCTGCGGACGCGCAGGACGCCGGCGGGGACGACCAGCCGCTCGCCCGGGAACCGCGCCGAGATCGCGGCCCGGCGGGCCGGCGTCCACCGGGTCGCCGGCAGCGGGTGGGGCCGGTCGGCGGGCCGGTCCGCCCACCCCTCGGCGATGAACGCGCGGAAGGCCGGCGAGGACGGGCGCTGCCGGTGGCCCGAGTCCGGCGGCGGCACCGCGGAACGGGCTGCGGGGTCGGGGGAGCTCTTCGCGTCCGCAGTCATGCCCCCATGGTCCCATTCCCGCAGCCGGGCTTCCTCCCGTGCCGTCGGCGCAGCGTGAGGTACCCCACGCGCACGCCGCTGGGAGGCGCCCGGCCGCACCGGGCAGGATGACGCGAGGGCCGCGTGATGCCGGCGCGACGAGGAGGTCCGGGATGCAGTTCGGGCGGTCGTACGAGGAGTTCGAGGTCGGCGCGGTCTACCGGCACTGGCCGGGCAAGACCATCACCGAGTCGGACGACCACCTCTTCTGCCTGATCACGATGAACCACCACCCGCTGCACCTCGACGCCAACTACGCCGAGACCACGACCCAGTTCAGGCGGAACGTCGTGGTCGGGAACCTGATCTACTCCGTGCTGCTCGGGATGTCGGTGCCCGACGTCTCCGGCAAGGCGATCGCCAACCTGGAGGTCGAGTCGCTGCGCCACATCGCGCCGACCTTCCACGGCGACACCATCTACGGCGAGACGACGGTGCTCGACAAGTGGGAGTCCACGTCGAAGGACGACCGCGGAGTGGTCTACGTCCAGACCCGCGGCTACAAGCAGGACGGCACGGTGGTCTGCGTCTTCCGGCGCAAGGTCATGGTGCCCAAGCAGAGCTACCTCGACGCCCGCGGCGGCGAGCAGCCGGGTCGGCCGGAACCGCAGCCGGACTGATCCTCCGCCGCGTGGTTCGTGGTGTCGTCGCAGCCAGGCCGACGGAGATGGGCACCACGGGTGGTCGAGCACCTGCTGGCTGAGCACCTGGGCGCCGCCGGCGTCAGGGCTGGCCGGGCATCAGGCCCCACTCGGTGAGCGCCTGCGCCAGGCCGGGCGCCAGCTCGACCCCGGCCAGGTCGGTTCGGGAGAACCAGCCGGCCTGGGTCGCGTCGTCCCCCGCCCGCAGGGTGCCGCCGACGGTCCGGCAGACGAGATCGGTGATCAGGTAGGTGCCGCCGCCGGGGGCCGCGCGCGTCACCACCCCGGCGACCGGCCCCGGCACCACGTCCAGCCCGGTCTCCTCGGCGACTTCTCGGACGACGGCGGTGGCGTCGTCCTCGCCCGGCTCGACCCGACCACCGGGCAGCGACCATGCGCCCAGCGCCGGCGGCCGCCCGCGGCGGATCAGCAGGAGTCGCCCGGCGTCGTCGTGGACGACGGCCCCCACGCAGGGGATCAGAGGCTCGGCCGGTCGGGTCACGGCGGCAGCCTAACCACACCGGCCACCCGCTCGCCCGGCCGCGCATCGGCGGGCGGAGCAGCCGGCTGATCAACGTCCGGCCCTGGCCGGACCCCAGCGGTGGGACCGCTGGGGCGGGACTGCCGGCTGGTGACCGGCCGGAGGGACCCGGGTCCTCGGGTCCCTTGACCGGGCGCCCCCGGAGCGGGACCGTCATGGGGTGGGCGCCCACCTCACCTGTCCGCGCTGCGGAGACGACGTCAGACCCCCAGGGCTCTGGTCCGATTCGTGGACCTGCCCGATCCACGGTGGTGTCGCACCCCTGCACCCACCGATCACCGCCACCCCGGAGGCGCTGCGTCAGCTCGGGCTGCGCTCCCAGGTGCCGCTGTGGCTCCCGTGGCCGTTGCCGGCGGGCTGGCTGGTGTCCGGCGTCCGGGTCGCCGGTGACGACCACAGCGGCCCGGTGGCCACCGTCGTCGCCTGCTCCGGGCCGAACCCGCTGATCGTCGAGCCGACGGACCCGTTGTCCGCCGACCTGCTGGTCGTCAGCGAGCAGCCCGGGGTGGGGCTCGCCGAACGGCTCGCCGGGATGGACGGATTGGATCCCGGGGACGTCGACAGCCAGGGCGCGCCGCACCTGAAGCTGACGGTCGGCGGGCACGACACCCCGCTGTGGGCGCTCGACACCGACGGCCTGGCGGCCTACGTGGGTGAGGCGGCGGGTGTCTGGCTGTGGGCCATCGCCTGGCCGCAGACCGCGCTCGCCGTGCTGCTCGAGCAGTTCGAACTGCGCGACCTGCGGGACATCGATCCGCTTCCGGACATGCCCTACGGCGCCCTCTCGCCGCGGCTCGACTGACGCGCCCGCCCGCGCGCGCAGCGTGCCCGCCTAGCCTGTGCGGATGCGCATCGACCTGCACACCCATTCGACCGCCTCGGACGGGACCGACCGCCCCGCGGAGCTGGTCGCCGCGGCCGCCGCGGCGGGGCTGGACGTCGTCGCGCTCACCGATCATGACTCCACCTCGGGCTGGGCGGAGGCGATGGCCGCCGGCCGCGACCTGGCCGTCGAGGTGATCCCGGGGGTCGAGATCTCCTGCCGGCTGGACGGCATCAGCGTGCACCTGCTCGGCTACCGGGTGGACCCGGCCCACGCCGGCCTCGCCGGCCAGCTCGCGGCGACCCGCGAGGACCGGCTGCGCCGAGCCCGCCGGATGGTCGAGCGGATCGCCGAGGACTACTTGCTGACCTGGGACGACGTGGTGGCCCGAGTCCCGTCCGGAGCGACCGTCGGACGCCCCCACCTGGCCGATGCGCTGGTCGCCCGCGGCCACGTCGCGGACCGCGACGAGGCGTTCGCGCGCATCCTGCACCCCGGCTCCCGCTACCACGTGAGCCACCGGGCGCCGGATGCGGCGGCGGCCGTCCGCGCCGTCCGTGCCGCCGGCGGCGTCCCGGTGATGGCGCACCCGTGCGCGGCCCGTCGCGGCCGGGTGGTGACGGACGGCGGCATCGCCCGGCTGGCGGACGCCGGGTTGGCGGCCCTCGAGGCCGACCACCCCGACCACACCCCGGCCGAGCGCGACCACCTGCGCGGCCTCGCCCGAGAGCTGGGTCTTCTGGTCACCGGGGCGAGCGATTACCACGGCTCCGGCCGGGCACATCGGCTCGGTGACCAGCTGACCGAGCCGGACGTCTACCGGGAGCTGCTGGCGGCACCCGTCCGCTGACCCGGACACGTCACCGGTGGCCGGCATGGGAGAGTCGTGGGGTGAGGGCGACGCAGGGACCGGGCCCGGCAGCCCAGGCCGAGCTGCCGGGCATGCCGCAGCGGCTCTACGCCTGCACCCCGACGCGGCTGGCGACCTGGCTGGACTGCCCTCGCCGCTACCGGTTCACCTACCTGGACCGGCCGGCTCCGCCGAAGGGGGCGCCCTGGGCGCACAACAGCCTCGGCGCCGCGGTGCACTCCGCCCTGGCGGACTGGTGGTCGCTGCCGTTCCCGCAGCGGCAGCCCGGCCGCGGCGTCGACCTGGTGCGCAAGCGGTGGCTGACCGAGGGGTTCTCCGGGCCGGAGCAGTCCGCAGCGGTCCGCGAGCAGGCCGCCGGTTGGGTCGAGGAGTACCTGCTGCGGGTCGATCCCGCCGCCGAGCCGCTCGGCGTCGAGCGAACCGTGGCCACCCCGACCGAGCGGCTCGCGCTGTCGGGGCGGGTGGACCGGATCGACGTCGACCGTGCGGGGCGTCTGGTCGTCGTCGACTACAAGACCGGGCGGCGTCCGCCCGCGGACGACGACGCGCGCGGCAGTCTGGCGCTCGGGCTCTACGCCGTCGCCGCCGCGCGGACGTTGCGCCGCGAGTGCTTCCGGGTCGAGCTCCACCACCTCCCGACCGGAACCGTCGCGGCGCACGACCACACACCGGCCTCGCTCGCGCGCAAGGTGGCCGAGGCGGAGTCCATCGCCCACGACGCCGCCCGCGCCGACGCCGCGTTCGGCGCCGGCCGGACCGGCGACGACGCGTTCCCGCCCCGGCCGTCCCGGAGGTGCTCCTGGTGCGACTTCCGCCGGCACTGTCCGCAGGGCCGCGAGGCGGCACCGGACGCCGAGCCGTGGGCGGCGGTCGTGCCGCCTGGCTGACCGCCGCCTGCGGCGCGTCACCCGGGTGGGCAGCCCGTCCGGCCGGCGCCGACCCGGTGACGTGGCACGTCCCATCGGCCGTCGGCTACTGCTCCAGGCGCGCCCGGGCGGCTCTCAGGTGCGGCCCCTCGCGCAGCCCCGGGACCACGCACTGCACGCCCCTCAGCGTCGTCCGCAGGGTGCGCAGGGCGGCGGTGACCGCGGCGTCGGTGAGCCCGGCCGCCCCGGGCAGCTCGGGCAGCGCGTAGAGCCGGCGCGCCCACGGCGGCAGCGCGGCGAACGCCAGTCCCGCGACCGAGGCCCAGGCCGGGCGGGCGGGCGTCGCCAGCTCGACCCGCGCGGGCAGTGGCGGGGCCACCACCACCCCGGCGGCGCGGCGGGCAGCTTTGGTGCACTCCAACACCGGGCGGATCACCCGGAAGTAGTCCAGCAGGGCGCCCCGGTCGTGCGGCACCTCGTCGGGTTCGAGGCCGACCAGCATCGCGGAACGGACCTGCTCGGCGATGTAGGCGTCCTGCTCCGCGCCGGTCAGGCGCAGTCCGGCGCGGGTCACCAGCTCCAGGAACGAGGCCACCAGGCAGCAGTGCACCCAGGCCAGCAGCTGCGGGTCGTCCGCCTGGTACGGCACGCCCTGTGCGGTGCGGCCGCTGATCCGGGCATGGACGGCGCGCACCCGCGACCCGGCCAGCATCGCCTGCGCCGTGGTGCCGTAGGTGGTGACCCCGACGTACTCGGCCGTTCGGGCCACTCGGCCCCAGGGATCATCCCGGTACCGCGAGTGCTGGTCCAGGGCCTGGACCGCCACCGGGTGCAGGGCCTGCAGGAGCAGGGCCCGCAGGCCCGCGATCCCGATGACCGGATCGGCGTGGACGCGCCAGGTGACGCTGTTCGGACCGAAGAGACCGGTATCACCGGCGCCCGTGCCCCTGCTGTCGTCCATCGCACACCACAGTGCCCGGTCCGTGGCCAGATCGCAGCCTGAAGCCCGGCAGGTGGATGATGGCCCCGTGAATCGGACCCTCGCCGTCGCCAACCAGAAGGGTGGCGTCGCCAAGACGACCACGGTCGCGTCGCTCGGCGCCGCGTTCGCCGAGCAGGGCCTGCGGGTGCTGCTCGTCGATCTGGACGCCCAGTCGTGCCTCACCTTCTCGCTCGGGGTCGATCCCGACGAGGTCGCGGCGAGCGTTTACGACGTCCTGGTGGGTCGGGCGGCCGCCGGGGACGCGCTGCTCCGGGTGGCCGACGGACCGCCCGCGCCGGTGGACCTGCTCCCGGCGACCATCGACCTCTCCACGGCCGAGGCCGCGCTGCTCGGCCGGGAGGGCCGGGAGTTCGTGCTCCGCGACGCGCTCGCGCCGATTCGCGGCCGTTACGACGTCATCCTCCTGGACTGCTCGCCCTCGCTGGGCGTGCTCACCCTGAACGCGTTCGCCGCCGCCGACGAGGTGCTCGTGCCGCTGCAGTGCGAGATGCTGAGCCATCGCGGGGTCGGCCAACTGCTGGACACCGTGGCGGACGTCCAGCGGCTGCTCAACCCGGGCCTGGTGGTGCGAGGGGCGCTCCCGACGATGTTCGACGGCCGGGCGACGCATGCCAGGGCGGTGTTGGACGATGTCGCCCAGCGGTACGCCCTGCCCGTGCTGGAGCCGCCCATCCCGCGCTCGATCCGGTTCGCGGAGGCGCCCGCCGCCGGCCAGACCGTCCTGCAGACGGCGCGCACCTCCCGGGGCGCCCAGGCGTACCGGGAGGTCGCCGCCGGGCTGCTGCGGGCGTGGCGGATCACCCCGGGGAGGCGCCGTCGGACGGCGAAGGCAGTCGTCCAGGTCGCGCCCGACTGACGGGGAGCAGGCGCACCCGGTCGGAGCTGGCGCCTCAGGCGCCAGACCGCGCCGACACCGCGGGGGCCTCCGGGTCCCCGTCCTCGGCGGCCTCGTCGGTGGCTGCGCCCGGACCGCTGAGTGTTCCGCGCCGACGACGCCGCCGGCGCGGCGCGGCCTGGCCCGGGCCGTCGTCGGGCTGCCCGGTGGTGAGGCCGGACGGCGGCAGCACCGCGCCCGGTTCGAGGAACAATGCCCCGATCCCGGCTGGGCGCAGTTGGGCCGGGATCTGCCCGCCACGCTGGCCGGCGTCCGCAGCTTCGATCGGGTCGCCCGCCTGCTCGACCGGGTCGCCCGCCTGCCCGATCGGCACCCCACCGCGGGTGCGGCGGCGCTGCCGGGTGCGCCGCAGCCGCTCGGCGCGCGGCTGCCACTCCGCCTCGCCGTCGTCCGGCTGCGCCGTCTCGGTGGCGGCACTCGACTGCCGGCGCCTGGATCCCGGTGCAGAACGCGCACGCCGTCCGCCGCGGCCGGTCTCGCCGAGGTCCTCCAGGGCTTCGGCGCCGAGGCCGGCGCGGGTGCGGGCGGTCCGGGGCAGAATCCCCCGGACCTCTTCGGGGATGTCCAGGTCGCCGAACAGGTGCGGCGACGAGGAGTACGTCTCGACCGCCTCCGGGATCCCCAGGTCGAGGGCCTGGCTGATCATCCCCCAGCGGTGGACCTCGTCCCAGTCGACGAAGGTGATGGCGGTGCCGGTGTTGCCCGCTCGCGCGGTCCGCCCGATCCGGTGCAGGTAGGTCTTCTCGTCCTCGGGACACTGGTAGTTGATCACGTGGGTGACGTCCTCGACGTCGATGCCGCGGGCGGCGACGTCCGTCGCGACCAGGACGTCGACCTTGCCGTTGCGGAACGCCCGCAGCGCCTGCTCCCGGGCACCCTGCCCGAGGTCGCCGTGGATGGCTGCGACGGCGAACCCCCGCTCCTCGAGCTCATCGGCGATCTTGGCGACGGTGCGCTTGGTCCGGGCGAAAATCATGGTCAGGCCGCGGCTTCGGGCCTGCAGGATGCGCGCGACCATCTCGGTCTTGTCCAGGGCGTGTGCCCGGTAGACGAACTGCTTGACCGCCTTCACGGTGGCGCCGGTGTCCTCGGGGTCGACCGCGCGCACGTGCGTCGGCTGGGTCAGGTAGCGGCGGGCCAGGCCGACCACCGCGGACGGCATGGTGGCCGAGAACACCATGGTCTGCCGGCCCGCCGGGGTGAGCGCGAGCAGCCGCTCGACGTCGGGCAGGAAGCCCAGGTCGAGCATCTCGTCGGCCTCGTCGAGCACCACGATCCGGGCGTTGACCAGCGTGAGGTGCCCTTGCTGGGCCAGGTCGAGCAGTCGACCGGGGGTGCCGACGACGATCTCGACGCCGGCGCGCAGGGCGTCGATCTGCGGCTCGTAGGCGCGCCCCCCGTAGACGGTCAGCACGCGGACGCTGCGGCGCCGGGCCGCGGCGTCCAGGTCACCGGCCACCTGGATGGCCAGCTCGCGGGTCGGGACGACGACGAGCCCCTGCGGGCTGCCCGGCGCCTCCCGGGTGTCGAACCCGGGCTCCCCGGGGCCGACCACCTGTTGCAGCAGCGGGAGCCCGAAGCCGAGGGTCTTGCCGGTCCCCGTCTTCGCCTGGCCGATGATGTCGTGACCGGTGAGCGCGACCGGCAGGGTCATCGCCTGGATCGGGAACGCGTGCGTGATGCCGACGGCCCGGAGCGCCTCGACGATCTCGGGCTGGACGCCCAGGTCGGCGAACTCCGGGGCTGCCGGCGCGGCGGACGACGGCTGGGGCTCGGGGCCTGCCGGCTCGGCAGGTTGGGTACTCGATGAAGGTATGGGCACGTAGGGCCTTCTGGTCGGGGCGGGGCCGCTCACCGCAGCGCAGCGGTACCGGCTGCGTGGGGCCACTCCGCGGCGTTCTGAGCCGATCGGGCACCCGACCGGTCATCCCTTTTTTCCACGGTCATTCACTTGTCGTATCCATTCTCCATGCCATCGTAGCGGTCGGGAGTCTGGATACCCTTCGAACATGAGCGAGCAGCTGTCGCCGGCCTCCACCAC